>NZ_JBYTBO010000006.1:0-323751 GCF_058789255.1 Pseudomonas sp. FW215-R2
AGTAGGTCATCGTCAAGATTAAATTCCGAAACCCCAATTGCGAAAGCAGTTGGGGTTTTGTTTTGCCCGCAGGAAAGCGGGTTGTTTGAATTCTATGCAACAGCTCGGTGCATGGCTATTATTCGGGCCTCATTCCGAGGCGAGACCTGCATGCTGACGTTGTTGAACCTTCTGAAGGATGGGCGATTCCATTCCGGTCAGGCTCTGGGAGTTGCCCTGGGAATTAGTCGAAGTGCAGTGTGGAAGCAGCTTCAACACCTGGAGGCTGAGCTTGGGCTATCCATACATAAAGTCCGGGGGCGAGGCTACCAGTTGGCCTCACCACTGGAGTTGCTTGACTCGCTCAAGATAGAGGAAAGTCTTGCCGGCTGGCCTGTGAGTGTCTTCGACTCCATCGACTCTACTAACGCAGAGTCGCTGCGTGCCGTTGATCGGGGTCAAATGGCGCCCTTTATGGTACTGGCTGAACGGCAAATCTCCGGACGTGGTCGTAGAGGTCGCAAATGGGTAAGTCCGTTTGCCGAGAACCTCTATTACAGTCTCGTATTGCGTATTGATGGTGGGATGCGTCAACTTGAAGGACTAAGTCTTGTTGTCGGTCTCGCGGTCATGCAAACCCTCCGTGCGCTTGGGGTGCCGGGTGCGGGGCTGAAGTGGCCCAATGACGTTTTGGCTGGGCGCAAAAAAATCGCCGGGATCTTGCTGGAACTGGTCGGAGATCCGGCAGACGTGTGTCATGTAGTGCTGGGTGTTGGCATTAACGTGAACATGCAGGCCGCTGACGAGGTTGATCAGCAATGGACCTCGATACGGCTCGAGTCGGGAAAAACTTGTGATCGCAATGTTCTGGTGGTTGAGCTGAGCAAACAGTTGCAGCTTTATCTGCAGCGTCATCAGTCAGGAGGTTTCTCTGCGCTTCAGGCGGAGTGGGAAGCGAATCACTTATGGCAGGGACTGCCGGTTTCTCTCACGGCGGGTGTCAATCAGATAGATGGCGTGGTGCTGGGGATCGATAATCAAGGTGCGCTACGGCTGAAGGTGGATGGCGTGGAGAAAGTCTTTAGTGGTGGTGAGCTCAGCTTGAGGTTGCGTGATGATTCTTGAGCTTGATTGCGGAAACAGTTTTATCAAGTGGCGGGTGCTGGATGCCGAGGCAGGTGCCCTGGTCGCGGAAGGGGTGGTCGACTCCGATGAGGCATTGGTCAGCGGCCTTCGTTCGCTCGATAAATTGTCTCTCGGCAAATGCCGCCTTGTCAGTGTGAGAACTGAAGATGAGACCAATTTGCTGATTGGTTTTCTCAAGCGTGAGTTCGATATTTCCGTTGTCTGTGCGACACCTGCTCGCGAAATGTCCGGCGTCAAAAATGGTTACGAAGACTACGAGCGTTTAGGCCTTGATCGTTGGCTGGCGATGCTCGGTGGTTTTCATCTGGCTGGTGGGGCTTGCCTGGTTCTCGATTTCGGGACAGCGGTGACTGCTGATTTCATCTCGTCGGATGGTGAGCACCTGGGAGGCTTCATTGGTCCTGGTATGCCGCTAATGCGCAATCAATTGCGTACGCATACTCGAAAGATTCGCTATGGCGATCTGGCGGCGGAACGGGCATTGGCGAGTCACGCTCCTGGGCGCAATACGGTCGAGGCGGTGGAGCGTGGCTGTTCGTTGATGCTCAGAGGATTCGTATTGACGCAGTTGGAGATGGCGCGCTCCTACTGGGGTGAAAGCTTCAGTGTCTTCATCACAGGTGGTGATGCCGAGTTGGTGTCGGATGTCGCGCCTGAGGCTCGGGTCGTTTCCGATTTGGTGTTCGTAGGTTTGGCTATGGCATGTCCTTTGTCCTGAGGTTTGTATGCGTTGGTTGTTTCTCCTGCTTCTGGTACTCAATGTGTTTTATTACGTCTGGCATCAACAGGAGGCTCCATTGCGTGCAAAGGACGTCACGCCTCTCAGTCTTTATCGTGGTTCGCAGCAGGATATCCGTTTGCTGAGTGAGGCTGGTGATGCCTCGCGAGGTGCGAAGGCTGATGGGCAGTGTCTATATATAGGTGGTTCGGGTCGTCCTGAAACTGCGCAGGCGCTGGAACAGCGCCTGAGTGAGCTTGGTGCGAAAGCTCAGCCTTTGCCGAAAGACCTTTCCAGCAATGCATATTGGTTCCGAATCACGCCTGAAACCCAGCGTTTCCTGGGTGATACTCAGTTGCAAAACCTTTCCAAGGAATTCAATGAGTTAAAACACAAAATAATGCTGTGCGAGGGGGTTGCACCTGCGGAATAGTTTGCATAGAATGGCGCCCGCTCCACAGCGAAGACCTGAAAAGGTTGAAGCGGTAGGGTGATGTCAAAGCAGCTAACCTCAGGTTTTTAAATGAGAAAATGCTTGACAAGGGTTTGGCATAGTATAGAATGCCGGCCTGATTAGGAGGGGTTCCCGAGCGGCCAAAGGGATCAGACTGTAAATCTGACGTCTACGACTTCGAAGGTTCGAATCCTTCTCCCTCCACCAGATTTTAGCGTGAGCTGCAGGCTCCGCGGGTATAGTTTAGTGGTAGAACCTCAGCCTTCCAAGCTGATGATGCGGGTTCGATTCCCGCTACCCGCTCCAAGTTTGCAGGTTGTGCAAAGTGTTACGCTCTTGTAGCTCAGTTGGTAGAGCACACCCTTGGTAAGGGTGAGGTCAGCGGTTCAAATCCGCTCAAGAGCTCCATATAACAAGGCAGATATGAAAATATCTGCCTTTGTTTTAATGGCTAGGGTTGTTTGCTTATTTCTTCTGTGAGGGGTGATATCGATGGCTAAGGAAAAATTTGATCGTTCCCTACCGCACGTCAACGTCGGCACTATCGGTCACGTTGACCACGGTAAAACCACTCTGACCGCTGCTCTGACTCGCGTCTGCTCCGAAGTTTTCGGTTCGGCCGTAGTTGAATTCGACAAGATCGACAGCGCTCCAGAAGAAAAAGCTCGTGGTATCACCATCAACACCGCGCACGTTGAGTACAACTCGACTATTCGTCACTACGCTCACGTTGACTGCCCAGGTCACGCTGACTACGTGAAGAACATGATCACCGGTGCTGCCCAGATGGACGGCGCGATCCTGGTTTGCTCGGCCGCTGATGGTCCGATGCCACAAACCCGTGAGCACATCCTGCTGTCCCGTCAGGTAGGCGTTCCGTACATCGTGGTTTTCCTGAACAAGGCTGACCTGGTAGACGACGCTGAGCTGCTGGAACTGGTTGAGATGGAAGTTCGCGACCTGCTGTCGACCTACGACTTCCCAGGCGACGACACTCCGATCATCATCGGTTCGGCTCGTATGGCGCTGGAAGGCAAAGACGACAACGAAATGGGCACCACTGCCGTTCGTAAACTGGTTGAAACTCTGGATACCTACATCCCTGAGCCAGTTCGTATGATCGACAAGCCATTCCTGATGCCAATCGAAGACGTATTCTCGATCTCGGGTCGCGGTACTGTTGTGACTGGTCGTATCGAGCGCGGTATCGTTCGCGTTCAAGATGCTCTGGAAATCGTTGGTCTGCGTGACACCACCACCACCACCTGCACCGGTGTTGAGATGTTCCGCAAGCTGCTGGACGAAGGTCGTGCTGGCGAGAACTGCGGCGTTCTGCTGCGTGGCACCAAGCGTGACGACGTTGAGCGTGGTCAGGTTCTGGTTAAGCCGGGTTCGGTTAAGCCGCACACCAAGTTCACCGCAGAAGTTTACGTTCTGAGCAAGGAAGAAGGCGGTCGTCACACTCCGTTCTTCAAAGGCTACCGTCCACAGTTCTACTTCCGTACTACTGACGTGACTGGTAACTGCGAGCTGCCAGAAGGCGTTGAAATGGTAATGCCAGGTGACAACATTCAGATGACTGTTACCCTGATCAAAACCATCGCGATGGAAGACGGTCTGCGTTTCGCTATCCGTGAAGGCGGTCGTACCGTCGGCGCTGGCGTCGTAGCCAAAATCATCGAGTAAGTAGTTGTAATGTATTTTTCAGGCCGGCATAATGGTCGGCCTGATTTTGTTTTAGGTCAGTAGCTCAATTGGCAGAGCGACGGTCTCCAAAACCGTAGGTTGGGGGTTCGATTCCCTCCTGACCTGCCAGATTCACTCGGTGTGTCTGGCTTTCTTTTCACAGGATCTTCATAGATGACTCCTAAGGCTGAAGCTCAAGGCTCTCGCTTCGATCTGCTTAAGTGGCTTGTAGTGGTCGCTTTGGTGATTGTTGGCGTTGTAGGCAATCAGTATTACTCTGCTTCGCCGATCCTGTACCGTGTACTCGCATTGCTTGTCATTGCTGCTGTAGCTGCCTTTGTAGGCCTGCAGACTGCCAAGGGCAAGTCTTTCTTTGTACTGGTTAAGGAAGCTCGCACCGAGATTCGTAAAGTCGTATGGCCAACTCGCCAAGAAACCACGCAGACCACGTTGATTGTTGTGGCTGTTGTTCTGGTTATGGCGTTGCTGTTGTGGGGGCTTGATTCCCTGCTCGGCTGGCTTGTTTCCTTGATTGTCGGCTAAGGGTGTCCCGTGGCTAAGCGTTGGTACGTTGTGCATGCTTACTCGGGTTACGAGAAGCATGTAATGCGCTCGCTGATCGAGCGTGTAAAGCTGGCTGGCATGGAAGATGGCTTCGGCGAAATTCTGGTTCCCACTGAAGAAGTGGTTGAAATGCGTAATGGCCAGAAGCGCAAAAGCGAACGTAAGTTCTTCCCTGGCTATGTGCTGGTCCAGATGGATATGAACGAGGGTACTTGGCACTTGGTCAAGGATACTCCTCGGGTGATGGGTTTTATCGGCGGTACTGCTGATAAGCCTGCACCAATCACTGATAAAGAAGCAGAGGCGATCCTGCGTCGCGTTGCTGACGGTAGCGACAAGCCGAAGCCGAAGACGTTGTTCGAGCCAGGTGAAACCGTTCGTGTCAATGACGGTCCTTTCGCTGACTTTAACGGTGTTGTTGAGGAAGTTAACTACGAAAAGAGCCGGATCCAAGTGGCGGTGCTCATTTTCGGTCGCTCTACTCCGGTAGAGTTGGAGTTCAGTCAGGTCGAAAAGGTCTAACTGGACAAGCATCCCAACCCCGCAGCCCTAGGCTGTGGGGTTTTGTCGTCACTGGGATAAACGCGCAAGTAACCGGGGAGCCTTTCGAGGCGATCGAACCCGTAATTGGAGTGCCTCATGGCCAAGAAGATTACCGCTTACATCAAGCTGCAAGTGAAGGCCGCTCAGGCTAACCCAAGTCCACCTGTTGGTCCTGCTCTGGGTCAGCACGGCGTGAACATCATGGAATTCTGCAAAGCTTTCAACGCCCGTACCCAGGGCCTGGAAGCTGGTCTGCCGACTCCAGTGATCATCACTGTCTACAGCGACCGTAGCTTCACTTTCGAAACCAAATCCACCCCTGCTTCGGTTCTGCTGAAGAAGGCGGCCGGTCTGACCAGCGGTTCCGCTCGTCCGAACACCGTTAAGGTTGGCACTGTTACCCGTGCTCAGCTGGAAGAAATCGCGAAAACCAAAAACGCGGATCTGACTGCAGCTGATATGGATGCAGCCGTGCGTACTATCGCCGGTTCTGCTCGTAGCATGGGCCTTAACGTGGAGGGTGTGTAATGGCTAAGCTGACCAAGCGTCAAAAGGCTATCGCCGGCAAAATCGAAGCAGGCAAGGCCTACAACTTTGTAGACGCCGCTGCACTGCTGGCCGAGCTGTCGACTGTCAAGTTCAGCGAGTCGTTTGACGTTGCTGTAAACCTGGGCGTAGACCCGCGTAAATCCGACCAGGTTGTTCGTAGCGCTACTGTGCTGCCACACGGCACTGGCAAGACCGTTCGCGTTGCTGTGTTCACCCAGGGTCCAGCTGCTGAGGCCGCTCTGGCTGCCGGCGCTGACCGTGTAGGTATGGACGACCTGGCTGCCGAAATGAAAGGCGGCGACCTGAACTATGACGTAGTGATCGCATCCCCGGATGCCATGCGCGTTGTAGGTCAACTGGGTCAGATCCTCGGTCCGCGTGGCCTGATGCCTAACCCGAAAGTCGGCACCGTAACTCCAGACGTAGCCACCGCGGTTAAAAACGCCAAGGCTGGTCAGGTTCGTTATCGCACCGACAAAAACGGCATCATCCACACTTCCGTTGGCAAGATCGGCTTCGATGCCGTCAAGCTGAAGGAAAACGTTGAAGCCCTGATCGCTGATCTGAAGCGTATCAAGCCAGCTTCCTCGAAAGGTATCTACGTCAAGCGCGTTACCCTGAGCACCACTATGGGCCCAGGTCTGGTCATCGACCAGAGCTCGCTGGACGCGTAAGACAAAATTGGCACGAGTTATCGTGCCAATCGAAAGATTGGGGTCCCTGCCTGGCGGGGGCTATCCAAGACCGTAGGCGGCGCAAGTCTTAAACCTCAAGCCTACGCAGATGGTGCTCCCGGTTCCTTACCGAATCAGACACCAAAACGACATTCGGTTTCGATCGAGTGAAACGGTAACAAGCAGGAGTTAAACCCGTGGCAATTAATCTCGAAGACAAGAAGGCCATCGTCGCTGAAGTCAACGAGGCTGCCAAAGTCGCTCTGTCCGCTGTCGTGGTTGATGCCCGTGGCGTAACAGTAGGCGCAATGACCGGACTCCGTAAAGAGGCTCGTGAAGCTGGCGTTTACGTACGTGTTGTACGTAACACCCTGCTCAAGCGCGCTGTTGCTGACACTCAATACAGTGTCCTCAACGACGTGTTCACCGGCCCGACCCTGATCGCATTCTCGAACGAACATCCGGGCGCTGCTGCTCGTATTTTCAAAGAGTTTTCGAAGGGTCAGGACAAGTTCGAGATCAAGGCAGCTGCGTTCGAGGGCAAGTTCCTCGCAGCTAATCAGATCGACGTTCTGGCAACTCTGCCGACCCGTGACGAAGCAATTTCCCAGCTGATGAGCGTGATTCAAGGCGCTACCAGCAAATTGGCTCGTACTCTGGCGGCAATTCGCGACCAGAAAGAAGCCGCTGCAGCCTAAGGCTCGTCAGCTTCTCGCGTTTTTTGTTTATTTCGATGGTCGCGTAGGCCGTCCCCCAATTCAGGAATTGAGTCATGTCTCTGACTAACGAACAAATCATCGAAGCAATCGGCCAGAAATCCGTAGTGGAAATCGTTGAGCTGATCAAAGCGATGGAAGAAACCTTCGGTGTTACCGCTGCTGCTGCTTCGGCTGGCCCAGCTGTAGCTGCTGCTGCTGTTGAAGAGCAAACCGAGTTCAACGTTGTTCTGCTGGAAGCTGGCGAGAAGAAGGTTAACGTGATCAAGGCAGTTCGTGAACTGACCGGTCTGGGCCTGAAAGAAGCCAAAGAGAAAGTAGACGGCGCTCCTCAGGTTGTAGCTGAAGGCGTTTCGAAAGAAGCTGCTGAAGACGCCAAGAAGAAGCTGGAAGAAGCAGGCGCTAAAGTCGAGCTGAAATAAGTATCGACTTTGCTCCTCCAGCCCGAGCGTCAAGCGACAGGCTGATGGCTGGTGGCTCTTGCCACCGGCCTTTTTCCGTTATTGGCAGCCGACTGGGTCGGTGCTGATAACGAGCTGTAACCACCCGATGCGGTGGCGCAAACCATGGGGTTTGCACGATTTTCTGGCTGCTCCCGTCGGGAGGGGCCAAACAAGCAGGTGACCAAGCTGGGGAACGCTGATGGCTTACTCATATACTGAGAAAAAACGTATCCGCAAGGACTTTAGCAAGTTGCCGGACGTCATGGATGTGCCTTACCTCCTGGCCATCCAGCTGGATTCGTATCGTGAATTCTTGCAAGCGGGAGCGACTAAAGATCAGTTCCGCGACGTGGGCCTGCATGCGGCCTTCAAATCCGTTTTCCCGATCATCAGCTACTCCGGCAATGCTGCGCTGGAGTACGTCGGTTATCGCCTGGGCGAACCGGCATTTGATGTCAAAGAATGCGTATTGCGCGGTGTAACTTTCGCCGTACCTTTGCGGGTAAAAGTGCGCCTGATCATTTTCGACAAAGAGTCGTCGAACAAAGCGATCAAGGACATCAAAGAGCAAGAAGTCTACATGGGTGAAATCCCCCTGATGACTGAGAACGGTACCTTCGTAATCAACGGTACCGAGCGTGTAATCGTTTCCCAGTTGCACCGCTCCCCGGGCGTGTTCTTCGACCACGACCGTGGCAAGACGCACAGCTCCGGTAAACTGCTGTACTCCGCGCGCATCATTCCTTACCGCGGTTCGTGGCTGGACTTCGAGTTCGACCCGAAGGACTGCGTATTCGTACGTATCGACCGTCGTCGCAAGCTGCCGGCCTCGGTTCTGCTGCGCGCGCTCGGCTATACCACCGAAGAAGTACTGGACGCGTTCTACACCACCAACGTATTCCACGTTAAGGGTGAAACCCTGAGCCTGGAACTGGTGCCTCAGCGCCTGCGTGGTGAAGTTGCAGTCCTCGACATCCAGGATGACAAAGGCAAGGTAATTGTCGAGCAGGGTCGTCGTATCACTGCCCGTCACATCAACCAGCTGGAAAAAGCCGGGATCAAAGAGCTGGACGTGCCTCTGGACTACGTCCTGGGTCGCACCACCGCCAAGGTCATCGTGCATCCGGCTACCGGCGAAATCCTGGCAGAGTGCAACACCGAGCTGTCGACTGAAGTCCTGGCGAAAATCGCCAAGGCCGGCGTCGTTCGCATCGAAACGCTCTACACCAACGATATCGACTGCGGTCCGTTCGTCTCCGACACTCTGAAGATCGATTCCACCAGCAACCAATTGGAAGCGCTGGTCGAAATCTATCGCATGATGCGTCCAGGCGAGCCGCCAACCAAAGACGCTGCCGAAACCCTGTTCAACAACCTGTTCTTCAGCCCTGAGCGTTATGACCTGTCTGCGGTCGGCCGGATGAAGTTCAACCGTCGTATCGGTCGTACCGAGATCGAAGGTTCGGGCGTGCTGTGCAAGGAAGACATCGTCGCGGTACTGAAGACTCTGGTCGACATCCGTAACGGTAAAGGCATCGTCGACGACATCGACCACCTGGGTAACCGTCGTGTTCGCTGCGTAGGCGAAATGGCCGAGAACCAGTTCCGCGTTGGCCTGGTACGTGTTGAGCGTGCGGTCAAAGAGCGTCTGTCGATGGCCGAAAGCGAAGGTCTGATGCCGCAAGACCTGATCAACGCCAAGCCTGTGGCTGCGGCGGTGAAGGAGTTCTTCGGTTCCAGCCAGCTCTCGCAGTTCATGGACCAGAACAACCCGCTGTCCGAGATTACCCACAAGCGTCGTGTTTCTGCACTCGGCCCTGGCGGTCTGACTCGTGAGCGCGCGGGCTTCGAAGTTCGTGACGTACACCCGACTCACTACGGTCGTGTCTGCCCGATTGAAACTCCGGAAGGTCCGAACATCGGTCTGATCAACTCCCTGGCTGCTTACGCTCGCACCAACCAGTACGGCTTCCTCGAAAGCCCGTACCGTGTGGTGAAAGAGGGTGTGGTTACCGACGAGATCGTGTTCCTGTCCGCTATTGAAGAAGCCGATCACGTGATCGCGCAGGCTTCGGCGACCATGAACGACCAGAAAGTCCTGATCGACGAACTGGTAGCCGTACGTCACCTGAACGAATTCACCGTCAAGGCGCCTGAAGAAGTCACCTTGATGGACGTTTCGCCGAAGCAGGTAGTTTCGGTTGCAGCGTCGCTGATTCCGTTCCTCGAGCACGACGACGCCAACCGTGCGTTGATGGGTTCGAACATGCAGCGTCAAGCTGTACCAACCCTGCGTGCTGACAAGCCGCTGGTAGGTACCGGCATGGAGCGTAACGTGGCTCGCGACTCCGGCGTTTGCGTCGTGGCTCGTCGTGGCGGCGTGATCGACTCCGTTGATGCCAGCCGTATCGTGGTTCGTGTTGCCGATGACGAAGTTGAAACCGGCGAAGCTGGTGTCGACATCTACAACCTGACCAAGTACACCCGCTCGAACCAGAACACCTGCATCAACCAGCGTCCGCTGGTGAGCAAAGGTGATCGCGTTCAGCGTAGCGACATCATGGCCGACGGCCCGTCCACCGATATGGGTGAACTGGCACTGGGTCAGAACATGCGCATCGCGTTCATGGCATGGAACGGCTTCAACTTCGAAGACTCCATCTGCCTGTCCGAGCGTGTGGTTCAGGAAGACCGCTTCACCACGATCCACATCCAGGAACTGACCTGCGTGGCTCGTGACACCAAGCTTGGCCCAGAGGAAATCACTGCGGACATCCCGAACGTGGGTGAAGCTGCACTGAACAAGCTGGACGAAGCCGGTATCGTTTACGTAGGTGCTGAAGTTGGCGCAGGCGACATCCTGGTAGGTAAGGTCACTCCGAAAGGCGAGACCCAACTGACTCCGGAAGAAAAACTGCTGCGTGCGATCTTCGGTGAAAAAGCCAGCGACGTTAAAGACACTTCCCTGCGTGTACCTACCGGTACCAAAGGTACTGTCATCGACGTGCAGGTCTTCACTCGTGACGGCGTTGAGCGTGATGCTCGTGCCCTGTCGATCGAGAAGACCCAGCTGGACGAGATCCGCAAGGATCTGAACGAAGAGTTCCGCATCGTTGAAGGCGCGACCTTCGAACGTCTGCGTTCCGCTCTGGTAGGCCACAAGGCTGAAGGCGGCGCGGGCCTGAAGAAAGGTCAGGACATCACCGACGAAGTACTCGACGGTCTTGAGCATGGTCAGTGGTTCAAACTGCGCATGGCTGAAGATGCTCTGAACGAGCAGCTCGAGAAGGCTCAGGCCTACATCGTTGATCGTCGCCGTCTGCTGGACGACAAGTTCGAAGACAAGAAGCGCAAACTGCAGCAGGGCGATGACCTGGCTCCAGGCGTGCTGAAGATCGTCAAGGTTTACCTGGCAATCCGTCGTCGCATCCAGCCGGGCGACAAGATGGCCGGTCGTCACGGTAACAAAGGTGTGGTCTCCGTGATCATGCCGGTTGAAGACATGCCGCACGATGCCAATGGCACACCGGTCGACGTGGTCCTCAACCCGCTGGGCGTACCTTCGCGTATGAACGTTGGTCAGATCCTTGAAACCCACCTGGGCCTCGCGGCCAAAGGCCTGGGCGAGAAGATCAACCGGATGGTCGAAGAGCAGCGTAAAGTCGCTGAACTGCGTACCTTCCTGGACGAGATCTACAACCAGATCGGCGGTCGTAACGAAGATCTGGACAGCTTCTCCGATCAGGAAATCCTGGATCTGGCGAAGAACCTGCGTGGCGGCGTTCCAATGGCCACTCCAGTGTTCGACGGTGCCAAGGAAAGCGAAATCAAGGCCATGCTGAAACTGGCGGACCTGCCAGAAAGCGGCCAGATGCAGCTGACCGACGGCCGTACCGGCAACAAGTTCGAGCGTCCAGTTACCGTTGGCTACATGTACATGCTGAAGCTGAACCACTTGGTAGACGACAAGATGCACGCGCGTTCTACCGGTTCGTACAGCCTGGTTACCCAGCAGCCGCTGGGTGGTAAGGCACAGTTCGGTGGTCAGCGTTTCGGGGAGATGGAGGTCTGGGCACTGGAAGCATACGGTGCTGCTTACACTCTGCAAGAAATGCTCACAGTGAAGTCGGACGATGTGAACGGCCGGACCAAGATGTACAAAAACATCGTGGACGGCGATCACCGTATGGAGCCGGGCATGCCCGAGTCCTTCAACGTGTTGATCAAGGAAATTCGTTCCCTCGGCATCGATATCGATCTGGAAACCGAATAACACGTGACGCGATCGAGAGCGGGGCAGGATTGCCCGCTCTCTGCTCCGCCAGGAGGAAAGGCCTTGAAAGACCTACTGAATTTGCTGAAAAACCAGGGTCAAGTCGAAGAGTTCGACGCCATCCGTATCGGATTGGCCTCGCCTGAGATGATCCGCTCGTGGTCGTTCGGTGAAGTTAAAAAGCCGGAAACCATCAACTACCGTACGTTCAAACCCGAGCGTGACGGTCTGTTCTGCGCCAAGATCTTTGGCCCGGTAAAGGATTACGAGTGCCTGTGCGGTAAGTACAAGCGCTTGAAGCATCGTGGTGTGATCTGCGAGAAGTGCGGCGTTGAAGTTGCACTGGCCAAGGTTCGTCGTGAGCGCATGGCGCACATCGAGCTGGCTTCGCCGGTTGCCCACATCTGGTTCCTGAAATCGCTGCCGTCCCGTATCGGCCTGCTGATGGACATGACCCTGCGTGATATCGAACGCGTTCTCTACTTCGAGAGCTATGTCGTTATCGATCCGGGCATGACCACTCTTGAAAAAGGTCAGCTGCTGAACGATGAGCAGTACTTCGAAGCGCTGGAAGAGTTCGGTGATGACTTCGACGCCCGCATGGGTGCTGAAGCTGTCCGTGAACTGCTGCACGCTATCGACCTGGAGCACGAGATTGGCCGTCTGCGTGAAGAAATTCCGCAAACCAACTCCGAAACCAAGATCAAGAAGCTGTCCAAGCGTCTGAAGTTGATGGAAGCCTTCCAGGGTTCCGGCAACCTGCCAGAGTGGATGGTGCTGACCGTTCTGCCGGTTCTGCCACCAGATCTGCGTCCACTGGTCCCGCTGGATGGCGGTCGTTTCGCGACTTCTGACCTCAACGATCTGTATCGTCGAGTGATCAACCGTAACAACCGTTTGAAGCGCCTGCTGGATCTGTCCGCTCCGGACATCATCGTGCGCAACGAAAAGCGTATGTTGCAGGAAGCTGTCGACGCACTGCTCGACAACGGTCGTCGTGGCCGCGCTATCACCGGTTCGAACAAGCGTCCTCTGAAATCCCTGGCTGACATGATCAAGGGTAAACAAGGTCGTTTCCGTCAGAACTTGCTCGGTAAGCGTGTTGACTACTCCGGCCGTTCGGTAATTACCGTAGGCCCGACCCTGCGTCTGCATCAGTGCGGTCTGCCGAAGAAGATGGCTCTCGAGCTGTTCAAACCGTTCATTTTCGGCAAGCTGGAAATGCGTGGTCTGGCGACCACCATCAAAGCGGCCAAGAAAATGGTCGAGCGCGAGCTGCCGGAAGTTTGGGACGTTCTCGCTGAAGTGATTCGCGAACACCCGGTTCTTCTCAACCGTGCACCGACCCTTCACCGTCTGGGTATCCAGGCGTTTGAGCCGGTACTGATCGAAGGTAAGGCTATCCAGCTGCACCCGCTGGTCTGCGCCGCGTACAACGCCGACTTCGACGGCGACCAAATGGCCGTGCACGTACCGCTGACGCTGGAAGCCCAGCTCGAAGCGCGTGCGTTGATGATGTCGACCAACAACATTCTGTCGCCAGCCAACGGTGAGCCAATCATCGTTCCGTCGCAGGACGTTGTATTGGGTCTGTACTACATGACTCGTGAAGCGATCAACGCCAAGGGCGAAGGTCGTGTGTTCGCGGATCTGCAGGAAGTTGACCGTGTGTTCCGTGCCGGCGAAGCCGCACTGCACGCCAAGATCAAGGTTCGTATCAACGAAACCGTGAACGATCGTGACGGCAACAGCGTGAGCGGTACCCGTATCGTCGACACCACTGTCGGCCGTGCGCTGCTGTTCCAGGTTGTGCCAAAAGGTCTGTCGTTCGACGTCGTCAACCTGCCGATGAAGAAAAAGGCGATCTCCAAGCTGATCAACCAGTGCTACCGCGTGGTTGGTCTGAAAGAGACCGTGATCTTCGCTGACCAGTTGATGTACACCGGTTTTGCCTACTCGACCATCTCCGGCGTTTCCATCGGTGTTAACGACTTCGTTATCCCGGATGAAAAAGCCCGCATCATCGGTGCAGCCACCGACGAAGTGAAAGAGATCGAGAGCCAGTACGCCTCCGGCCTGGTAACCCAGGGCGAGAAGTACAACAAAGTGATCGACCTTTGGTCGAAAGCGAACGACGAAGTCTCCAAGGCAATGATGGCCAACCTCTCGAAAGAGAAAGTCATCGACCGTCACGGCGTCGAAGTCGATCAAGAGTCGTTCAACTCGATGTACATGATGGCTGACTCGGGTGCGCGGGGTTCCGCAGCACAGATCCGTCAGCTGGCCGGTATGCGTGGTCTGATGGCCAAGCCGGACGGTTCCATCATTGAAACGCCGATTACTGCGAACTTCCGTGAAGGTTTGAGCGTACTTCAGTACTTCATCTCCACTCACGGTGCTCGTAAAGGTCTGGCGGATACCGCGTTGAAAACTGCGAACTCCGGTTACCTGACTCGTCGTCTGGTAGACGTTGCGCAGGATCTGGTTGTAACCGAGATCGATTGCGGCACCGAACACGGTCTGCTGATGACTCCGCACATTGAAGGCGGTGACGTTGTAGAGCCGTTGGGTGAGCGCGTATTGGGTCGTGTTATCGCCCGTGACGTATTCAAGCCGGGTACCGAGGACGTCATCGTTCCTGCTGGCACCCTGGTAGACGAGAAGTGGGTCGAGTTCATCGAGCTGAACAGCATCGACGAAGTGATCGTGCGTTCGCCGATCAGTTGCGAAACCCGCTATGGCATTTGCGCCAAGTGCTACGGCCGCGACCTGGCTCGTGGTCACCAGGTGAACATCGGTGAAGCGGTCGGCGTTATCGCTGCCCAGTCCATCGGTGAGCCGGGTACCCAGCTGACGATGCGTACGTTCCACATCGGTGGTGCGGCAAGCCGTACTTCCGCAGCCGACAGCGTTCAGGTGAAGAATGGCGGTACCGTCCGTCTGCACAACCTGAAACACGTTGAGCGTGTGGATGGCAACCTGGTTGCTGTGTCCCGTTCCGGTGAGCTGGCAATCGCTGATGACTTCGGTCGTGAGCGCGAGCGTTACAAGCTGCCGTACGGTGCTGTGATTTCGGTTAAAGAAGGTGACAAGGTCGACGCTGGCGCAATCGTGGCCAAGTGGGATCCGCACACTCACCCGATCGTTACCGAAATGAAAGGTACCGTGACCTACGTGGGCATGGAAGAAGGCATCACGATCAAGCGTCAGACTGACGAATTGACCGGTATGACCAACATTGAAGTACTCGATGCCAAAGACCGTCCGGCTGCCGGCAAGGACATCCGTCCTGCGGTGAAGATGGTCGATGACAACGGCAAGGATCTGTTGCTGCCAGGCACTGACGTTATCGCTCAGTACTTCCTGCCAGCTAACGCCCTGGTCGGTGTTGCGGACGGTGCGAAGATTGCGATCGGTGATGTTATCGCTCGTATCCCGCAAGAAACTTCGAAAACCCGTGACATCACCGGTGGTCTGCCGCGTGTTGCCGACCTGTTCGAAGCCCGTCGTCCGAAAGAAGCGTCGATTCTGGCTGAAGTCAGCGGCACCATCGCGTTCGGTAAAGAGACCAAGGGCAAGCGCCGTCTGGTCATCACTCCGAACGACGGTAGCGATCCGTATGAAGAGCTGATTCCGAAGTGGCGTCACCTGAACGTGTTCGAAGGCGAACAGGTAAACCGCGGCGAAGTTATCTCCGACGGCCCGAGCGATCCGCACGACATCCTGCGTCTGCTGGGTGTGAGCGCGCTGGCCAAGTACATCGTTAACGAGATCCAGGACGTTTACCGTCTGCAAGGCGTGAAGATCAACGACAAGCACATCGAGACCATCCTGCGTCAGATGCTGCGTAAAGTTGAGATCTCCGAGTCCGGCGATTCCAGCTTCATCAAGGGCGACCAGATGGAACTGACTCACGTATTGGTAGAGAACGAGCGTCTGAACGCGGAAGACAAATTTGTCTCCAAGTTCACCCGCGTTCTGCTGGGTATCACCAAGGCGTCGTTGTCGACCGAATCGTTCATCTCCGCGGCTTCCTTCCAGGAAACCACCCGCGTACTGACCGAAGCGGCCGTAACCGGCAAGCGCGATTACCTGCGCGGCCTGAAAGAAAACGTGGTCGTGGGTCGTCTGATCCCGGCTGGTACCGGTCTGGCTTATCACAGCGAGCGTAAACGTCGCCGTGATGCAGACAAACCGTTGCGCGTAAGCGCCAGTGAAGTGGAAGCTGCACTGACCGAAGCGCTGAACTCGAGCGGTAACTGAGTTCTGCGAAAAATGAGCTAAGGCCCTGATCGAACCGTTCATCGAATCGAGACAATTTGTCGAGGTTCGACGAGCGGGGAGGTCGGGGCCTTGCCTTGACTGGGGACAAGATCCTCTTTAGACTCTTGATCCCCTAAATTTGGCGGGAATTCGTTCCTGCCATTTTGCTTTTCTTGCAAGACAATAGCGTCGCAAGACAACAGTGGAGCTAGTAGATGGCAACTATCAACCAGCTGGTACGTCAGCCGCGTAAGCGTATCGTCGAGAAATCCGACGTACCTGCGCTGCAGAACTGCCCGCAACGTCGTGGCGTGTGCACCCGTGTGTACACCACTACGCCGAAAAAACCTAACTCGGCACTGCGTAAAGTATGCCGTGTGCGTCTGACCAACGGTTTCGAGGTTTCCTCGTACATCGGTGGTGAAGGCCACAACCTGCAAGAGCACAGCGTGGTACTGATCCGCGGCGGTCGTGTAAAAGACTTGCCAGGTGTTCGTTACCACACCGTTCGCGGCTCCCTGGATACTTCCGGTGTTAAAGGTCGTAACCAAGGTCGTTCGAAGTACGGTACCAAGCGTCCGAAGTAATCGGCCGTTTTGCAGATTTTCATTTTATTGAGTCGATAAGAGTAAGGTCGGGCGCGCATCCTCTGGATCTGTCCCGAGCTAACCTGAAGACCGTTTGAGGGCTTATCAATGCCAAGACGTCGCGTAGCAGCAAAGCGTGAGATTCTGGACGATCCGAAATACGGAAGCCAAATCCTCGCCAAATTCATGAACCACGTTATGGAAAGCGGCAAGAAAGCCGTTGCCGAGCGTATCGTTTATGGTGCCCTGGAAACCGTTGCGACCCGTAAGGCTGGCACCGATCCCCTGGAACTCTTCGAAAAAGCACTCGACGCCATCGCTCCGCTGGTCGAAGTGAAGTCGCGCCGCGTTGGTGGTGCTACTTACCAGGTTCCGGTCGAAGTTCGTCCGTCCCGTCGTAACGCTCTGGCAATGCGCTGGTTGGTAGACTTCGCCCGTAAGCGCGGCGAGAAGTCTATGGCTCTGCGCTTGGCTGGCGAGCTGCTGGATGCTGCTGAAGGTAAAGGTGCTGCTGTTAAGAAGCGTGAAGACGTGCACCGTATGGCCGAAGCTAACAAAGCTTTCTCGCACTACCGCTTCTAATTTTAGCTTCACTAATTTTGCGAGGGCTTTATGGCTCGTACTACTCCGATTAGTCGCTACCGTAACATCGGTATCGTCGCTCACGTGGATGCTGGTAAAACCACCACCACCGAGCGCGTCCTTTTTTACACTGGCAAAAGTCACAAAATGGGCGAGGTGCATGACGGCGCCGCGACCACAGACTGGATGGTTCAGGAGCAGGAGCGTGGTATTACCATTACTTCTGCTGCCATTACCGCCTTCTGGAAAGGTTCCGAGAAGCAGTACGCTCACGAGCATCGCTTCAACGTAATCGATACCCCGGGCCACGTAGACTTCACCATTGAAGTAGAACGTTCCCTGCGCGTACTCGACGGCGCTGTCGTTGTGTTCTGCGGTACTTCGGGTGTTGAGCCTCAGTCGGAAACCGTATGGCGTCAGGCCAACAAATACGGCGTTCCACGTCTTGTTTACGTAAACAAGATGGACCGTGCTGGTGCTAACTTCCTGCGCGTGATCGGTCAGATCAAGCAGCGTCTGGGTCACACTCCGGTGCCGATCCAGCTGGCTATCGGTTCGGAAGACAACTTCCAGGGCCAGATCGACCTGATCAACATGCAAGCCGTTTACTGGAACGACTCTGACAAGGGTATGGTTCCGGTTCGCAAGGAAATTCCTGCGGACATGGCTGAGCTGGCTGCTGAGTGGCGCAACAACATGGTTGAGGCTGCTGCCGAAGCCAACGAAGACCTGATGAACAAGTACCTGGAAGGCGAAGAGCTGTCGATCGAAGAGATCAAGGCTGCTCTGCGTGCACGTACTATCGCCGGCGAAATCGTTCTGGCTGTTTGCGGTTCTTCCTTCAAGAACAAGGGTGTTCCCCTGGTTCTCGACGCCGTTATCGACTTCCTGCCTGCTCCGACCGACATTCCTGCTATCAAGGGTTCCAACCCTGATAACGAGGAAGAGGAAATGGAGCGTCACGCAAGCGACGACGAGCCGTTCGCGGCCTTGGCGTTCAAGATCGCTACCGACCCATTCGTGGGTACCTTGACCTTCGTCCGCGTTTACTCGGGCGTGTTGAACTCCGGCGACGGCGTGATCAACTCGGTTAAAGGCAAGAAAGAGCGCGTGGGTCGTATGGTGCAAATGCACGCAAACGCCCGTGAAGAGATCAAGGAAGTACGCGCTGGCGACATCGCGGCCCTGATCGGCATGAAGGACGTCACCACCGGTGAAACCCTCTGCAACGCTGACAAGCCAATCATCCTGGTTCGCATGGACTTCCCGGAGCCGGTTATTTCGGTTGCCGTAGAGCCTAAGACCAAGGATGACCAGGAAAAAATGGGTATCGCTCTGGGCAAGCTTGCTCAGGAAGACCCGTCTTTCCGCGTTAAAACTGATGAAGAGACTGGTCAAACGATCATCTCCGGCATGGGCGAGCTGCACCTGGACATCCTGGTTGACCGGATGCGCCGTGAGTTCAACGTCGAAGCCAACATCGGCAAGCCTCAAGTTTCGTACCGTGAGCGCATCACGAAGAACTGCGAAATCGAAGGCAAGTTCGTTCGTCAATCCGGTGGTCGTGGTCAGTTCGGTCACTGCTGGATCCGTTTTGCTCCTGCTGACGAAGGTCAGGAAGGTCTGCAATTCGTGAACGAAGTAGTAGGTGGTGTGGTTCCTAAGGAATACATCCCGGCTATCCAGAAGGGTATCGAAGAGCAGATGAAGAACGGCGTTGTTGCCGGCTATCCGCTGATCGGCCTGAAGGCTACCGTGTTCGATGGTTCTTACCACGACGTCGACTCCAACGAGATGGCGTTTAAAGTGGCTGCTTCCATGGCGACCAAGCAACTGGCCCAGAAGGGCGGTGGTGAGCTGCTTGAGCCGATCATGGCGGTAGAGGTTGTTACGCCTGAAGACTATATGGGTGATGTGATGGGCGACCTTAACCGTCGTCGCGGCATGATCCAGGGTATGGAAGACACAGTGTCTGGCAAGGTTATCCGTGCCGAGGTTCCACTGGGTGAGATGTTCGGTTATGCGACCGACGTCCGTTCCATGTCTCAGGGTCGCGCAAGCTACTCTATGGAATTCAAAAAATACGATACGGCTCCGTCGCACATCGTCGAATCCGTTACCAAAAAACAAGGCTGATTCAGCCCCTTTAGGCTAGGAGTTAATTGTCGTGGCTAAAGAAAAATTTGATCGTTCCCTACCGCACGTAAACGTTGGCACCATCGGTCACGTTGACCACGGTAAAACCACTCTGACCGCTGCTCTGACTCGCGTCTGCTCCGAAGTTTTCGGTTCGGCCGTAGTTGAATTCGACAAGATCGACAGCGCTCCAGAAGAAAAAGCTCGTGGTATCACCATCAACACCGCGCACGTTGAGTACAACTCGACTATTCGTCACTACGCTCACGTTGACTGCCCAGGTCACGCTGACTACGTGAAGAACATGATCACCGGTGCTGCCCAGATGGACGGCGCGATCCTGGTTTGCTCGGCCGCTGATGGTCCGATGCCACAAACCCGTGAGCACATCCTGCTGTCCCGTCAGGTAGGCGTTCCGTACATCGTGGTTTTCCTGAACAAGGCTGACCTGGTAGACGACGCTGAGCTGCTGGAACTGGTTGAGATGGAAGTTCGCGACCTGCTGTCGACCTACGACTTCCCAGGCGACGACACTCCGATCATCATCGGTTCGGCTCGTATGGCGCTGGAAGGCAAAGACGACAACGAAATGGGCACCACTGCCGTTCGTAAACTGGTTGAAACTCTGGATACCTACATCCCTGAGCCAGTTCGTATGATCGACAAGCCATTCCTGATGCCAATCGAAGACGTATTCTCGATCTCGGGTCGCGGTACTGTTGTGACTGGTCGTATCGAGCGCGGTATCGTTCGCGTTCAAGATGCTCTGGAAATCGTTGGTCTGCGTGACACCACCACCACCACCTGCACCGGTGTTGAGATGTTCCGCAAGCTGCTGGACGAAGGTCGTGCTGGCGAGAACTGCGGCGTTCTGCTGCGTGGCACCAAGCGTGACGACGTTGAGCGTGGTCAGGTTCTGGTTAAGCCGGGTTCGGTTAAGCCGCACACCAAGTTCACCGCAGAAGTTTACGTTCTGAGCAAGGAAGAAGGCGGTCGTCACACTCCGTTCTTCAAAGGCTACCGTCCACAGTTCTACTTCCGTACTACTGACGTGACTGGTAACTGCGAGCTGCCAGAAGGCGTTGAAATGGTAATGCCAGGTGACAACATTCAGATGACTGTTACCCTGATCAAAACCATCGCGATGGAAGACGGTCTGCGTTTCGCTATCCGTGAAGGCGGTCGTACCGTCGGCGCTGGCGTCGTAGCCAAAATCATCGAGTAATCTCTTTTTTGAGATAGCTTTGATGAGTTGAAAAAGCCCCCGCTTAGCGGGGGCTTTTTTATTGGGTTGACACCTATCTGGGGCGTCTATAGAATTGCGCCTCCTTTTAACGGGCGTATTGCGCCCGGTGGGAATAGCAGCCGGAGTCTGAAATCCAATGCAAAATCAGCAAATCCGTATCAGGTTGAAGGCTTTTGACCATCGCCTGATCGACCAATCAACCCAGGAAATCGTGGAAACCGCGAAACGTACTGGTGCTCAAGTGCGTGGTCCAATTCCACTGCCTACCCGTAAAGAGCGGTTTACCGTTCTGGTTTCCCCGCACGTCAACAAAGACGCGCGTGACCAGTACGAAATCCGCACTCATAAGCGCGTTCTGGACATCGTCCAGCCAACGGATAAAACCGTTGATGCACTTATGAAGCTTGATCTTGCGGCCGGTGTGGAAGTGCAGATCAGCCTCGGCTAAGACTCGGTCTTAGTCGTGTAACGCTCTGAAATGGGCGGCCATAGCGGGTGAAAGCCCCGTACACTCATGAGGTTTACAACATGACTATTGGTGTAGTCGGTCGTAAAGCGGGTATGACCCGTATTTTCACCGAAGAAGGTGTCTCCATTCCGGTCACGGTCATTGAGATCGAGCCGAATCGCGTCACCCAGTTCAAAACTGAAGAAACCGATGGCTATCGTGCAGTGCAAGTCACTGTCGGCGAGCGTCGTGCTTCCCGTGTAACAGCTGCTCAGGCTGGCCACTTCGCTAAAGCGAACGTTGCCGCTGGTCGTACCGTAATGGAATTCCGCCTTGAAGAAGGCGAGTACCAGGCCGGCGATCTGATCAACGCTGAAATCTTCGCCGCTGGTCAACTGGTTGATGTAACCGGTCAGTCCAAAGGTAAAGGCTTCCAGGGTACGATCAAGCGTTGGAATTTCCGCGGGCAAGATAACACCCACGGTAACTCCGTATCCCACCGCGTCCCAGGCTCTATCGGCCAGTGCCAGACTCCTGGTCGTGTATTCAAGGGCAAAAAAATGTCCGGTCATATGGGCGCTGAGCGCGTGACCGTGCAGTCCCTGGAAGTAGTGCGCGTGGACGCTGAACGCAATCTGTTGTTGGTCAAGGGTGCTGTTCCTGGCGCTACTGGCGGCAACCTGGTTGTACGTCCAGCAGCCAAGGCTCGCGGTTAAGGGGAAGCTGACATGCAATTAAATGTAAATGACGCTCAAGCGATCGAAGTTTCCGAACTGACATTTGGCGGCGAGTTCAACGAGACGCTGGTTCACCAAGCAGTCGTGGCCTACATGGCCGGCGGCCGTCAAGGTAGCAAGCAGCAAAAGACCCGTTCCGACGTTCGTGGTGGCGGTAAGCGCCCATGGCGTCAGAAAGGTACTGGCCGTGCTCGTGCCGGTACTATCCGTAGCCCAATCTGGCGCGGCGGCGGCACCACTTTCGCAGCTCGTCCACAAGATCACTCCCAGAAGCTGAACAAGAAGATGTACCGCGCAGCAATGCGTTCCATCCTTGCTGAGCTGGTGCGTACTGATCGTCTGGTTGTGGTTCAGGATTTCGCAGTTGAAACTCCGAAAACCAAAGACCTGCTGGGCAAACTGAACAACATGAGCCTGACCGACGTTCTGATCGTGTCGGACGCTGTTGATCAGAACCTGTACCTGGCTGCTCGCAACCTGCCACACGTAGATGTACGTGACGTGCAAGGTTCCGATCCAGTTAGTCTGATCGCATACGACAAGGTGTTGATCACCGTGTCGGCCGTGAAGAAATTCGAGGAGCTGCTGGGATGAACCAGGAACGCGTATTTAAAGTTCTGCTTGGCCCGCACGTTTCCGAGAAGGCTACGGTTCTGGCAGACAAGAAAGGCCAGTTCGTTTTCAAGGTTGCTACTGACGCAACCAAGCTGGAAATCAAGAAGGCCGTCGAAAGCCTGTTCAGCGTGAAAGTTGAGCGTGTTACTACCCTGAACGTTCTGGGTAAGAGCAAGCGCACCGCTCGCGGTCTGGGCAAGCGTAATGACTGGAAGAAGGCAGTTATCTCCCTTCAGCCAGGCCAAGATCTCGATTTCAGCAGCAGTGCTGAGTAAGGAAGGGGTGCATCATGGCAATCGTTAAATGCAAACCGACTTCCCCTGGCCGCCGTTTTGTGGTCAAGGTGGTCAACCAGGAGCTGCATAAAGGCGCTCCTCACGCACCGCTGCTCGAGAAAAAATCGAAGTCTGGTGGTCGTAACAACAATGGCCGTATTACCACTCGTCACATCGGTGGTGGTCATAAGCAGCATTATCGTCTGGTCGACTTCCGTCGCAACGACAAAGATGGCATCGCTGCCACTGTCGAGCGTATCGAATACGATCCAAACCGTACTGCTCACATCGCTCTGCTGCTGTACGCAGATGGCGAGCGTCGCTACATCATCGCCCCTAAAGGCGTGAGCGCTGGCGACCAGCTGATCGCAGGTGCTCTGGCACCGATCAAGCCGGGCAACGCTCTGCAACTGCGCAACATTCCAGTTGGTAGCACCGTACACGGCATCGAACTGAAGCCAGGTAAAGGCGCACAAATCGCTCGTTCCGCTGGTGCTTCGGCTCAGCTGATCGCTCGTGAAGGCGTTTACGTGACCCTGCGTCTGCGTTCCGGTGAAATGCGTAAAGTACTGGCTGAATGCCGTGCGACCCTGGGCGAAGTCTCGAACTCCGAGCACAGCCTGCGTTCGCTGGGTAAAGCTGGTGCCAAGCGCTGGCGTGGCGTTCGCCCAACCGTTCGTGGTGTTGCCATGAACCCGGTTGACCACCCACATGGTGGTGGTGAAGGTCGTACCTCTGGTGGTCGTCATCCGGTATCGCCATGGGGCTTCCCGACTAAGGGCGCGAAGACTCGTGGTAATAAGCGTACCGACAAAATGATCGTCCGTCGTCGCAAGTAAATAGAGGGATACGACAGTGCCACGTTCTCTGAAAAAAGGTCCTTTTATTGATCTTCACCTACTGAAGAAGATCGAAGTGGCGGCGGAAAAGAACGATCGCAAACCAATTAAGACTTGGTCGCGTCGTTCGATGATCCTGCCACAAATGGTCGGTCTGACCATCGCAGTACACAACGGTCGTCAGCACGTCCCAGTTCTCGTTAACGAAGACATGGTCGGCCACAAACTGGGCGAGTTCGCCGGTACCCGCAACTATCGCGGGCACGTGGCAGACAAGAAAGCCAAGCGTTAAGGGGTAAGGAAATGGAAGTAGCCGCTAAGTTGTCGGGCGCTCGAATCTCCGCCCAGAAAGCCCGCTTGGTCGCCGACCAGATCCGCGGGAAGAAGGTGGGCGAAGCGCTCAACCTGTTGGCTTTCAGCAGTAAGAAAGCCGCCGAGATCATGAAAAAAGTGCTGGAGTCGGCCGTAGCCAACGCCGAGCATAACGAAGGCGCAGACGTTGATGACCTGAAGGTCAGCACCGTTTTCGTCAACGAAGGGCGTTCGCTGAAGCGCATCATGCCACGTGCCAAAGGCCGTGCTGATCGCATCGTCAAGCGGTCTTGCCATATCACTGTCAAGGTTGCTGACAAGTAACGGAGTCGAAGAGATGGGTCAGAAAGTACATCCCATTGGCATTCGCCTGGGAATCGTCAAGGAGCACACCTCCGTCTGGTACGCAGACGGTCGGACTTATGCGGACTACTTGTTCGCTGATCTGAAGGTGCGTGAATACCTCCAAGACAAACTAAAAAGCGCGTCCGTAAGCCGTATCGATATCCATCGTCCGGCCCAAACTGCACGCATCACCATCCACACCGCTCGTCCAGGTATCGTTATCGGGAAGAAAGGTGAAGATGTTGAGAAACTGCGTCAGGACCTGACCAAGCAAATGGGTGTGCCTGTGCACATCAATATCGAAGAGATCCGCAAGCCGGAGCTCGACGGTATGCTGGTTGCGCAGAGCGTAGCTCAGCAGCTGGAGCGTCGCGTAATGTTCCGTCGCGCTATGAAGCGCGCTGTACAGAACGCCATGCGCATTGGTGCCAAAGGCATCAAAATCCAAGTGAGCGGTCGTCTCGGCGGTGCTGAAATCGCACGTACTGAATGGTATCGCGAAGGTCGTGTGCCACTGCACACCCTGCGTGCCGACATCGACTATGCCAACTACGAAGCTCACACCACTTACGGTGTGATCGGTGTAAAGGTTTGGATCTTCAAGGGCGAAGTAATTGGTGGTCGCCAAGAAGAACTGAAACCACAAGCACCAGCGCCTCGTAAAAAAGCTGCTAAGTAAGGGGTACGCCAAATGTTGCAACCAAAGCGTACGAAGTTCCGCAAGCAGATGACCGGCCACAACCGTGGTCTGGCACTGCGCGGTAGCAAAGTCAGCTTCGGCGAGTTCGCGCTGAAGTCTGTAGCTCGTGGTCGTCTCACCGCTCGTCAGATCGAGTCAGCGCGTCGTGCTCTGACCCGTCACGTAAAACGTGGCGGCAAGATCTGGATCCGTGTATTCCCGGACAAGCCGATCTCCAAGAAGCCTCTCGAGGTTCGTATGGGTAAAGGTAAGGGTAACGTGGAGTACTGGGTTGCCCAGATTCAGCCAGGCAAAGTCCTGTATGAAATCGAGGGTGTTTCTGAAGAGCTGGCGCGTGAGGCTTTCGCCCTGGCTGCTGCAAAGCTGCCGCTCGCCACCTCCTTTGTTAAACGGACGGTGATGTGATGAAAGCGAATGAACTTCGTGAAAAATCCGCACAGCAGCTGAACGAGCAACTGCTCGGCTTGCTGCGCGACCAGTTCAATCTGCGCATGCAGAAAGCAACTGGCCAGTTGGGGCAGTCTCATCTGCTCTCGCAAGTTAAGCGTGACATCGCTCGCGTGAAGACTGTGCTCAACCAGCAGGCAGGTAAGTGATCATGGCTGAAGCCGAAAAAACTGTCCGTACGCTGACTGGCCGTGTTGTCAGCGACAAGATGGACAAAACCATCACCGTTCTGATCGAGCGTCGCGTTAAGCACCCGATCTACGGTAAATACGTTAAGCGTTCGACTAAGCTGCACGCGCACGACGAAACCAATCAGTGCCACATCGGCGACAAAGTCACTATTCGTGAAACTCGTCCGATGGCCAAGACCAAGTCTTGGGCGCTGGTTGATGTTCTCGAACGCGCTGTGGAAGTCTAAGGGCTAGGGGTCGGAGAAATTATATGATTCAGACTCAATCCATGCTCGATGTGGCCGATAACAGCGGCGCTCGCCGCGTTATGTGCATCAAGGTGCTGGGTGGCTCCCATCGTCGTTACGCTGGTATCGGTGACATCATCAAAGTTACCGTGAAGGAAGCAATTCCTCGCGGTAAGGTGAAAAAAGGCCAAGTGATGACTGCTGTTGTAGTCCGCACTCGTCACGGCGTACGTCGTGCTGATGGCTCCATTATCCGCTTTGATGGCAACGCTGCTGTTCTTCTGAACAACAAGCAAGAGCCGATCGGCACCCGTATCTTTGGGCCAGTGACCCGTGAACTTCGTACTGAGAAGTTCATGAAGATCGTCTCGCTCGCCCCAGAAGTGCTGTAAGGAGATCCGACATGCAAAAGATTCGTCGTGACGACGAGATCATCGTGATCGCCGGCAAAGACAAAGGTAAGCGCGGTAAGGTGCTGAAGGTTCTTGCTGACAACCGTCTGGTTGTTGGTGGTCTGAACCTGGTCAAGCGTCATACCAAGCCTAACCCGATGTCGGGCGTACAGGGCGGTATCGTCGAGAAAGAAGCGCCACTGCACGCTTCTAACGTCGCCATCTTCAACGGCGAAACCAACAAGGCTGACCGCGTTGGTTTCAAAGTAGAAGACGGTAAAAAAATTCGTGTCTTCAAGTCGACCCAAAAAGCGGTTGATGCTTGAACACTGCTAGGTAGAAGACCATGGCACGACTAAAAGAGATTTACCGGAAGGAAATCGCTCCGAAACTTAAGGAAGAACTTAAGCTTTCGAACGTGATGGAAGTTCCGCGCGTTACCAAAATCACCCTGAACATGGGTCTGGGCGAAGCGATCGGCGACAAAAAAGTCATCGAGCACGCTGTTGCTGACCTGGAAAAGATCACCGGCCAGAAAGTCGTTGTGACCTACGCTCGCAAATCCATCGCTGGCTTTAAAGTCCGTGAAGGTTGGCCGATCGGCGTCAAAGTGACCCTGCGCCGTGAGCGTATGTACGAGTTCCTGGATCGTCTGCTGTCGATCTCCCTGCCTCGGGTTCGCGACTTCCGCGGCCTGAATGCCAAGTCCTTCGATGGTCGTGGCAACTACAGCATGGGCGTGAAAGAGCAGATCATTTTCCCGGAAATCGACTACGACAAGATCGATGCTCTCCGCGGTCTGGACATTACCCTGACCACCACTGCCAAGAACGATGATGAAGGCCGCGCTCTGTTGCGTGCTTTCAAATTCCCGTTCCGCAACTGATTGGAGTAGGAAAATGGCCAAGAAGAGCATGAAGAACCGTGAGCTGAAGCGTCAGCTCACCGTTGCCAAGTACGCCACCAAGCGTGCAGCGCTGAAAGCTATCATCGTTGATCTGAACGCAAGTCCAGAAGCGCGTTGGGAAGCTACCGTAGCTCTGCAGAAGCAGCCACGTGATGCAAGCGCTTCGCGCATGCGTAACCGCTGCCGCCTGACTGGTCGTCCGCACGGCGTTTACCGCAAGTTCGGCCTGGGCCGTAACAAGCTGCGTGAAGCTGCAATGCGTGGTGACGTTCCAGGTCTGGTTAAAGCCAGCTGGTAATTGCTGTCAAAGTCTCGATGGTCGGGTTCGCAAGAACCTGACCATCGGTGGCCTTGAACATGAATCAAGCCCCTTTTGGGGCTTGATTCATTTCTGGGGTATGTCTAGAATGACCGGCTCGCCTGAGCCCGTGTTTTTTATGCCCGGAATTTCTCGGCGACAAGTAGTAGCCGCAAGGCTAATTTTTCTGTATTAGGAGCGTCTAGCCCATGAGTATGCAGGACCCGTTAGCGGACATGCTAACTCGAATCCGTAATGCCCAGATGGCTGAAAAGTCCGTCGTAAGCATGCCTTCTTCCACGTTGAAGGTGGCTGTAGCTAAAGTCCTGAAGGACGAAGGTTACATCGCGGGTTATCAGATCAGCAGCGAAACAAAACCACTGCTGTCTATCGAGCTGAAATATTTCGAAGGCCGTCCGGTCATCGAAGAAGTCAAGCGCGTTAGCCGTCCAGGCCTGCGTCAGTACAAGTCCGTCGAAGATCTGCCAAAAGTACGTGGCGGTCTCGGTGTGTCTATCGTCTCCACCAACAAAGGTGTGATGACTGATCGTGCTGCGCGCGCTGCCGGTGTCGGCGGCGAAGTTCTTTGCACTGTGTTCTAAGGGGGGATAAGCATGTCTCGCGTCGCTAAGAACCCCGTTAAGCTGCCAGCCGGTGTCGAAGTCAAATTCGCAGGCCAACAGCTTTCGGTGAAGGGTGCCAAGGGCACTCTCGAACTGAACGTCCATTCGTCCGTTGAGATCGTTGAAGAAGCCGGTGAGCTGCGTTTTGCTGCTCGCAATGGCGATCAACAAACTCGCGCAATGGCCGGTACCACTCGTGCGTTGGTTAACAACATGGTCCAGGGCGTAAGCCAAGGCTTCGAGCGCAAGCTCCAGCTGGTCGGTGTTGGTTACAAAGCGCAAGCAAAAGGCACAGTGCTGAACCTGGCTCTTGGCTTCTCGCACCCAGTGGATTATGAACTGCCGGAAGGCATCACCGCTGAGACCCCTAGCCAGACCGATATCCTGATCAAGGGCATCGACAAGCAGCTGGTAGGTCAAGTGGCCGCCGAGATCCGCGACTTCCGTCCACCAGAGCCGTACAAAGGCAAAGGTGTGCGCTACGCGGACGAAGTCGTCCGTCGTAAAGAAGCCAAGAAGAAGTAGGGCATAGCAAATGACCGACAAAAAAGTTACTCGACTGCGTCGCGCTCGCAAAGCACGCCTGAAAATGCACGAACTCGAAGTCGTGCGTCTCTGCGTGTTCCGCTCGTCGCAGCACATCTACGCCCAGGTCATTTCGGCCGACGGCAACAAAGTCCTGGCAAGCGCCTCGACTTTGGATAAAGAACTGCGTGATGGCGCCACTGGCAACATCGACGCGGCCACTAAGGTTGGCCAGCTGGTCGCTACGCGTGCTAAGGCCGCTGGCGTCTCGCAGGTGGCTTTCGACCGCTCTGGCTTCAAGTACCACGGCCGCGTTAAAGCGCTGGCTGATGCTGCTCGTGAAGCTGGGCTGGAGTTCTAAGTTATGTCAAATAACGACCAAAAGCGCGACGAAGGCTACATTGAGAAGCTGGTTCAAGTTAACCGCGTAGCCAAAACCGTTAAAGGCGGCCGTATCTTCACTTTCACCGCGTTGACCGTGGTTGGTGATGGTAAAGGGCGTGTTGGCTTCGGCCGTGGCAAGTCGCGTGAAGTGCCTGCTGCGATCCAGAAGGCAATGGAAGCTGCTCGCCGCAACATGATCCAGGTTGATCTGAACGGCACCACTCTGCAGTACGCAATGAAGTCCGCTCACGGCGCTTCGAAGGTGTACATGCAGCCTGCTTCTGAAGGTACCGGTATCATCGCTGGCGGCGCTATGCGTGCTGTCCTCGAAGTTGCTGGCGTTCAGAACGTTCTGGCCAAGTGCTACGGCTCGACTAACCCTGTAAACGTGGTTCACGCCACTTTCAAGGGTCTGAAGGCTATGCAGTCTCCTGAGTCCATCGCAGCCAAGCGTGGCCTGCGTGTTGAGGAGATCAAGTAATCATGGCTACCGTTAAAGTTACGCTGATCAAAAGCATGACCGGCCGCATCCCTAACCACAAACTGTGCGTTAAGGGTCTGGGTCTGCGTCGCATCGGTCACACTGTAGAAGTCCAGGATACTCCCGAGAATCGCGGGATGATCAACAAGGCTTACTACATGCTGCGTGTCGAGGGTTAATCGATGAAACTCAATGATCTGAGTCCAGCGCCGGGTTCCCGTCGCGAAAAGCATCGTCCGGGCCGTGGTATCGGTAGTGGTTTGGGTAAGACTGGTGGCCGTGGTCACAAAGGTCAGACCTCCCGCTCCGGTGGCACTATTGCTCCAGGCTTTGAAGGCGGTCAACAGCCGCTGCATCGTCGCCTGCCGAAGTTCGGTTTCGTTTCCCTGAAGGCCATGGACCGCGCAGAAGTGCGTCTGTCCGAGCTGGCTAAAGTGGAAGGCGACATCGTCACCGTGCAGTCCCTGAAAGATGCCAACGTGATCAACGTCAACGTACAGCGTGTGAAAATCATGCTGTCCGGTGAAGTGACTCGCGCTGTCACTATCGGCAAGGGAATCGGCGCCACCAAAGGTGCGCGTGCGGCTATCGAAGCAGCTGGCGGCAAGTTCGAGGAATAAATGGCTAAGCAAGGTGCTCTCTCTGCGCTCGGCAAAGGCGGTATGTCTGAACTCTGGGCTCGTCTGCGTTTTCTGTTCCTGGCGATTATCGTCTACCGAATAGGCGCACACATCCCGGTTCCAGGTATCAACCCGGACCGACTCGCGGACCTGTTTCGACAGAATGAGGGGACCATTCTTAGCTTGTTCAACATGTTTTCCGGCGGCGCGCTGGAGCGGATGAGCATTTTTGCACTGGGGATCATGCCGTACATTTCGGCATCGATCATCATGCAACTGATGACAGCCGTCAGCCCGCAGCTGGAGCAGTTGAAGAAGGAAGGTGAAGCTGGCCGTCGCAAGATCAGCCAGTACACCCGCTACGGCACCGTCGTCCTCGCTCTCGTCCAGGCCATTGGCATGTCCATTGGTCTGGCGGGGCAGGGCGTTGCGTTCACTGGTGACTTTGGCTTCCATTTCGTCGCGGTATCCACTTTTGTGGCTGGTGCGATGTTCATGATGTGGCTGGGTGAGCAGATTACTGAGCGTGGTGTAGGCAACGGTATCTCGATGTTGATTTTTTCGGGTATCGTCGCCGGTCTTCCGAGAGCAATCGGGCAGTCTTTCGAGTCTGCGCGTCAGGGTGATATCAACATCTTCGCCTTGGTTGCCATCGGTTTGCTGGCAGTAGCGATTATCGGTTTCGTGGTGTTCATTGAGCGTGGTCAGCGTCGTATCGCCGTTCACTACGCCAAGCGTCAGCAAGGCCGCAAGGTTTTCGCTGCGCAGACTAGCCACTTGCCGCTGAAGGTGAACATGGCCGGTGTTATTCCGGCTATTTTCGCGAGCAGCATTTTGCTGTTCCCGGCTTCGCTGGGTGCCTGGTTCGGTCAGTCTGAAGGTATGGGCTGGTTGCAGGACATCTCGCAGTCGATCGCTCCTGGTCAGCCGTTGAATATTCTGCTGTTTAGTGCAGGGATTATTTTCTTCTGCTTCTTCTATACGGCGTTGATGTTCAATCCGAAAGACGTAGCGGAAAACCTGAAGAAGTCCGGTGCCTTTATTCCGGGCATCCGTCCAGGTGAGCAGTCCGCGCGCTACATTGATGGCGTTCTGACTCGCTTGACCATGTTCGGTGCTCTTTACATGACGGCCGTGTGCCTGTTGCCCCAGTTCCTGGTGGTTGCAGCAAACGTTCCGTTCTACCTTGGCGGGACCTCGTTGCTGATCGTGGTCGTGGTTGTGATGGACTTCATGTCCCAAGTACAATCGCACCTCGTTTCGCACCAGTACGAATCCCTGATGAAGAAAGCCAACCTGAAGGGTTACGGCAGCGGCATGTTGCGCTGAGTACCCATAAGGTTCGAGGAGTTGGTGATGAAAGTTCGTGCATCGGTGAAAAAGCTGTGCCGTAACTGCAAGATTATTCGCCGCGAAGGTGTTGTTCGAGTAATTTGCAGCGCGGAACCGCGTCACAAACAGCGCCAAGGCTGAGTGTGATTGTGCTTCAAGCCCGGCAGCTAGTGCGCTGCCGGGTTGATTATTTGTTATTACAGCGATATTATCTCGCGCCCTATTTCTTGGCTTCCGGGGCGTAGGTAGCTGTCAATTGGAGTCCCACTGAATGGCCCGTATTGCAGGCGTTAACATTCCAGATAACAAGCATACTGTTATCTCGCTGACCTACATCTATGGTGTTGGTCGCACTACTGCACAGAAGATTTGTGCAGAGACTGGGGTAAACCCAGCCGCAAAGATCAAGGATCTGAGCGACGAGCAGATTGAACAGCTGCGTGGCGAAGTGGCGAAGTTCACCACTGAAGGTGACCTGCGTCGCGAAATCAACATGAAAATCAAGCGCTTGATGGACCTCGGTTGCTATCGCGGTCTGCGTCATCGTCGTGGTCTGCCAGTACGCGGTCAGCGTACCAAGACCAACGCGCGTACCCGTAAAGGTCCGCGTAAGCCGATCCGCAAGTAATCGCCCCAGCGAATCGACAGGAATTTAATCATGGCAAAACCTGCTGCTCGTCCTCGTAAAAAAGTTAAAAAGACAGTGGTTGATGGCATCGCCCACATCCATGCTTCTTTTAACAACACCATCGTGACCATTACCGACCGTCAAGGTAACGCTCTTTCCTGGGCTACCTCCGGTGGTTCGGGTTTCCGCGGTTCCCGCAAGTCCACCCCGTTCGCTGCTCAAGTAGCTGCTGAGCGTGCTGGTCAAGCTGCGCTGGAATACGGCCTGAAAAACCTCGACGTGAACGTCAAGGGTCCAGGTCCAGGTCGTGAATCCGCAGTCCGCGCTTTGAACGGCTGTGGCTACAAGATCGCCAGCATCACCGACGTGACGCCAATCCCGCACAACGGGTGCCGTCCGCCGAAGAAGCGCCGCGTGTAATCCAGGAGATTGTAAAGAATGGCTCGTTACATTGGTCCAAAATGCAAACTCGCTCGTCGCGAAGGCACCGATCTCTTCCTGAAGAGCGGCGTGCGCGCGATCGAATCGAAGTGCAACATTGAAGCAGCACCTGGTATCCACGGCCAACGCCGCGGTCGCCAGTCCGACTACGGCACCCAACTGCGTGAAAAGCAGAAGGTCCGTCGTATCTACGGCGTTCTCGAGCGTCAATTCAGCGGCTACTACAAAGAAGCTGCTGGCAAGAAAGGTGCAACCGGTGAAAACCTGCTGCAACTGCTCGAATGCCGTCTGGACAACGTCGTATACCGTATGGGCTTTGGTTCGACTCGTGCCGAATCCCGTCAGCTGGTATCGCACAAGTCGATCAGCGTTAACGGTCAGACCGTAAACGTTCCTTCGTACCAGGTTCGTGCTGGTGACGTGGTCGCTGTTCGCGAGAAAGCAAAAAATCAACTTCGCATTGTCCAAGCTCTCGATCTGTGTGCTCAACGTGGCCGCGTAGAGTGGGTAGAAGTAGACACTGAGAAGAAGTCGGGCGTTTTCAAGAACGTTCCTGCTCGCAGTGATCTGTCCGCCGACATCAACGAAAGCCTGATTGTCGAGCTCTACTCCAAGTAAGGGCTAGAAAATAGGTGCATCCATGCAGATTTCGGTAAATGAGTTCCTGACACCCCGCCATATTGATGTGCAGGTTGTCAGTCCAACCCGCGCCAAGATCACTCTCGAGCCTCTCGAGCGTGGTTTCGGCCACACCCTGGGCAACGCGCTGCGCCGCATCCTGTTGTCCTCAATGCCCGGCTGCGCAGTAGTCGAGGCCGAGATTGACGGTGTGCTCCACGAGTACAGCGCCATCGAAGGTGTACAGGAAGACGTAATTGAAATCCTGTTGAACCTTAAAGGTCTGGCTATCAAGCTGCACGGCCGTGACGAAGTTACGCTGACCTTGTCGAAGAAGGGTTCGGGGGTGGTTACCGCTGCCGATATTCAGCTGGATCATGATGTCGAGATCGTTAATCCCGATCACGTAATCGCTAACCTGGCGTCTAACGGCGCCCTGAACATGAAGCTCACCGTAGCTCGTGGTCGTGGTTATGAACCAGCAGACTCGCGTCAGAGCGATGAAGACGAAAGCCGCAGCATCGGTCGCTTGCAGCTTGACTCTTCGTTCAGCCCGGTTCGCCGTATCGCATACGTGGTGGAAAACGCCCGTGTCGAACAGCGTACCAACCTGGACAAGCTGGTTATTGATCTGGAAACCAACGGTACTCTGGATCCTGAAGAGGCTATCCGTCGTGCTGCAACCATCCTGCAACAGCAGTTGGCTGCGTTCGTCGACCTCAAAGGTGACAGTGAGCCAGTGGTTGTCGAGCAGGAAGACGAGATCGATCCGATCCTGCTTCGCCCGGTTGACGATCTGGAACTGACTGTACGTTCGGCTAACTGCCTTAAGGCGGAAAACATCTATTACATCGGTGACCTGATCCAGCGCACCGAAGTAGAGCTGTTGAAGACTCCGAACCTGGGCAAGAAATCCTTGACTGAAATCAAGGACGTTCTGGCCTCCCGCGGTCTGTCCCTCGGCATGCGCCTCGACAACTGGCCGCCTGCAAGTCTTAAGAAGGACGACAAGGCGACTGCCTGATCGTCGTAATCACCGAACGTAGTGTTTGGTAAGGAATGAACCATGCGTCATCGTAAAAGTGGTCGCCACCTGAGCCGCACCAGCTCGCACCGCAAGGCCATGTTCCAAAACATGGCAGTGTCGCTGTTCGAGCACGAGCTGATCAAAACTACTCTGCCAAAAGCCAAAGAACTGCGCCGCGTTGCCGAGCCGCTGATCACTCTGGCCAAGACAGACAGCGTTGCTAACCGTCGTCTGGCTTTCGACCGTACTCGTTCGAAAGCTATCGTTGGTAAGCTCTTCAACGACCTGGGCAAGCGTTACGCTACCCGTGAGGGTGGCTACCTGCGCATCCTCAAGTGCGGTTTCCGCGCTGGCGACAACGCGCCTATGGCGTACGTCGAACTGGTTGATCGTGCTGTCGGCGGTGAAGCTGTATCCGCTGAGTAAGACGTCAGTCTGAAACAAAAAACCGGGCCTAGTGCCCGGTTTTTTGTGCCCGCAAGAAATGCGCGGTTCGTACAAGCTTCTACCCTGTTTGTGTCTGCACTATGTGTGGGGATTTATCGTTAGCTTTTCTCTATTGATGACCATGAGTTAATGAATTTGTGGCTGTCATGTTGATGATCGATACTCCCCAACAAGCCGATTAGCCGGCAGTTCAAGACTGACAGAGGAAGAAGATCGCATGAGCCAGAACAAGACGCTTACGACTGCCAGCGGCGCGCCAGTCGCCGATAACCAGAACTCCCGCTCTGCCGGGCCGCGTGGTCCGTTGCTGCTCGATGATTTTCACTTGATCGAGAAGCTTGCCCATTTCAACCGTGAAAACATTCCTGAGCGCCGCGTGCACGCCAAGGGCTCGGGCGCCTACGGTACTTTCACCGTCACTCGCGATATCACGCAGTACACCAGCGCCAAACTGTTCTCTGCGGTGGGTAAGCAGACACCAACCTTTCTGCGTTTTTCCACGGTGGGTGGTGAGCGTGGCTCGGCTGACACCGAGCGCGATCCTCGTGGCTTTGCCCTGAAGTTCTACACCGAAGAAGGCAACTGGGACATCGTCGGCAACAATACGCCAGTGTTCTTCATTCGTGATCCGCTGAAATTCCCTGACTTTATCCACACCCAGAAACGCCTGCCGCAGAGCAATCTGAAAAGTGCGCAGATGATGTGGGATTTCTGGTCGCACTCGCCTGAGGCACTGCACCAGGTCACCATTCTGTTTTCTGACCGAGGTATTCCTGACGGCTACCGCCACATGCACGGCTTCGGCAGTCACACCTATAGCTTGATCAGTGCGCAAGGCGAACGTCATTGGGTGAAGTGGCACTACAAAACCAAGCAAGGGATCAAGAACCTTGCGCCGGCAGATGCGGCACGCCTGGCGGGTACCGATCCTGATTACGCGCAACGTGATCTGTTCGAGGCCATTGAGCGCGGCGACTTCCCGAAATGGAGCGTGTGCATCCAGATCATGACCGAAGCCCAGGCCGCAGCACATTACGAGAACCCGTTCGACGTGACCAAGACCTGGTCGCAGAAGGAGTTCCCTTTGATCGAAGTCGGTGAGCTGGAGTTGAATCGCAACCCGCTGAACTACTTCGCCGAAGTCGAGCAAGCTGCATTCGGCCCGAGCAATATGGTCCCGGGTGTTGGTCTTTCGCCGGATCGCATGCTGCAAGGTCGCGTGTTTGCCTACGCCGATGCGCATCGCTATCGCGTAGGCACCAATCACCAGCAACTGCCAGTGAACGCCCCACGCAGTCCAGTGAATACCTACCAGCGTGATGGTTCGATGGCTTTTGGCAGCAACGGTGGTGCGACGCCTAACTACGAGCCGAACAGTTACGTAGAGTCGCCAAAGCAGGCGCCGCATTACGCTGAGCCTGCGCTGGCCTTGAGTGGCGCGGCTGATCGCTACGATCACCGCGAAGACACCGACTACTACAGCCATGCCGGTGCGCTGTTCCGTTTGATGAGCGACGAACAGAAAGCGCTGCTGGTCAGCAACATTGCCGGTGCGATGGCGGGTGTTTCGAGTGATGTCGTCGACCGCCAGTTGCAGCATTTCTACAAGGCCGACCCGGCGTATGGAGAAGCAATCGCAAAGCTGCTCAACGTACAGCTTAACGAAGTCTAAACGAGAAGCAGAACCGCCCTCATTAGGGCGGTTTTTGCGTTATTTAACCTGCTTTTCTCAGAATATCTTCGCTTTTATTGCGCGAAGTGAGTGACCTCGCAGTCAGGTTGGTTCAAACTACAGACTTTCAAGAAGGGAGATGTAGGGCGATGCAAGGCCACCCAGACGTTATCGATTACCTCAACACGTTGCTGACCGGCGAACTGGCCGCGCGTGACCAATATTTCGTTCACTCGCGGATGTATGAGGACTGGGGATTCACCAAGCTCTACGAACGAATCAACCACGAGATGGAAGAAGAAGCCGGTCATGCTGACGCTTTGATGCGCCGCATTCTGATGCTGGAAGGTACACCGCGCATGCGTCCTGATGATCTGGACGTCGGCACCACGGTGGAGACCATGCTCGAAGCGGATCTGCGCCTTGAGTACAAGGTGCGTGCCGCGCTGTGCAAAGGCATTGAGCTGTGCGAAAAGAATGGCGACTACGTAAGCCGCGATATCCTCAAGCTTCAGCTGCATGACACTGAAGAAGATCACACCTACTGGCTAGAAAAGCAGTTGGGCCTGATCAAGCTGATCGGCATTCAGAACTACCTGCAATCTCACACATCCTGATTGCGTCAGATACAAAAAAGCCCCTGTCACTGGTGAAGTGACAGGGGCTTTTTCATGCCTGGCAATCAGGCTCGATCGCGGATCAGCAGCGGCTTGAGGTAATGGCCAGTGTGAGATTGCTTCATCTCGGCCACTTCCTCCGGTGTGCCGGTGGCGATGATCTGTCCACCTTTCGAACCCCCTTCGGGGCCGAGATCCACCAGCCAGTCGGCCGTCTTGATCACGTCGAGGTTATGCTCGATCACCACGACAGTGTTGCCGTGGTCACGCAGGCGATGCAGCACGTCGAGCAGTTGCTGGATGTCCGCGAAGTGCAGGCCTGTGGTCGGCTCATCGAGGATGTACAAGGTCTTGCCAGTGTCGCGCTTCGACAGTTCGCGAGACAACTTGACCCGCTGCGCTTCACCGCCGGACAGCGTGGTCGCCGACTGCCCGAGCTTGATGTACGACAGACCCACATCCATCAGTGTTTGCAGCTTGCGCGCGAGCGCCGGCACCGCGTCGAAGAACTCCCGTGCTTCCTCGATGGTCATCTCGAGGGTTTCGTGGATGCTCTTGCCCTTGTATTTGATCTCCAGGGTTTCGCGGTTGTAGCGTTTGCTCTTGCACACGTCGCACGGTACGTAGATGTCCGGCAGAAAGTGCATTTCCACCTTGATCAGGCCATCGCCCTGGCAAGCCTCGCAGCGACCGCCCTTGACGTTGAATGAGAAGCGCCCCGGGCCATAACCACGGGAGCGGGACTCGGGCACGCCGGCGAACAGTTCGCGAATCGGCGTGAACAGCCCGGTATAGGTCGCCGGGTTGGAGCGCGGTGTACGACCGATAGGGCTTTGGTCGATATCCACGACCTTGTCCAGATGCTCCAGGCCCTTGATGCTGTCGTGGGCTGCCGCTTCCAAGGTGGTTGCGCCATTGAGTGCCGTGGCGCTCAGCGGGAACAGTGTGTTGTTGATCAGCGTCGACTTGCCCGATCCGGAGACGCCAGTCACGCACGTCAGCAGGCCGATCGGGATCTCCAGGTCCACGTTGCGCAGGTTGTTGCCGCGCGCGCCCTTGAGCGACAGCACCTGTTTCTTGTTGCGCGGCGTGCGCTTGGCCGGCACTTCGATCTTGACCCGGCCCGACAGGTATTTACCGGTCAGCGAGTCCGGGTGTGCCATGACTTCGGCCGGCGTGCCTTCGGCGACGATCTGCCCGCCATGAACGCCGGCGCCCGGGCCGATATCGACCACATAGTCGGCCAGCCGGATCGCGTCTTCGTCGTGCTCGACCACGATCACGGTGTTGCCGATGTCGCGCAGGTGCTTGAGGGTGCCGAGCAGGCGATCGTTGTCGCGCTGGTGCAGGCCGATGGATGGTTCGTCGAGAATGTACAGGACACCGACCAGGCCGGCGCCGATCTGGCTGGCCAGACGGATCCGCTGGGCTTCGCCGCCGGACAATGTGTCGGCACTGCGATCCAGCGACAGGTAATCCAGCCCCACGTTGACCAGGAACTGCAGACGCTCGCGGATCTCTTTGAGGATCTTGTCGGCGATTTCACCGCGCCGGCCAGTCATCTTCAGCTCGCCGAAGTAGTCGCAGGCATCGCCGATCGGCAGGTTGGTCACCGCCGGCAAGGTTTTCTCGCCCACCCACACATGCCGCGCTTCGCGGCGCAGGCGGGTACCACGGCAGTCCGGGCAGGACTGGGTGCTGAGGAACTTCGCCAGTTCTTCACGCACGCTGGCCGATTCGGTTTCGCGGTAACGACGCTCCAGGTTCGGCACGATGCCTTCGAACGGGTGCGAGCGTTTGACGATGTCGCCCCGGTCATTGAGGTATTTGAAATCGACGTTCTGCGAGCCACTGCCGTGCAGGATGAACTTCTGCTGATCGGCCGGCAGTTCGTTGAACGGTTGCTCCAGGCTGAAGCCGTAATGCGCAGCCAGCGAGCCGAGCATCTGGAAGTAATAGACGTTGCGCCGGTCCCAGCCGCGAATCGCGCCCTCGGCCAGCGTGAGTTCGCCGTTGACCAGGCGCTTGATGTCGAAGAACTGCTTCACGCCCAAACCATCGCAGGTCGGGCAGGCGCCGGCCGGGTTGTTGAAGGAAAACAGCTTGGGTTCCAGCTCGCTGATCGCATGGCCGCAGATCGGGCAGGCGAAGCGCGCGGAGAAAATCATCTCTTCGCCCGGCTCGTCGTCCATCGGCGCTACCAGGGCGATGCCGTCCGCCAGCTTCAGCGCGGTCTCAAAGGACTCGGCCAGACGCTGTTGCAGGTCGGCGCGCACCTTGAAGCGGTCAACCACGACTTCGATCGTGTGCTTCTTCTGCTTATCCAGTTTTGGCAGCTCGTCCAGCTCGCAGAGCCGACCGTTGACCCGGGCCCGGACGAAACCCTGGGCACGCAGTTCTTCGAATACCGAAAGGTGCTCGCCCTTGCGCTCACGGATCACCGGGGCCAGCAGCATCAGTTTGCTGCCTTCCGGCTGAGCCAGCACCAGGTCGACCATCTGGCTGACGGTCTGGGCTTCCAGCGGGATGTCGTGATCCGGGCAGCGCGGTGTGCCGACGCGTGCGTAGAGCAGACGCAGGTAGTCGTAGATTTCGGTGATGGTGCCGACCGTGGAGCGCGGGTTGTGCGAGGTCGACTTCTGTTCGATGGAGATCGCCGGCGACAGACCTTCGATGGTGTCGACGTCGGGTTTTTCCATCATCGACAGGAACTGCCGGGCATAGGCCGACAGGGATTCGACATAGCGGCGCTGACCTTCGGCGTACAGCGTGTCGAAGGCCAGGGACGACTTGCCGGATCCGGACAGGCCGGTGATGACGATCAGTTTGTCCCGTGGCAGGGTCAGGTCGATGTTCTTCAGGTTGTGGGTACGGGCCCCACGTATCAGGATCTTGTCCAAAGTGGCCTCGCTCGGCGGGCGTCGAAAACACAGGAGTATACGGCCAAATACTGGATGGATGCACACTATCAAATGAAGGGATTTCTGCCTTACATGAAGAGAGTTTCATCTGTACGTGGCAAAGCGTCGCGATATACCCCGTCTTTCGATGGGACTGGTAGAATCGCCGCCGGTTCACACGAGGTTTTTCCATGCACGATCCCCACAGCGAACGCATGAGTGGCAGCGAGACCCGCGCGGCGAGCGGTCTGGCCCTGGTGTTCGCCTTCCGTATGCTTGGCATGTTCATGGTGCTGCCGGTACTGGCAACCTATGGCATGGATCTGGCGGGAGCGACCCCGGCCCTCATCGGGCTGGCGATTGGCGCTTACGGCTTGACCCAGGCGATTTTCCAGATTCCGTTCGGGATCATTTCCGACCGCATAGGCCGTCGTCCGGTGATTTACCTGGGGCTGATCGTCTTCGCCCTCGGCAGTGTGCTGGCGGCCCAGGCCGACTCGATCTGGGGCGTGATTGCCGGCCGGGTCCTGCAGGGCGCCGGCGCTATTTCCGCGGCGGTCATGGCGTTGCTGTCCGACCTCACTCGCGAACAACACCGCACCAAGGCGATGGCCATGATCGGCATGACCATCGGCCTGTCGTTCGCCGTGGCCATGGTGGTCGGTCCGCTGCTGACCCGCGCATTCGGTCTGTCCGGCCTGTTCCTCGCCACTGGCGGGATGGCGCTGGTCGGTATCGTGATCGTGATGTTCATGGTGCCGAAGTCCACCGGGCCGCTGAGTCATCGTGAGTCCGGCGTGGCGCGTCAGGCGTTGATGCCGACGCTCAAACACCCGGACCTGCTGCGGCTGGACCTGGGCATTTTTGTGTTACATGCGATGTTGATGTCGAGCTTCGTCGCGCTGCCCCTGGCGCTGGTCGAAAAGGCCGGTCTGCCCAAGGAACAGCACTGGTGGGTCTACCTCACAGCCTTGCTGATCTCGTTCTTCGCCATGATCCCGTTCATCATCTACGGCGAGAAGAAACGCAAAATGAAACGAGTTTTGCTCGGCGCCGTGATGACGCTGATGTTCACTGAGCTATTCTTCTGGCAGTTCGGTGACAGCCTGCGGGCTCTGGTGATCGGGACGGTGGTGTTCTTCACCGCGTTCAATCTGCTGGAAGCTTCGCTGCCGTCGCTGATCAGCAAGGTTTCACCGGCAGGTGGCAAAGGCACGGCCATGGGCGTGTACTCCACCAGCCAGTTCCTCGGTTCTGCACTCGGCGGGATTCTCGGCGGCTGGATGTTCCAGCATGGCGGTCTGTCGGTTGTGTTCCTCGGATGTGCCGGGCTGGCTGCACTTTGGCTGGCCTTTGCTGTTACCATGCGCGAACCTCCCTACGTGACGAGCCTGCGCCTGCCGTTGTCGCCCGAAGCGATCCGCGAAGCGGGTCTGGTCGAGCGCCTCAAGGCCCTCGTAGGGGTAACTGATGCAGTCATAGTCGCTGATGAAGCGGCGATCTACATCAAACTGGACACCGAATTAATGGATCGCACCACTCTTGAGCGCCTGGTGAACAACCCGGTGCAGACTGCGTGCGAAGCCTAGGAGAACGTTATGGCCCGTGGGGTTAACAAAGTCATTCTGGTCGGTACTTGCGGCCAGGATCCCGAAGTACGCTACCTGCCCAACGGTAACGCCGTGACCAACCTGAGTCTGGCGACCAGCGAGCAGTGGACCGACAAGCAGACCGGTCAGAAGGTCGAGAAGACCGAGTGGCACCGTGTATCGATGTTCGGCAAGGTTGCCGAAATCGCCGGCGAATACCTGCGCAAGGGTTCGCAGGTGTACATCGAAGGCAAGCTGCAGACCCGTGAGTGGGAAAAAGACGGTATCAAGCGTTACACCACCGAAATCGTGGTCGACATGCAAGGCACCATGCAACTGCTGGGCGGCCGTCCACAACAGGGCGACCAACAAGGCGGTGGCAACAACTATCAGCAGCAGGCGCCACGCCAACAGGCTCCGCGTCCGCAGCAGTCGGCACCTCAGCAGCGTCCGGCCCCGGCTCCACAGCAGGCCGCACCGCAACCGGCTCCGGATTTCGACAGCTTCGATGACGATATCCCGTTCTGATTGAAGCGCCCGAACCCCTTCCGGTTTGCATTCGAAGCCCCCGCATTGCGGGGGCTTCGTCGTTTCTGGCGTCGTAAACATCTTTTGGATGATCGTGAACTGACTGATTGGTCCCTGCGATCAGGGCAATAAAGTTTCGCGTAGAGTCTTGAAGGCCGCGGCAAGCCAATCCATGATCGGTCCGGCGCTTTCGAGCCCGTCCATTTTGAAAGAGCGGGCTCCCCGGCGTCGGGTGTCAGTTCCACCACAAGAACAAGAGAAAACAATGAGCAGTAGCAAGAACAAGGAAATCGAGTACCTGCGCGGCGTGGCTATCCTGATGACGGTGTTTGCTCACAGCTCGCTGTTACTGCCGTTCCATGCCGAGTTCATGGAAAAGCTGTTCAACGTCTATTCCCCTTGGTCGGGGGTGGATCTGTTTTTCTGTATTTCAGGTTTTGTCGTCAGCAAGGCCTATCTCGACTATTTCGACAAGAACCGCGAGCAAAACCGGTTCGGCCTCGCCGCCACTTCATTCTGGATTCGTCGCGCCTATCGTCTGCTGCCTACTGCGTGGCTGTGGGTACTGATCCCGTTGGCGTTTTCGATCTTTTTCAACCAGTCGAATGCCTTCCAGTCGTGGTTCGAGAATCTGCGCAGCTTCACCGCCGTCGCGACGTTCACGGGGAATCTGGCGAACCAGTACGGTGTACTGCTGGGGCCGAACTCGGTGTACTGGAGCCTGGCGCTGGAGGAGCAGTTTTACTTCATTTTCCCGCTGTTCCTGCTGCTGATCACCTCCACGCGCTGGCGGGTGATTACCCTGATCGCGCTGATTGCCGTGCAGTTCCCCTTCAATCGCTATGCGTTTGGCGGGCCATTGGCCGGCATGCTGTTCTCGTTCCGTCTGGATGCGATGATGTGGGGCATTTTGCTGTGCCTGTTCACGCGCACATCGCTGTACAAGGACATTGAACCCACGGCATTGGGGGCCAGCTTGTTCAAGCGGCTGGCGCTCACGCTGTTCCTGCTTTACATGCTCGGTGCCATTGCCGGTCAGATGGTCGCCATGCCGATCGCGGTGGGGCTGATCGCAATCAATGCGTTGATTCTCGTCTGGCTTTCCAGCTACCAGAAGGGCTACATCTACTGCCCGGCGATTTTGAGTGGGCTCGGGCAATGGCTGGGGTCGCGCTCGTATGCCTTGTACGTTGTGCATATGTTCGCCTACCACCTGAGCACCGAGATCTGGAGCCGGGTGGCCAGCGAACGGGGTGTCGCGTTGGGTGCGGAGTTCACCGTGCCGATGTTGCTGACCTCGTTTGCAATCATGCTGGTGTGCAGCGAGTTGAACTATCGTTTTGTCGAAACCCCATTGCGTCGTCGCGGTGCGGAAATCGCACGCCGGAGAATGGTCGGGGTCAGCACCGTCGAGCCGGTCAAGGAAAAGCGAGCGTCCGAGGTGCCGGTGCGTACGACCGAATTGTCGTAACCGATGCCGGAAACGAAAAACCCGTAGCGCGCAAACGCTACGGGTTTTTTATTGCCAGCCTCGAATCAGTCAAGAATCAGATGCGGTAAAAACCGGCTTGAATCCTTGGTGATCAGACTGTTGTCTTCGCGCACGCCTATTCCTGCGGCCTGATCACCAATCACCCAGGAGCCGATCAGCGTGTAGCTGTCATCGAACTTGGGCAGCGGCGCAAATGCCTGCAGGATGAAGGGCGCGTCCGTGTAGGGGCCGTCCTCTTTGACGACCAGACCGTCGGCGGTTTGCAGCTCGATGTTGGCGCCTTCCCGGGAAAAGTACGGTTTGCGTACCCAGCCCTTGGGCACCGCGCTGCCCGGATTCGGGTCGAGATGCGCAGCCAGCAGGTTCGGATGGCCCTTGTGCAGCTCCCAGAGCAGGGGCAGGGCGCCCTTGTTGGAGAGAATGGATTTCCAGGCCGGTTCGAAAAACTGCGTGTCGCATTCGGCGATGGCTGCGCCGAACGGCTCATGGAAAATGAACTCCCAGGCGTGCAGCTTGAACAGGTGCGGGATCCAGCGATCTTCAAGATCGACAAAACGTCCCTCGGGAGTCAGGCCGATATCTTCGATATCGATGTGCCGTGATTCGATGCCGACCTTTTCCGCGATCAGTCGCAGGTAGTCCGTGGTGCCCTTGTCCTCGACCGAGCCTTTCATCGAGGCAAAGTAGAACGGGCGCTTGAGCTTCAGCTGGGCAAAGGCTTCGTGCAGGCGGGTGTCGATGCTGTTGAACTGGTCGGCATGGCGCGGCAGCATTCCGCGCTCGATGCATTGCTCCAGCCAGCCCCACTGGAACGCCGCTGCTTCGTACAGGCTGGTGGGCGTGTCGTAGTTGAGCTCCAGCAACTTTGCCGGGCCGTTGCCGCTGTAGGAGAAGTCCATGCGTCCGTACAGATGCGGATGACCTTCCAGCCAGGACGTTCGGATCATGTCGTAGTACGACGCGGGGATGCTCAGGCGATCGAGCAACTCTTCGCTGTGCACCACCCGGTCGACCAGGTCCATGCACATCTCGTGCAGTTCGGTAGTCGGATCCTCGAGATCGTTTTCGATCTGCGCGAGCGTGAACTGGTAGTACGCGCGTTCGTCCCAGTAGGGTTCGTCGTCGATGGTGTGAAACAGGAAGCCGAGACTTTCGGCGGTCTGTTTCCAGTCGGGGCGCTCAGCGCAATGGATCTTCTTCATGATCAGCTGCTCGAACTGCCCCAGCCGCCCCAACCGCTGCGTGCACTGGACTGGCTGCCGAAGCCACCACGGGAAGTCGAAGACGCCACGTTGACCGATTTGCTTCGGGAGCTGGTGTAGTCCGAATCGTTTCGAGTCGTCGGAGCCGATTCGATCCGGCGGTTCAGCGTCGAAGTGTCGTACGTCTGGCGAGTGTCACGATCGCGATAGACCGTCCGCGTGTCGCTTGCGCGATTGTTGCTCATGGCATTACCGATCAGCCATCCGCTGAGCCAGCCGTTACCACCGCCACCGCCACCGCCACCGCCACTGGAACCATGGGAAGTGCTCTGTGTGGTCTGGGCAGGTGCCGGGTCACCCGCTGGCATCTGCGCATTGGCGATCGCATCGAGGTTCTGCGCCGGCTCAACGTTCTGTGGCACCTTGAAGCCACCCAGCTTCGGCACAAAGCGGCCGTCGGAATTTTTCTGACACCAGCCGGCAGCGAAGTCTGCGTCGCACTGCGCTTTATCGTCATAGGCCGGGGCGATGCGCCGGTGTTCGGTCAGGGCCGCGACGTAGGCGTTCGAGCAGGCATCGGCGGCCACTTCGGCATCAACGCACTGTTCCACGCTCTGGAAGTTGCGTTGTTCCTGGGCGGCCACTTCGCCGGAAATCGCCAGCGCCACGGAGGCCGCCAGGGACAGTTGAACGTACTTGCTTCGTTTCATCTCAGGCTTCCTGCCGATCAGTAGGACGGTGTCATGCACGCGGCGTTGAGCATGCCGACGCTGATCGCCACCGCCGCGACGTAGATGCCGGCGGCGATTTCACCATTGGCGATGCGTTGGGACGTGCCTTTGAGCACCAGGCCGGTCGCCAGGAATGCCAGCAATTGCACCGCAGCGGCGATCACCGCCCAGAGCACGAAATCGAGGACGTTGATCGAGTGGGCGATGATGTTGCTCGCCGGAATCGCGAAACCGATGATCGCACCCGACAGGGCGATGGCGGCAGCGTTGTTGCCGCCGCGAATCAGTTCGAATTCCTTGTGCGGCGTGATGCGGGTGTAGACGAACTGAAACAGCATGAACAGCAGCACGGCGCCGATCAGGTAGGCGGCGAAACCGACCAGCGCGGCCTTGTTCAGGGAAACGGACAGCACTTCCAGCATGGGGAACTTCCTTTTAAATGGTGCTCAGATCGGTGGTGTACAGCGAGATGCCCAGCGATGTGCTCAGGCTGACGGTGCCTTCTTCGTCCTGTTCGACGGAGAACAGCAGCAGCTCACGACGGTCGGTCAGGCCGGTTTCCCGGGCGTACAGCATCGAATGGTGTTCGATGGTGTAGGACTCGTCGGGATTGATCACTTGTTCGGTGAGCGGGACCAGTTCGGTCTGGCCGCGTTCGGTGCCCCATTCACGGGTGAAGGACACGCCCTCATGGGTGTAGGCCGGCAGGCCGATCAGGCTGTTCGGGCCCGCCAGGCGCTGCAGCTCGGCGTCACTGTTGACCGTGACGTAGCTGACGTAATTGAACAGCGTCACCGATTCGATCTGATCGTCGCCGGTGACGTGGACCTGCAGCCAGAAATCTTCGTTGTTCAGGTAATAGCGATGCAGCTTGTTCGACTGGCCGAGGTCGATCCAGCCGGCGCTCCAGATGGCCTGGGCATCGGGAACCCGTACCGAGGTGCTGCCATCGAGCAGCAGGCCGAGCGTCGAATCGAACCGGATCCCCTTGCCCTGCGCCAGACCAAGCGGGCCGCCGACAGCTTCAGGTGTTGGAGCCGGGGTCCCCAGCAAGTTCTTTAACCATCCCATGGGTACATTCCTTGAAGCGGGTGGAGGTGTTCGTTGGCAAAACGCCGCTAGTGTACCGGCCTCGTGACAAACGAGCAGGCGAAAAAGAAGGGCACCCGGTGCCCTTCTTTTCTCTGGCTGCCCTTACTGGGCCGACTTCTGCTTCAGTCGCTCGAGGATCGCGTTGGCGCTGCCCTCGTTCGGCGTGATGCCGGCGTCGCGCAGTTTGCGCTCCAGGTCGTTGCCGGTCGTGGCATCGGTCAGTTCGTCCTGAGCGTTCAGCTCGGCGGCGCGTTGCTTTTGCTTCTCCTGCAGACGGTTCAGGGTGCCGACTGCGGTTTCCAGCTTGCCGTTGGCGCCGCCGCTGGCGATGGAGGCGCTGACCTGCGCTTTCTGCACGCTTTCACGGGCCTTGGCCATGTCCACTTGCTGACGCAGGCTCTTGATCCGCGCTTCGGCCTTGTTGATGTCCTTGCGCATGTTTTCGGCGTAGGTGCCGAACTCGTCGCTCTGGGCCTTCTCGGTGGTCAGGTCGTTGGTCAGGGTCGAAATCGCCTCGGCCACTTCCATCGCCAGGTCTTCACGGCCGGCGTTCAGGGCAGAGACTGCCTTGGCTTCCAGATCCTTGATCTTGGCGTCGTACTCGCTCACGCGGTCGGCGGACAGCTTGTGCTTGGCCATGATGGTGACCAGTTCGCGACGGGCGTTGGACAGGGCGCTGTCGGCGTCACGGATTTCCTGATCGAGGATGCGCAGGGCCTGTTGATCGACGATCGCTTCGCCGACTTCATTTGCGCCGCCGCGCAGCGCGGTGAACAACTTGTTCCAGATGGACTGAGTCATTGGACTTTCCCTGTTGATTACTTGAAGAAATGTTCGAAGGCTTCGCTGGCGCGCTGCACGTTATCGACCAGGGTTTTCACCTCGGTGACCACGTTGGTCAGGCTCGAATCTGCACTCAGCGCGCCGAACATGTTGTAGACAGTCTGGCCGTTGGGCATGGTCTCGATGCCGATCGACGACAGCGGGAACATTTCCCGGCTGCGCAGGACCGCATCGTTGAAGGCGCGCACGTCGGTGATCGAATCGATGTCCACCAGCACGGTGTCGACGATGATCTGCTGACCCGCGATGGCGATGTGAATCGGCAGGCCGCCGAATTCGTTCATTTCCAGCTTGAGGCTGGGTTCGGCGCTCTGGATCAGGGACAGGGTGATTTCTTGCGAAGCCACTTCGTCCAGTGCCTTGAAAGCGTTGTAGAGGCTATCGATGTTCCAGTTGTTGCCTGCGCTCATGTAATTCTCCGACATGAAAGAGCCAGCCAGAATCGGTTGGCGTAGCTGTTGCTCCATTTGCTTGAGCAAGCTTCGGTTCTCCGGAAGCACCCAAGTTTCGTGTTTCACATAACCGGCGGCCGCCAGGCCCGCACGCATCTGCTTCATATAGAAACTCGATGGTTTTTTCGCGGACGTTGTCGAGCGTACTCCCTTCGGGCTCTCCGATTTTGTTGCTGGGGAGTTGCTTTTCATGGCGATGACTCTGTTATGAATAACTCACGCGTGAGCCACACTACAACCAATTCAAAGTGCCATCAATGGCTCACGCGTGAGATTTTTTCAGTGCACGAAAAAAGGCCCGCAACATGGCGGGCCTGTGTCTATTGCGAAGGTTCGCGCACGAGAATTAACGGCTGGCGGCGAGGAATTCGTCTGCTGAGACCACGCTGGCGTAGGCAAAACCCAGCGATGACATGAATGCTGCGTGTACATAGGCCGCCGGCACGGTCAGGCCATTGAATTCCAGATCGCGGGTGGCGCAGGCATCGTGGATCACCGTGACGGTGTAACCCAGATCCGCCGCCGCACGGGTGACGCCATCGATGCACATGTGGCTCATGCTGCCGACCACCACCAGTTCCTTGATGTCTTGCTCATCAAGGATCGATTGCAGTTCGGTTTCGCGGAACGAGTTGACGAAGTGCTTGAGCACCACCGGTTCGTCGGCGCGGTTGAGCACCTTGGAATGCAACTTGGCACCCTCGGAGCCCGGGGTGAAGAACGGCGCATCCGCCGAGGTGAATTCGTGACGGATATGGATCACCGGCTCACCCGCTTCACGGAACGCTGCGATCAGTCGGGCGGCGTTGTCGGCAGCGGCGTCGACGCCAGCCAGCGGCCACTTGCCTTGGGGGAAGTAGTCGTTCTGGATATCGACTACGATGAGTGCTTGCCTGGCCATGGGTGTGTCCTCGAAGTGTTTGTTGGGTGTGGAATCAGTATCGGCGCCAGCTACGTCTTCGAGGATTGGCCGCACCGACAATAGACAGGGGAAAACTGACAATGGGTGTTGAAAGGGCCGTTGCCGAATTGGGCGTGCTGATTTATCCCGGTGCGCAACTGGCGGCGGTGCATGGCTTGACTGACCTGTTCGGCGTGGCCGACCGGATCGCGGTCGAGCATCAGGCCGCGCAATTGCCAAGGCTGCGGGTGAGTCACTGGCAGGTCGAAAACGAACAGGCTCCGGTCAGGGTTTACGACAGTCATCCTGCAGCCGAAACAGGCTTGCTGGCGGTACTGATCCCACCTTCGATCGCCGGGTTCAGTGCAGAGCAGACATCGCCGGGATTGCTGCAATGGCTGCGCGATCAGCATGCCCGTGGCGCGACGCTGGGCGGCGTCTGCGTGGGCTCGTGGCTGCTGGCCGAAAGCGGCCTGCTCAACGGTCGCAGCGCCACCACTCACTGGACCTCGGCAAAGGCGTTTGCCGAGCGTTATCCAGACATCAAACTCAAGGCCGACACACCGATTGTCGATGACGGCGACCTGATCACCACCGCCGGGCTGATGGCCTGGTCGGAGCTGGGGCTGCGACTGGTCGATCGTCTGCTCGGGCCGAGCATCGCCAGCGCCACAGCGCGGTTCCTGGTGATGGAACACAGCGACAGCGCCAGTGCCTGCGGCAGCAATTTCGCGCCGATCCTCAGCCATGGCGATGCGTCGATTCTCAAGGTCCAGCACTGGCTGCAAAGCACCGGTGCGACTGACGTTTCGCTGGCCTCGATGGCTGAGCGCTCGGGGCTGGAGGAGCGCACATTCCTGCGTCGTTTCCGTGCCGCGACCGGCCTGAAACCCACCGAGTACTGTCAGCACCTGCGGGTCGGCAAGGCACGGGAAATGCTCGAGTTCACCAACGGCACCATCGACCATATCGCGTGGACGGTGGGATATCAGGATCCGGGTGCATTTCGCGCGATCTTCAAGAAAATCACCGGGCTGGCGCCGAGCGATTATCGGGCGCGGTTTGGCGTGACACCGCCGACGGCGCTGGCGAGATAGCGTCTGACGGTCGTGCAAAATGCCGGGGCCATGGCGCCGGTCGTGCAGATTGAAACGGGCGGGGTGCCAGTACGAAAAGGCTAACTCACTGATTTGCGTGGGGTTTCACGCGGCAGCCGTTTGGCCTGATCTCTGCACCCTCTGACCTACATTCATCTTGCCGCTGGAAGGGGGACGCATGACCCCGACACCTCGCAACAAAATAGTGGTCGCCCATTCCGTACGCCCCGACGCACCACAACACGAAGTGCAGACCAACAAGGCGCTGGCCCGCTGGCTGGCGCAGATTCTCGGGCTGAAATTCGGTGGCAGCTACGACGCGCAAAAGCATCGTGGTCGCGACCTGTATCTGCTGCCGACCCAAACCATCGTCGGCGCTGCCAAGGCCCATGAGCTGGGTATCAAAGGCCCGGACGATCTGTGGGGCGGTTTCGTCGAGCACGATTTCATCTGCACCAAAGCCATCAGCCACGGTTTGCGCAGCCATCGGGCCCGCGCGCCGCAAGGCTGGTCGCCGCTGTTTTCCGAGCGCACGCGCAATGTCGTGCTCGACGGGCTCAGCGTGTTTGATCTGAAAGATGCACGACCCGCCGCCGAACATCTGCTGTACAGCGGCCCGATCCGTCTCAAACCGATTCATGCGTGCGCCGGCCGCGGACAGGAAGTGATCAAGAGCCTCGACGCTTTCGACGAGATCCTCGCTCGCCCGGACATTGCAAAACAGTTCAGCGAAGGCGTGGTGCTGGAGCAGGACTTGAGCCAGGTAGTTACCCACAGCGTCGGTCAGTCATTCATCGGCGACCGGGTGCTCAGTTACTGCGGTGATCAATACTTGACCGAAGACACCCACGGCGAAGGCGTGTACGGCGGCTCGAATTTGCTGGTGGTGCAGGGCGGCTACGAGGAGCTGCTGACACTGGATCTGCCGGACGATGTGCGGCTGGCCATCGAGCAGGCGCAGGTTTTCGACCGCGCGGCGGATGAAGCCTATCCACGGTTCTACGCTTCGCGGCGCAATTACGACATCGCCCAGGGGCTGGGCAGCGATGGTCAGCAGCGCAGCGGCGTGCTCGAACAATCCTGGCGCATGGGCGGCGCGAGCAGCGCGGAAGTGGCGGCGTTGCAGAGCTTCGTCAACGATCCGTCGATGTGCGCGATCCGCGTGTCGTCGGTGGAAACCTACATCGACCAGGCCCTGCCGGCGGATGCTATCGAGGTCTATCGCGGTCCGGCCGAGAACAGCGACTTTCTCCTCAAATACGTAACGGTCAAATCCTATGACGGCTAGAAGCGAAAGCATTCAGATCGACATTGATGACGAGCAGATGAGCGGGACGTTCCTCAGTCCCAAATCGAAAGTCCCCGGCGTGTTGTTCGTGCACGGTTGGGGCGGTAGCCAGGAGCGAGATCTGGAACGGGCCAAAGGCATCGCCGGCCTGGGCTGCGTGTGCCTGACGTTCGATCTGCGCGGGCACACCGGCGGTACCGGCATTCCGCTGAGCCGGGTCACCCGTGAAGACAACCTGCGCGACTTGCTGGCGGCCTACGACCGGCTGCTCGCGCACCCGGCGCTGGACACCTCGGCCATCGCGGTGGTCGGCACCAGCTACGGCGGTTATCTCGCTTCGATCCTCACTTCATTGCGCCCGGTGCGCTGGCTGGCGCTGCGGGTGCCGGCGCTTTATCGCGACGAACAATGGCACACGCCCAAGCGTGATCTGGACAAGGCTGACCTGCGCGATTATCGCGGTACGCTGGTGCGCGCCGACAGCAATCGGGCGCTGCATGCCTGCTCGCAATTCACCGGCGATGTGCTGCTGGTGCAGTCGGAAACCGACGACTACGTGCCCCACGCGACGATCATGAGTTACCGCGCCGCGTGTCAGCAGACCCACTCGCTGACCCACCGGATCATCGACGGCGCCGACCATGCCCTGAGCGATCCAACTTCTCAGCAGGCCTACACCTCGATCCTGGTCGACTGGATCACCGAGATGGTGGTGGGCGAACGGTTGAGCATCATTCAATCGAGCTGATCACGGCTTGGGTTTTTTCTCGATCCGCAGTGCCTTGGCCTTGGCTTCCACCACCAGATACATCACCACCGTGATCAGCAGCGGCAGCAGAAAATAGATCGCCCGATACGCCAGCAACCCCGCGACCAGACTGCCGCGCGACGCCTCGTGTTGCAGCAGCGCGACGAACACCGCTTCGAGTACGCCGAGCCCGGCCGGAATGTGAGTGATGACCCCGGCAATCGCGCTGATCAACAGCACCCCGAGCACCAGTGGATAGTCGAGCTTGCCCGGCAGCAAGGTGAAAATCACCGCCGCCATCAACGACCAGTTCAGCGCGCCGAGCAACAGTTGCAGGACGGCCATGCGCAACGACGGCAGATTGATTTCCACCCCGCGAATCGACCACTCGCGCCGCCGGGAAAACTGGCAGGCGACCAAGTAACCGGCACTCAGCAACAGCAGCAAAACGCCGATGCCCTGCAACGCATCGCTGCTGACTTTCCAGCCCGGCGGCATGCTGACCAGACCGCTGCTGAACACCGCGCCGGCGATGGTCATGTAGCCGAACCAGTTGGTGGCCAGGCTCAGCCCGAGGATCTTGGCGATGTTGCTTTTGCTCACGCCGAGCCGTGAGTACAACCGATAGCGCATGGCAATCCCGCCGACCCACGCGCTCAGATTGAGGTTGAATGCGTAACTGATGATGCCCACCGGCAGGATCTGTTTCCAGGTCAGCTCCTGGCGAATGTAAGTGCGGCCGATCAGGTCGAAACTGGCGTATACCAGAAAGCTCAACAGCGTCAGGCTGGAGGCGATGATCAGCGTGCGTACCTTGAAGTCGGCGAGGGTTTGCAGCACTTCAGCCCATTCGATGCGACTGGCGAACATTGTCAGCAGAACGATCAGCGCGAGGAAAAAAAGGAGCGTCAGCGGGCGCTTCCAGCGGCTCCAGCGAGATGTGGCAGCGGCTTTCACATGTGTGGCGGCGAGAGCATCGGAGCGGCTCATGACGGATCGCTCCCAGCAGTGCGGATAAAGGGTTTCAACCGTGGTTTGTGCGCCGGCAGCCAGCCGGCCATGGCCGGGAAATGGCGCAGGAAATGAAACACCAGAAACCCCACGGTCATGTGCCAGAGGCGCCCGCTCGGAGCCTGATCAACGTCCATCGCTTTGCAGTGGTTTTGGCTGAGATCTTCCAGACGGCGAAACAGCTCCTGATTGAAGGCCCGGTCACGGATCAACACATTGGCTTCCAGGTTCAGTGACAGGCTCAGCGGATCAAGATTGCTCGACCCGACAGTGCTCCAATCCTCATCCACCAGCGCCACTTTGCCGTGCAGCGGCCGCTCGCAATATTCGTGGATCTGCACCCCGGCCTTGAGCAGGTAGTCGTAGGTCATGCGCGCTGCGAGTTTGGCCACCAGCATGTCCGGCTGGCCCTGGAGGATCAGCCGCACATCGACGCCGCGCCGGGCCGCGTTGCGCATCTCGCGCAGCAAGCGATAACCGGGAAAGAAATAGGCATTGGCGATCACCACCCGCCGCCGGGCGCGGCGCAATACCTGCAAATAAACGTCTTCGATATCGGTGTGGTGCTGGTCGTTGTCGCGGAATACCAATCGCACCTGACCGTCATGTTCGGTGAACGCCATCTCCGCCCGCCGCTGGCGTCGACGCTGCCACCAGAACCGCGCCCGGCCGGGACGACCGCTTTGCAGCAGGGCGAAGTGATGGATGTCGGCCACCGCCGGGCCCTGAACTTGCACCGCGTAATCCTGCTTCGCCTCGGGGCCGAAATCCGCCAGGTGATCGCCGGAAAAATTGATCCCGCCGATGAACGCAATCAGCCCGTCGACCACTACGATCTTGCGGTGCAGGCGCCGGAACCAGTTGGTGCGAAAACCCAGGCGTTTGGGCGCTGGGTCGAAGATTTGCAGGTGCACACCGGCCTCGCTCAACGCGGTGAGGTAACCGGTGCTCAATTCGCCGCAACCGAAGCCGTCGAGACTGACGGTGGTGCGCACGCCACGCCGGGCGGCGTCGATCAGAATCTGCTGCAACTCGTTGCCGACCTTGTCTTCGAAAACGATGAAGGTCTCCAGCAGGATTTCACTCTTCGCCGTGCGCATGGCATCGAAGACTCGCGGGAAATAATCCTCGCCGTTTTCCAGCAGTTCGACGCGGTTGTTGCCCTGCCAGCCATAGTCGACATCGACTTGGCCGGGCTCGCGGATCGGTGGGGTGATGGTGATCGGTTCCACGGCGGATTTTTCCAGCGGCGCGCTGCTCATAGTTCGATCTCCACGGACAGCGGCACATGATCGGAAAGGTGTGACCAGGGTCGGTTGGCGAGCACCTTCGGCTGGCTGGTCTTGAGGTTGCGCACGTAGATCCGGTCCAGCCGCAACGCCGGCCAACGCGCCGGAAAACTGCGCGCCGGTTTGCCCTGATGTTCGGCAAACACTTCACGCAGACCGCAAGGTTCCAGCAGCGCATCGGCGCGCTGGCGCCAGTCGTTGAAGTCGCCGGCGACGATCACCGGTGCATCGTCGGGCAGGTCGGCGAGGCGTTTTCGCAGCAGTTTCAGCTGTGCGTTGCGATGACTTTCACGCAGGCCCAGGTGCACGCAGATCGCGTGCAATTCGCGAGCGTCTCCCGGCAGGCGCAGCACGCAATGCAACAGACCACGGTTTTCATGACCGCTGATGGAAACGTCGAGGTTGTCGTGGCGCACGATCTGGAATTTCGACAGCAGGGCGTTGCCGTGATCGCCCTCCGGATACACCGCGTTGCGCCCGTAGGCGAACTGCGGCCACAGGCTGTCGGCGAGGAACTCGTATTGCGGCATCGTCGGCCAATTGTTGTAGCGCTTGGGATGGTGTTCGTGGGTGCCGTGGACTTCCTGCAGGAACACCACGTCGGCGGACACGCTGCGGACCGCTTCGCGCAGTTCCGGGAGAATGAAGCGACGGTTCAGCGCGGTGAAGCCCTTGTGGGTGTTGACCGTCAGTACCGTGAAACGACGCACCGTGGTGATGACGGTGGCGTGTTCATCGGTGACGCCGACCGGCTCGGGAATGCTCATGACGGCATGCCCGCAGGGGGGTGGCGCTGGTCGCGCCAAGGGGCAGGGCGCCCCTTTGAGTCATCGATGCGAATCGCCGCCATGCCGTCCTCCCGTCGAAAGTCCTCGTACCGCCTCTGTCTATTGGGGACTGCGGGCGGTTCGAGAAAGTTTCGGCGGGACTACGGACGGTCGGTATTCGCCGGATCAGTGGCCGGTAATGACGCGAGCAGAGCCTTCAGCGGGTTCGGCATACACCGGACCCAGCCGGTCGAGGCGACCGCTCAAGGCTGTCAGGGCCAATGCCACCAGCACCACCAGCCCGCCGATCCACGCGGTGTGGATCAGGCCGATGTGTTCGACAATCAGCCCGCCACCCCAGGCACCGCCGGCGATCCCGAGGTTGAACGCCGCAATGTTCAGCCCTGAAGCCACATCGACTGCCTGCGGCGTGTGATGTTCAGCCTGACGCACCACGTACACCTGCAAACCCGGCACGTTGCCGAAGGCGACCGCGCCCCAGACCAGCACGGTGGCCAGTGCCAGCCACGGGTTGCCGGCGGTGAAAGTGAGCACGAACAGCACGGCGGCGAGCAGGGCGAAGATGATTTTCAGGGCGCTGATCGGCCCGCGCTTGTCCGCCAGTTTGCCGCCCCAGATATTGCCGACGGCGACCGATACGCCGTACACCAGCAGCACCAGGCTGACCGTGCCGGCGCTGAAGCCCGAGATGTCCTGAAGAATCGGCGCCAGGTAGGTGAAGGCAATGAACGAGCCGCCGTAACCGATGGCGGTCATGGCGTAGACCAGCAGCAGGCGCGGCTGTTTGAGCACCTGCAACTGTTGCAGCAACGAAGCCGGCTTGCTGTGGGCGATGTTTTTCGGCACATACAGCAAGCTGCCGATGAACGCGATGACGCCCAGCGCCGACACGGCGAGGAAGGTTTCACGCCAGCCGAAATGCTGACCGATGAAGGTGCCCAGCGGTACGCCGGTGACCAGTGCCACGGTCAGCCCGGTGAACATGATCGCAATCGCGCTGGCGGCCTTTTCCTTGGGCACCAGGCTGGTGGCTATGGTCGAGCCGATGGAGAAGAACACGCCGTGGGCAAGGCCGGTGACGATCCGTGCCAGCACCAGCGATTCATAACTCGGCGCCAGCCAGGCCAGCAGGTTGCCGAGGGTAAACAGCACCATCAGCGACAGCAGCAACAGTTTGCGCGGGACTTTGCCGGTGAGCGCGGTCAGCACCGGCGCACCGATGGCCACGCCGAGGGCGTAGAGACTGACCAGCAGACCGGCGGACGGCAGACTGACGCCAAGATCGGCGCCAATGGTGGGAAGCAGGCCAACGATGACGAACTCGGTCGTCCCGATGGCAAATGCGCTGAGCGTCAGCGCGAGCAAGGCAATGGGCATGACAGCACTCCGGTTGAGGATTGAATGGAGCGCAGTGTCGGGGTTTGGCGAGGGAGGAAAAATACAGGGATGGGCATTTGATATTTGACTTGGGAGCAAAGATCAAACGCTGCCCTCAAGGCGTTCTTGAGCTCAATGCCGAATCAGTTTGTTGCGCACCTGTTCCATGGAGACCTGATCCAGCTCCGGCCAGAACTGCTGCTTGCCGGCAATCTCGGCCGCCACCGGCAACCCGTCGCGATACACCAGCCGGTTGCTCGCCAGCGCCGGCACTTTCGCGCCCGGCAACAAAGTGCCGGCGAGGTTCAGCGGATCGACCCCGCACACCGCGATCAGGCTGCCGTCATGGGGGCGACGGCGCACTTCGCGCAGCAGCGGAATCGCCTCGGGCAGGGCGAATTGTTCACCGGCCAGGCCACTGACAAACCGCCCGCCGCGAATCTCGCCTCGGGCCTCCAGCCGGTGAAAGGTGCGCAGGAGTTCGCGCCAGCTCGGCAGCCAATCGGCTTCGCGTTCCAGCAGGCGCCAGAACACCACGCCGTATCGGCGCAACAGAGTCATGGCGATGTGTTCGAGTGTCTCGGGCGGCGCTGTCTGGCTGCTTTCCGCGACTGACCCACGACGTAAAAGCGCCCAGCGCCCGGCATCGTCCATGCCACCCACGAACGCCCCGCGCCCGCGTCGACTGCTGCGTTGCTGGCGCTTGCTCGCCGGGGTGATCAGTGCCCGCAGGCCGGCAAAACTGTCGGCGTTCACCAGGCCAGCGCCGACCAGTTCCTGCAAGGCGATTTCCAGTTCGGTGCGCAGCAGGTGCGCTTCATGAATCAGCTCATCGAAAAACAGCGCCCCGTGCTGATTGAGGGCCTCGAAGACTTTCTGCGTTTTAGGCGACAGTTCACTGATCGGCGTCTGCTCGGCCAGTGCGCTCCACAACCCGACCTGACTGCGCGGCAACAGCACCACGGGCGTACTGCGCAGCGCCGTGCCGCTGGTTTTTTGCCGGGCGCTGAGGCGTGTCCACACCAGTTTTCCGCTGCGGCACAAATCATCCAGCCAACTCGGTGAATAGTCCTTGAGCCGCGCCGGAAGAATGTCGCTGTCCCACGCCGAGGCGGCAGCCGGATAGCCTTCGAACTGACCGACAATCGCCGGCAACACGGCGCTGCCCTGACCCCGGGTGGACGGGGAGACATGCTGCCAGTCGAACAGGAAACGCATGAAATCCTGCAACGCCACCGGTTCGATTTCCCGGCGCAGGCGCTTGACGGTGTAGCGGTGAATTCGCGCCAGCAGATGCCGTTCGCACCATTCTTCAGTCTTCAGCCCCGGCGTGAATTGACCGCGCAGTACATAGCCTTCGCGTTCCAGTCGGGCGAGGGCTTGATGGACGTGAGCGGGCAGCAATGACAGCGGTTGCGCGATGGCCTCCAGTGGTAGCGGGCCGAATGCACTCAGCCGTGCGCGGATGACTTCCACCAAGGCATCGTCGGCGGTCCAGACTTCATCAAAACCGGGCAGGGCTTGCAGTACTGAAGATGCCTGTGGATAAAGCGCTTGCAGACAGGTCAGGCGTTCTCGCGCCAACCAGAGCGAATGCTCGGGATCGATTTGCAGTTGGCAGGCTCGACCCGTGTCGGCCAACGCATTCAGCCAATCGCGCCAATGCAGGTTGGCCTCGACTTCGCGGTCGCTGATGCAGGCCAGGCTCATCAGCGCTTCGTGCATTTCATCGGGGCTGTTCGGCGTTGGCCAGGCTTCTTCACGTACGGCGGTGATCGCGTCGGCGTCCAGCGCACCGAGGTCATCGGTGGATTGTGGATCGCTCCAGCGGCGGTTGAGCACAGCCTGGGTGCGACGCTCTTCCAGCGGCGCGTCGTCGAGAAAGGTGTAGGGGCGTGCGCTGAGGATTTCCGCCGCCAGCGGCGAGGGCGCCGGCAGATCGCGGGCGATCAGGCGCACTTCGCCGCGTTCCATCCGTCGCAGGAGAACGAGCCAGCCCTCGCTGTCCATCGCTTCGTGCAGGCAATCGTCGAGGGTCTGTTCCACCAGCGGATGCTCGGGGATTTCCCGTTCGCCGGCGAGATTTTCCAGGCAGGCGATCTGATCGGGAAACACGCTGGCGATCAGGTCTTCGCTTTTCATTCGCTGCAACTGCGGCGGGACTTTTCGCCCGCCGACAAAGCGCGGCAGGGCCAGCGCCACCCCGGCGTTCCAGCGCCAGCGTACGCCGAACAACGGCGCATCCAGCACCGCTTGAATCAGGATGTGCTCGGCGCTGTTGCTGCGCAGATAACGCCAGACCTCGTCGAGTTCGAAACTGTGGCTGGTGGACAGCGACAGCACGATGGCGTCTTCGCTGGCGGCGGCCTGCAATTCGAAATTGAAGGTGCGGCAGAAGCGCTTGCGCAGGGCCAGGCCCCAGGCGCGATTGATACGGCTGCCGAATGGCGAGTGGATGATCAGTTGGGTGCCGCCGGATTCGTCGAAAAACCGCTCCATCAGCAGCGTGTCCTGGGACGGCAGGGCGCCGAGGGAGAGGCGGGCTCGGGCCAGATAATCCACAAGCTGTTCGGCGCTGGCCAGGTCCAGTCCCAGGGTTGCGGTCAGCCAGTCGAGGGCCGGTTGCAGGTCGCCGGGGCTGGCGCTCAGCAGTTGATCGAGCTGTGCCTGCAGGCGGGCCACGGCCATCGACAATTCGGCGCTGCGACCGGGCGCCTCGCCGAGCCAGAACGGAATGGTCGGCGGTTGGCCCTGGGCATCCTCGACCCGCACCTTGCCGGTTTCCACCCGCAGGATTCGGTAGGAGGTGTTGCCGAGCTGGAACACATCGCCGGCAATGCTTTCCACGGCGAAGTCTTCGTTGACGCTGCCGATGTTCAGGCCCTGAGGTTCCAGCAGCACGCTGTAGTCGGCGTTGTCCGGGATAGTGCCGCCGCTGGTCACGGCCGTCAGTTGCGCACCGCGTCGTCCGCGCAAGGTTCGGCTTACAGCGTCGCGGTGCAGGTAGGCGCTGCGGATGCCCTGACGGCCGTTGTAGCCCTCGGCGAGCATGGTCAGCAGCGCCTGATAATGCTTTTCGTCGAGGTCGGCGTAGGGTTCCGCGTGACGAAGCAGTGCGAGTAACGTGTCCTCGGCCCACTCCTGGCAACTGACCTCGGCGATGATCTGCTGCGCCAGCACATCCAGCGGCGCTTCGGGGATGTGCAGGGTGTCGAGTTCGCCCCGGCGCACGCAGTCGAGCAGCGCGGCGCATTCGATCAAGTCATCGCGGGTGGTGGCGAACAGGCGCCCCTTGGGCGTGCCGCCAACCTGGTGTCCGGAACGGCCGACCCGTTGCAGAAAACCGGCAATCGAACGCGGTGAAGCGATCTGGCACACAAGGTCGACCTCACCGATGTCGATCCCCAGTTCCAGCGATGCAGTGGCGATCAGCACTTGCAACTCGCCACGCTTGAGTCGCTGTTCGGCGTCGAGACGAAATTCCTTGGCGAGGCTGCCGTGGTGCGCGGCCACCGCGTGTTTGCCGAGGCGTTCGCTCAGGTGCCGGCTCAGGCGTTCGGCCAGGCGCCGGGTGTTGACGAAAATCAGCGTGGTGCGGTGTTCGCGGGCGAGCGTGGCGAGGCGGTCGTAGACCAGCTCCCAGACATCATTGGCCATGACCGCCGACAACGGCACCGGCGGCACTTCGATGCCCAGATCCCGTGGACGGGCGTGGCCGATGTCGATGATTTCGCACGGGCGCTCATGGCCGACCAGAAACCGTGCGATCGCATCGATCGGTTTTTGCGTGGCCGACAGGCCGATGCGGGTCAGCGGTTCGGCGCACAGCGCCTGCAAGCGTTCGAGGCTCAGGGCCAGGTGGCTGCCACGTTTGCTGGCGGCAATGGCGTGGATTTCATCGACGATCACCGTGCGCGTGGTGCCGAGCATTTTGCGCCCGGACTCCGAACCGAGCAGTACGTAGAGCGATTCCGGGGTGGTCACCAGAATGTGCGGCGCACTTTTGCGCATGGCGGCGCGGTCTTTTTGCGGGGTGTCACCGGTGCGTACGGCGGTGGTGATTTCCAGTGCCGGCAGGTCCATTTGACGTAACTGGTCGGTTATCCCGGCCAGCGGATTCTGCAGGTTGATGCGGATGTCGTTGGACAACGCCTTGAGCGGCGAAACGTAGACCACCAGCGTCTCGTCCGGCAGACCGTCCGGGGTTTCCAGGCCACGGTGGACCAGATCGTCGAGCACCGCGAGAAATGCGGTGAGGGTCTTGCCGGAGCCGGTGGGCGCGGCGATCAGCGTCGAGCGACGCTGGCGGATCAACGGCCATGCGCGGGCCTGGGCGGCGGTGACCGTCGCGAATGTGCGGCTGAACCAGGCGCTGACAGCGGGGTGGAAGCCTGCCAGGGCCGCGTCCTTGGGGAGGGGCAGATTCATGGCTTCAGTTATGCGGGTGAGCGGGCGAAGTTGCAAGTACCGCTGGGGATCTACACTTTACGGGTGACGGTTGCGCACTAAACCCGCAAAATGCAACGATTCCGGCAATTATCGACGACGGTGCCACGAGCATCGTCGCTAAAGCCATCGTTCCAATCAGACTGGGCCTGCTGACTCTATGCGAATGCGCCTTATGTTACTGGGCGGCGGAAATGCCCTTGGGCAGGCGCTGATTCGCCTCGGTGCGGAGGAAGACATCGGTTTCCTCGCCCCCCGCCCGCCCGAAGACGGCTGGGATGCCGCGAGCCTGACACAACTGCTCGACGACACCCGTCCCGATGCATTGATCAACCTTGCCTACTATTTCGACTGGTTCCAGGCCGAGACCGTCAGCGAAAGCCGTCTGTCGGGCCAGGAACGCGCCATCGAGCGTCTGGCCGAACTGTGCCAGCACCACAACATCGTGCTGGTGCAACCGTCCAGCTACCGGGTATTCGACGGTTCCCGTGCCACCGCCTACAGCGAAAAGGACGAGCCCGTGCCGTTGGGCCTGCGCGGTCAGGCGCTGTGGCGGATCGAGCAGAGCGTACGCGCCACTTGCCCGCAGCACGTGTTGCTGCGCTTTGGCTGGCTGCTCGATGACAGCCCGGAAGGCACCCTCGGGCGATTCCTGGCCCGTGCCGAACAGCCGGAAGAATTGCTGCTGGCTGACGACCGTCGCGGCAATCCGACCCCGGTCGACGATGCGGCCCGGGTGATCATTTCGGTGCTCAAACAACTCGATTGCGCCGCGCCGCTGTGGGGCACTTACCACTACGCCGGCCACGAGGCGACCACACCGCTGGCGCTGGGGCAGGCGATTCTCACCGAGGCTCGCAGCCTGCATCCGCTGGCGATCGAAGAACCGACCGCCCAGGCCCACGCCGCGCGTGAGGATGCCGCTGAAGAGCCGCAACACGCGGTGCTGGCCTGCAAGAAAATTCTGCACACTTTCGGGATCAAGCCGCGCGCCTGGCGTGCCGCACTCCCGGGCTTACTGGATAGGTTTTATCGCCATGGCTGACGGCCCTGTTTTAATCACCGGCGGCGCCGGTTTCATCGGTTCGCACCTGACTGACGCGTTGCTCGCCAACGGCCACTCGGTACGGATCCTCGATGACTTGTCGACCGGCAAACGCAGCAACCTGCCGCTGGACAATCCCAAGGTCGAGCTGATCGTCGGCGACGTCGCCGATGCCGCGCTGGTCGCCCAGGCGATGCTGGGTTGCAGCGCAGTCGCGCACCTGGCCGCCGTGGCGTCGGTGCAGGCGTCGGTGGATGATCCGGTGAAGACTCACCAGAGCAATTTCATCGGCACGCTCAACGTCTGCGAAGCGATGCGCGAGGCCGGCGTGAAGCGCGTGCTGTTCGCCTCCAGCGCCGCGGTCTACGGCAACAATGGCGAGGGCGAGTCGATCAACGAAGACACGCCGAAAGCGCCATTGACGCCGTATGCATCGGACAAACTGGCCGGCGAGCACTACTTCGATTTCTACCGTCGCCAGCACGGTCTGGAACCGGTGATCTTCCGCTTCTTCAACATTTTCGGCCCGCGTCAGGATCCGTCCTCGCCGTACTCCGGCGTGATCAGCATCTTCAGTGAGCGCGCGCAGAAAGGCTTGCCGATCACCGTGTTCGGCGATGGCGAGCAGACCCGGGATTTCATGTACGTCGAAGATCTGGTCGACGTGCTGGTGCAGGCCCTGGAAAAACCTGAAGCACAAGTCGGCGCGGTGAACGTCGGCTGGAATCAGGCGACCAATCTCAAGCAGATGCTGGCCGCGCTGGAAGCAGTGGTCGGTGAACTGCCGCCGGTCAGCTATGGCCCGGCGCGCTCCGGTGACATCCGTCATTCGCGTGCGAACAACGCTCGGCTGCTTGAGCGATTCAAGTGCCCGACGCCAACGCCGATGAGCGTCGGCCTGGCACGTCTGCTCGGCCGCTGAGCTTCTCGCAGACATGAAAAAGGCGCCTTTTGACAGGCGCCTTTTTCACGGCCGGAAATCGGATTTCAAACACATTTCCTGTAGCGAGGGAGCTTGCTCCCCGGTCGATTGCGTAACATCGCCGTCAGTTCTGAGTCTGCCCGCCACCAAGCCTCATTCACCACCACGTGAACGTTCTTTGATTGCTCGCTTAGAACTTGTAGCCCAGACCGACCATGTACACAAATGGATCGACATCAACATTCACTTTTGCTCGGGTGCCCGGCGCAACGGCGTTGTTCTCGACGGTGGCGCGGGTGTCGATGTCGATGTAGCGCACCTGGGCGTTGAGCATGATGTTGTCGGTCAACATGTAGTCCGCACCGACCTGCCAGGCCAGGCCCCAGGAGTTTTTCGCCTTGAAGTTGCTGAAGCCGTTGGACTGGGCTTCGCTGCCGACGTGTTCGTCGTAGATCCAGGTGTAGTTGATGCCGCCGCCGATGTACGGCTGGAACGCCGACTTCGCGTCCAGCGGGTAGTAGACGACGCTCAGGGTCGGCGGCAGGTGTTTCAGGGTGCCGAGCTTGCCGTTGGCGGCTGGCAGTGCGGTGCCCTTGAGCTTCACGTCATGCTCGAACGGGGATGCGGCCAACAGCTCGATACCGATGTTGTTGGTCAGCATGTAGGCGAAGTTCAGACCCAGTTGGGTGTCGCTGCTCATGGTCGCCTTGCCGCCCAGGTTGGTGCCGCTCAGCGGACCCTGATCGACCTTGACGCTGGAGCTGTCGGCCTTCGGGTTGACGGTGATCGCACCGGCACGAACGATGATGTCGCCGGCTTCGTGGGCGTGGGCGAGCGGGGCTGCGAGCGCGAGGGCAAACAGCGAAGCGCTGAGCAAGGACTTGTTCATGGAAGCTCCCAAAGGACGTTAAAAATGTTTGATGTCCTATGGTACGAATCCGTCTGATACGGTCTTTTGACTCAGCTCAATGAAACAGTGATGGACGGTTTTTTTGTGGAACCTTTGCTCGCGAAGCCGATTTGGCGGGCTATAACTGATTGCCGGATTTACTCCGGCAGCTCGTAGACGTAAATCTTGTCTGCGTCCATCTGATACCCGGCATCGGCCAGTTCGCTGGTGGACGCCTTGACCTGCAACGGCCCCTCGACCCAGTACGGCTGATACAGCTCGTCGAGCTTCACGCCGACGGCGCTTTTCACATGCACGATCTGGTTCGACGGTGGTGGCGGCACGTGGATGCAGGCGCCGAAATACGGCACCAGCAGGAAGTCCGTGGTGCGGCCTTCCTCGCTGACTTCCAGCGGCACGATGTAGCCCGGCAGGCGGATGTTCTGGCCGTCGAGGCTTTGCACCACCGGTGCGTTGGGCAAGTCCTGCTTGGCTGCCGGCGCGGATTCGGCGGACAGCGCGTCGCTCATCTTCGACAGGTCATGCAGCGGCGTCATGTTCGGCACTTCGGGCGCCGCGTCCGGCGGGATCATCTCCGACCAGGTCAGGTCTTTCGGCGCCGCTGCCCACACGGGCAGGGCGACCAGCAACAGCAGCGCAAGGACAGCGCGGGGCATGGTGAACATCCTCATAAACGGATCGACAGGCCATCGGCCAATGATTGGCGATACGCGCGCCAGGCCGGCACGCTGCCCATCAGCAGCGCGGCAGCCAGAATGCCACCGAGCAGCGTCCATTCATACTCGCTTGGCCATGCGAGCGGCAGATACAAGCCGTAATTGGCCTGCACATAACCCTGTGCCGCGGCGATGCCGATGTACAGCAACGCCAGCCCGGCGATCACCCCGGTCAGCGCCAAAGCAAATGCCTCCAGCACCAGCAGGCTCGCGATGTGCCACGGCCGCGCACCCACCGAACGCAGGATCGCCATCTCGCGGCGGCGTTCGTTGAGGCTGGTGAGAATCGCCGTGAGCATGCCGATCAACCCGGTCAGCACCACGAACAACGAGACCACGAACAGCGCTTTTTCAGCGGTGCTCATCAGGCTCCAGAGTTCCTGCAAGGCCACACCTGGCAGGATCGCCAGCATCGGTTCGCCACGGAATTCGTTGATCTCCCGTTGCAGCGCGAAGGTGGAAATCTTGCTGTTGAGGCCGAGCATGAACGCGGTGATCGCTTGCGGCGTCAGGTCCATGTTGCGCGCCTGATCGGCACTGATCCGCCCGTTGCCACGGGCCGGCACACCGTTGTGCCAGTCGATGTGGATTGCCTCCATGCCACCGAGGCTGATGTGCAACGTGCGGTCCACCGGCGTGCCGGTGCGCTTGAGAATGCCGACCACGGTGAACGGTTTGTCATCGTGCTTGACCAGACTGATCGCCGCCACACCGTGGGCCAGTACCAGTTGGTCGCCGAGCTTGTAATGCAGCGCCTCGGCCACTTCGGCACCGAGTACCACTTCGAACGGATCGGTAGCAAAGGCGCGGCCGTCGGCCAGTTCCAGATGCTGCTGGCGACCGTACTGGTAATGCTCGAAATAGGCTTCGGTGGTGCCCATCACCCGATAGCCGCGATGGGAATCGCCGAGGGACATCGGGATCGCCCACTTCACCTTCGGGTTGCTGGCGAAGTGTTCGAAGCTGTCCCAGCGGATGTTGTTGGTGGCGTTGCCGATGCGAAACACCGAATACAGCAGCAGGTTCACCGAACCGGAACGGGCGCCGACGATCAGGTCGGTGCCGCTGATGGTGCTGGCGAAACTGGCCTTGGCTTCGGTGCGCACCCGTTCCACTGCCAACAGCAGACAGACGGAGAGGGCGATGGCGAACGCGGTGAGCAGGGCGGTGAAGCGGCGGTTGGCGAGGCTGGCCATGGCCAGACGGAACAGATACATCTCAGACCTCGGCAGACGTGGCGGCGCGATTGAGTTCGGCCAGGGACAGGTGACGGTCGAACAGCGGCGCCAGACTCTGGTCGTGGCTGACGAACAACAGGCTCGACCCGGCCTCACGGCACTCGGCGAACAACAGGCGAATGAAGTTTTCCCGGGCGTCGTAATCCAATGCCGAGGTCGGCTCGTCGGCGATCACCAGTTCCGGCTGACCGATCAACGCGCGCGCAGCGGCAACCCGTTGCTGTTGACCGATCGACAGCGAATCGGCACGGCGTCCGAGAATGCCTTCGTCCTTCAAGCCCAGGTGGGCGAGCAGGGTGGCGGCTGCCTGATCGACACTGCCATGACGCTGTTTCGCACGTTCTGCGCGCAGCTTCGAAAAGTGGCACGGCAGCTCGACGTTCTCGCGCACCGAGAGAAACGGCAGCAGGTTGAACTGCTGGAAGATGTAGCCGGTGTGATCGACACGAAAGCGATCGCGAGCGCCGGCACCCAGTTCGGTCAGTTCCTGGCCGAGCAGGCGAATGCTGCCGCGACCGGGCTTCTGCACCCCGCCGAGGAGGCCGAGCAGGGTGGTCTTGCCGCTGCCGCTGGGGCCCTTGAGGAACAGGGTTTCACCCGGTTCCAGACGAAACGCCGGGATGTCCAGCAGCGGCGGGTGACCGGGCCAGTTGAAGCCCAGGTCGGACAGTTCGATGAGTGCTTGGGTCATGGTGCCGGTTCGTGATCAGAATTTCAGGGCGGCGGATTTGGCCGTCACTTCCGTGCCTTGCTGGCCGTTCGGGCTGATCAGTTGTACCTGAATTTTCTGGGTCGCCGGGAAGGTATTGAAAATGTTCGCCAGATCCAGAGTAGTCAAGGCGCCCGGTGCTGCGCAGGTGAACTGGTAGTGAGCGTGGATTTCGCTGTGATCGTGGTGATGCGCTTCGCCGCCCTTGGCGTCTTCATCGTGGTCATCGTCGTCATGATCGTCGGCATCCGGCTTGTCACCGAACAGCGGGCTCGACAGTTCCTGACGGGTGACCTTGCAACCGGCGGCGGCCGGCAGGCTGAACAGCGCCAGCGGTTTTTCGAGTTGCGCGCGAGCGGCAGCGACCTTGGCCTTGTCGGCATCGCTGGTGGCGACGTGTTCGAAGCCGACCAGGTTCATCGCCGGGCTTTCCAGCTCCAGTTCCAGGGTCTGGCCGTCGAGCGCAGCGTTCAGGCGACCGACGCCATGTTCGTGGGCACCGAGGCTGCCGTGTTCATGATCGTGGTCATGCTCATCGGCAGCCTGGGCGATGGCCAGTGGCAACAGGGCAAACGGCAAAGCGAGCAGCAGACGACGCATGGCGAACTCCGGGAAGTAAAGTGAAGAGTTTGTTATGTAATCTTATAACGAAAGTGCGCAGAGTTTGCCCGCCCCGCACGCTTTGCGCAAGGCATCACTGAGCACCGTCCGGGATGTTCCCGGAGCGGCACGTAGATTGAATGTCACGATTTTTGAATCAGAATCCGGCGCCGGGATAGTCGAACCAGTAGCCTCCCGTTAGCACATGGCGGATCAGACTTTCGTCGAGCAGGTTCGGAGCATCGCGAGTGAAGCGCTGGCGCCAGGCTGGAAGCCACCAGTAGTTGATCGCCGTTCCACGCGGAAGTACCACCACCTTCATGACCTCCGGATCTATTTTGTGCTCTGAGTAGAGTTGATGGCTGCGATCCATGAAGCCCATGTACTGACTGATCGGCAACTGGAACATCAACGCCGTAGTGAAGATTTTTTCACTCTCACTGAACGCGGGATTTTGCAGTATCTGTAACGCTTCACATGCGTACGGCTTTGGTTGGCCGGCAATTTTTTGGCCTTCGGGAGTAGAGAGTATGTCGAAGCGGTCATCCATATCGCGCCATCCGATACGTCTATTACTTTCAAAGTAATTGTGAATGATGGCGCTCAACGGCCCTGGTGCTGCGCCTTCGGAGGTGCAGGCTGAAAGGTCGGCAGGCGACCAAAAGCGCCATGCCACAACGAGCAGGAGTGAAGCAGCCAGGATTATCCAGAGTCGTTTCATTGTGGTTTGCTGTACTTGTAACGTCGGAAGATGGTGAAGTCGTGGTCACTGCGAGCAGCATTACCCGATGCGATTCGAAAACCTGCGTCGTTGACTTCGATTTTGTCCCAGCCTGCTGAAATGCAGACACCTTGAGTCAGAACAAATCCGACGTGACCGCTGGCATCAGAGTAATTGACAGCATACGCACCAACGTCTCCGGGTAGGGGAGATTTCTCTGCGTTCCAACTATTGAGCAGCCGGGTCTCATCTGCCCATTCCCCTGCGGTTGGCGGGCTCACTTTGGAATAGCCCGGGATGTATTTTGAAGAGCCATGTTCGATCATCGCCACGTTGACACCGATGGCAGTCAATACGTCATAGACGAACACATTGCACTTGTTTGATTCCGCCCTGAACTCCACGCTTTTCTTAAGCGTTGGATGCGGTAAAGAATGTTTGACTTTGTTGCCGGCCCATTCAGTCGAACCTCGGTGTGATAGCGCCTCCATCAGTATGCGGCGCGGCATGTCCTGGATGACCACCTTTACGGTGCGGGTTTCATCCCTCCGTTTGACGCCATACTCGACCTCGTAGAATGTGTCGTTAGAGACTTTGCCGCTGGTGGATAGGGGCACTTTTACCCAAGGTGATACTGCAACTATCGACAGCGATTTACCTGAATTCAGCGTGGCTGTATGCATTGCCTTTTTTGCGCCGGAGTTACCAACAATTTGAACGGTGACTTCGTAGCTGTCACGGCTTTTTATCGAAGGTAATTTCTGGGCGTCCAAGCGGGTAATAGCGGTTTGAGTCTTGTCCGAAACGAGTGAGTAGATGCGGGGTTTGTCATCGTTTTGAACGATGTTGTCATCAATGACAAGTCCGTCGATCAGCAACTGAAACTTCACGCCTTTTGGTGGCTGCATCAGAAAGTCTTTAAAGACGAGTTTGATTTCCGACTTCATGGCAAGTCCTGATTCAGGGATTCTTCATAAGCGTAAAACGTCCACTCGGACTCTTCACCGACCAACAGAGTGTCGTAATCCGAATGGCTTTCCACAGGGTGTTCGCAGCCTTCGCCTGTTGCATTACAGGTGATGTCTTGCAGGACGGCTGTTTTTTTCTTGTCTTTGAGTCTGTAGGCAAGTCCTGGTTTCTGGGAGTCGTCCAGGCGTTCGATGATGACTTGCAGATAGCGATGTGAAGTCGGGGCGGTAATCGAAGGGCCCATATCGATGGGCGCTGGACGGCCAATGCCGGCGAAGCCGCTGTGTTGCTGAGTGAGCAGTTTGTTGGCCATGGGCGGGCAGCCGCAGGCGATATAGTCACCCTCCAGTGCAGCTGGGCCGGCGGGCAGGATCAGAGTTCTTTCGCCAACGGCGACAATCGGTCCTTGGCCAGCACTGCACGCCGGGCAACTGGCAAGTTGCCCGATCGAGGCGATGATTTTGCCTTCGATACGCAGGTTTTCGTTTCCTTCGAGAATCACGCCACCTGTAGAGGTGGGGCCTCCCTTCGACGCCAGTTTTCTTCCTGAAGACATGGGGTTCCTTCCCATGAAAAAAAGAAGAAATGTAGCCGATAAGGCAAGCGTCGCCAGCTTCTGACACTTGGCGTTACACAAGTCCCATGGGAGCATGCAGGTCAGAAATGTGCGGGAGCGAAGTTATGTTGCGGATACGCGGAACCGTTGGCGAGTTGCCGGTGGATTTGACCCTGGAACTGGATGAAAGCGACTGGGCGCGGCTCGGTTCGCAGTTTGGCGTGCAGGTGCAGGCGGCCCAGCCGCAAGCAGCCGTGGCGCCGGTGGCGAAACCGGTGAATCAGGATGACGCGTTGTGGCAGGTCGCCAGGGATTTGTTGCGCAAGGCCGGGCAACTCAGCGGGCCGGAGCTGCTGGATCAACTCGAAGGGCTGACCGGCAGCGCGGCGGCGGGCAAGCGCTTGCTGGTGCGCCTGCGTCATTCATCCGACGTGAAAGTGCTGAGCGGCGGGGATACGCCGCTCTACAGCTGGATCGAGTAAGCGCTTAGTACAGCGCCGCAAACACCTTGCGCCGGTAAGCGGTCACCAACGGGTGATCGTTACCCAGCAGTTCGAACACTTGCAGCAAGGTCTTGTGTGGCAGGCCTTCGCCGTAGCTGCGGTTGCGGATGAACAGCTTGAGCAGAGCGTCCAGCGCCGCTTCGTATTGCTGACGGGCCAGTTGCTGGATCGCCAGTTGATACACCGCTTCATCGTCCTGCGGGTTCTGCGCCAGACGGCTTTTCAGGTCGGCGGCGTCCGGCAGGTCGCGGGCCAGACCAAGGAACTTGATCTGCGCCTTGGCACCGGCCAGTGCGGCTTTGTGCTCGTCGCTTTTGACCGCGTCGAGCACGGTTTGCGCTTCGCCCAGTTCACCGCGCTCGGTCAGGCAGCGGGCATACAGGATCAGCGCCTTGGCGTTGGTGTTGTCTTCATTGAGCATCACCACCAGCGCGGCTTCGGCATCGGCGTAACGGCCTTCGTCGAACAGCGCCTGAGCCTGTTCGAATGGATCGGCGGCTGCCGGTGGCGGCATCTTCACATGCGGTTCGAGCAGGGCACGCACGGCGGACTCCGGCTGGGCCCCGGCGAAACCGTCCACCGGTTGACCGTCCTTGAACAGCACCACGGTCGGCAGGCTGCGGATACCGAAGCGGGCGACGATGTCCTGCTCGACGTCGCAGTCAACCTTGGCCAGCAGCAACTCGCCCTGATAGCTCTCGGCAATGCCTTGCAGCATCGGCATCAGCGCCTTGCACGGCGCGCACCATTCGGCCCAGAAATCCACCAGCACCGGTTTTTGAAAAGAAGCCTCGATCACCGACTGGTCGAAGTCGGCCGTCGTGGCGTCGAAAATGTACGGCGTTTGCTGACTCATGGGGTATCTCGTAAAAGCGTGAATGGGGCAACTATACGGTCAGGCGCGGGCCGCGTGGTAGAGGCTGACATGGCGAAACTCTTCGGGCTCGGCCAGATCCGGCAGGGTCATGGCTTCGAGCATTTCGATCCGCCGGTACAGCGGATGACGGAAATCCCTGACCCGCGAATCCGCCACCAATGCTTCGCGACCGCGACTGAGAAACGCATCGAGCAGCGGCAGGTTCTCGCGGTCGTACAGAACGTCGGCCACCAGGATCAGATCGAAGCGATCCGCCTCGGCGAAGAAGTCCGTGGAATAACTCATCTGCACGTCATTGAGTTCAGCGTTGGCCCGGCAGGCGGCAATCGCCAGCGGATCAAGGTCGCAGGCCACCACTTCCAGTGCTCCTGCCTTCACGGCGGCAATCCCGGCGATCCCGGAACCGGCGCCGAAATCCAGTACGCGTTTGCCACGCACCCACTCGGGAAATTCCGCCAGGTAACGCGCCACCGCCAGGCCGCTGGCCCAGCAGAAACTCCAGTACGGCGGTTCGTGCAGGATTCGCCGGGTTTCGTCCGGGCTGAACTCCCGGGCCATGTTGTCGCCGTCGATCAGCCACAGTTTCAGATCAGTGTCCGGCAGCGGGCAGGCCACCAGCCGGGCATCACCGAGCAACTCGCCCAGCGCCTGTTGCAGGTCTAACGGTGCATTCATGGGGCTTTGACAAATTGCAGTTGGCCCAGCGCCTGGGTGGTCGGCTGGCTGATGGTCTGCGACGGCAGGTGCAGGATCAACTGGCCGGATTGAGTGGCGCGGCCCCGCAGTTCGACCCGCGCGCCGGCCGGGAAGGCGTCAGGGTTGAAACGCAGGCGAAACGGCAGAACCTGGTTGTTGCCGATCAGGCTGGAGCTGGCGAGTAACTGCTGTGGGCGACCTTTCTCGTCGATCACCAGCAGCGCCAGTTCGACTTCGGCGCCAGCCGGCACGCCTTGCAGGGTGCCACTCAGTTCACGTTGATACGCAGGCAGCGGGCCGAGGTCGGCAGCTTCCTTGGCCTTTTTCTGCGCCTGTTGCGGCGCCGGGCCCGGTGTTGGCGGCTGCGGCTTGGGCGCGTCGCTGCCACAGGCCACCAGCAGGCTGAAAACACTGAGCAAAACGAGCGGTCGTAACGACATTGGCGGCTCCAGCAAAATGAAATCCATGGATCAAACGATCATGGCAGTCTGTATACCGCAAAGCCTATGGCTTGTCTTGCCACCGGGATGCGCTACCATGGCCCTCCCTTTTTTTGTTGCCAGCCACCATGCACTGTCCCTTCTGCGGTGCCAACGACACCAAGGTCATCGACTCGCGTCTGGTCGCCGAGGGCGAACAGGTGCGCCGCCGGCGTGAATGCCTGGCCTGCGGCGAACGTTTCACGACGTTCGAGACGGCCGAACTGGTGTTGCCGCGCCTGATCAAAACCGACGGCAGCCGCCAACCGTTCGACGAAGAAAAACTCCGCGCCGGCATGCAGCGCGCCCTGGAGAAACGTCCGGTGAGCGTCGAGCGTCTCGAGTCCTCGCTGGTGCACATCAAACACAAGCTGCGCGCCACCGGCGAACGCGAGGTCAAATCCCTCGTGGTCGGCGAACTGGTGATGGCCGAGCTGCAAAAGCTCGATGAAGTCGCCTACATCCGTTTCGCTTCCGTGTATCGCCGCTTCCAGGACCTCAACGAGTTCCGCGAAGAGATCGACCGCCTCGCCCGTGAACCGGTGAAAGAATGACCAGCGCCGCCGAACAGGCCATCCTCGACGCCCACTTCATGGCCCGGGCCCTGGAATTGGCGCGCAAAGGGCATTACACGACCCATCCCAATCCACGGGTCGGCTGTGTGATCGTGCGCGACGGGCAGATTGTCGGCGAAGGCTGGCATGAACGTGCCGGCGAACCCCACGCTGAAGTACACGCCCTGCGCGCCGCCGGTGAGCTGGCCCGGGGCGCCACGGCTTACGTCACCCTCGAACCTTGCAGCCATCACGGTCGTACACCGCCGTGCGCCGATGCACTGGTGAATGCCGGCGTCGGTCGGGTGGTTGCGGCGATGCGCGATCCCAATCCGCAAGTCGCCGGACGCGGATTGCAGCGTCTGGCCGATGCCGGCATCGCCACCGAAAGCGGTGTGCTGGAAGGCGAAGCGCGCAAGCTCAATCAAGGTTTTCTGAAACGCATGGAACACGGCTTGCCGTTCGTTCGTGTGAAGCTGGCCATGAGCCTCGACGGTCGCACGGCGATGGAGAGCGGTGAGAGCCAATGGATCACCGGGCCTGCCGCACGTTCGGCGGTGCAGCGTTTGCGCGCCCAGGCCAGCGTGGTGCTGACAGGCGCCGACACGGTGCTGGCCGATGGCGCACGACTGACCGTTCGTGCCGATGAGCTGGGTCTGGATGCCGAGCAAACCGCGCTGGCCCTGAGCCGTCCGCCGCTGCGCGTGCTGATCGACGGGCGTCTGCGGGTGCCGCTGGATGCGCCGTTCTTCAAGGCTGGCCCGGCGCTGGTCGCGACCTGCGTGGCCATCGAAGAGCAATATGCCCACGGCCCGGAATGCCTGATCGTGCCGGGTGATGACGGTCAGGTCGATCTGCGCCAATTGCTGATTGAACTGGCCAGCCGTGGCGTCAACGAAGTGCTGGTCGAGGCCGGCCCGCGACTGGCCGGTGCGTTTGCCCAGCTCGGCCTGGTCGATGAGTTCGTGATCTTCATCGCCGGCAAGTTTCTCGGCTCCACGGCGCGTCCGTTGCTGGACTGGCCGCTAGCCTATATGAAGGATGCGCCGGAGCTGAAAATCACAGAAATTCGCGCGGTTGGCGATGACTGGCGAGTCACTGCAATCCCTGTCTCATCGGCGAGCGTATAATTCCCGGCCATCGCGTTAGCGCTGGCTTCGTTCTCAAGGAGAACCCCATGTTTACCGGCATCATCGAATCCATCGGCAGTATCCGCGCACTGACCCCAAAGGGCGGTGATGTGCGGGTGCATGTCGAAACCGGCAAGCTCGACCTGAGCGACGTCAAACTCGGCGACAGCATCGCGGTCAACGGCGTGTGCCTGACCGCTGTAGAGCTGCCGGGCGACGGCTTTGCCGCCGACGTCAGTCGCGAAACCCTCGACTGCACCGCCATGAATGACCTGAAGAGCGGTAGCCCGGTCAACCTGGAAAAAGCCCTGACCCCGACCACCCGTCTCGGCGGACATCTGGTCAGCGGTCACGTCGACGGTGTCGGCGAAGTGGTCTCGCGCAGCGATAATGCCCGCGCCGTGGAATTTCGCATCCGCGCGCCGAAAGAGCTGGCCAAGTACATCGCCCACAAAGGCTCGATCACCGTCGACGGCACCAGTCTGACCGTGAACGCGGTCGATGGCGCCGAATTTCTGCTGACGATCATCCCGCACACCTTGAGCGAAACCATCATGGCGTCCTACAAGCCAGGTCGCCGGGTGAACCTGGAAGTCGACTTGCTGGCGCGTTATCTCGAACGCCTGCTGTTGGGCGACAAGGCTGCAGAGCCGACCGCCGGCGGTACGATCACTGAAAGCTTTCTGGCCGCCAACGGCTACCTCAAATCCTGACTGAAGGGGGTGCCTTGTGGCGCTCAATAGCATCGAAGAACTGGTTGAAGACATCCGCCAAGGCAAGATGGTCATCCTCATGGATGACGAAGACCGCGAGAACGAAGGCGACCTGATCATGGCCGCCGAATGCTGCAAGGCCGAGCACATCAACTTCATGGCCAAGCACGCCCGTGGCCTGATCTGCATGCCGATGAGCCGCGAGCGCTGCGAAACCCTGAAGCTGCCGCTGATGGCGCCGCGCAACGGTTCCGGTTTCGGCACCAAGTTCACCGTATCGATCGAGGCCGCCGAAGGCGTGACCACCGGCATCTCCGCCGCTGACCGCGCGCGCACCGTGCAAGCGGCTGCGGCGAAAGACGCGAAAGCCGAAGACATCGTCAGCCCGGGCCACATCTTCCCGCTGATGGCTCAGGCCGGTGGCACCCTGGCGCGCGCCGGTCACACCGAAGCGGCTTGCGACCTGGCACGCATGGCCGGTTTCGAGCCGAGCGGCGTGATCTGCGAAGTGATGAACGACGACGGCACCATGTCCCGTCGCGCCGAACTGGAAGCTTTCGCGGCCGAACACAACATCAAGATCGGCACCATCGCCGACCTGATTCACTACCGGATGATCCACGAACGTACCGTTCAGCGGATTGCCGAGCAGCCACTGGACAGCGAACTGGGCCAATTCAACCTGGTGACCTATCGTGATTCCGTGGAAGGCGACGTGCACATGGCACTGACCCTGGGCACCGTTTGCGCCGAAGAACCGACCCTGGTTCGCGTGCACAACATGGACCCGCTGCGCGACCTGCTGATGGTCAAGCAACCGGGTCGCTGGAGCCTGCGCGCCGCCATGGCTGCGGTTGCCGAGGCCGGCAGCGGTGTGGTGCTGCTGCTCGGTCACCCGCTCGATGGCGACGTGTTGCTGGCGCACATCCGCGAAACCGGCGATCAGGCGGCGGTGAAAAAACCGACCACCTACAGCATCGTCGGTGCCGGTTCGCAGATCCTGCGTGACCTCGGTGTGCGCAAAATGCGCCTGATGTCCGCACCGATGAAATTTAATGCGATATCCGGTTTCGATCTGGAAGTTGTAGAATACGTGCCCTCCGAATAATGACCGGTTGTTTCCGGACCCGAATTCGCGGCAAATAAATCACTGAGGGACGCGAAACAGACGCGTCCCGGCTCTTTAAGAGATCTGACGAATGACCCTGAAGACCATCGAAGGTACCTTCATCGCCCCTAAAGGCCGCTACGCTTTGGTAGTAGGCCGTTTCAACAGTTTCGTGGTTGAAAGCCTGGTCAGCGGTGCAGTTGATGCCCTGGTTCGCCACGGCGTGAGCGAAAGCGACATCACCATCATCCGCGCACCTGGCGCCTTCGAAATCCCGCTGGTTGCGCAAAAAGTCGCCCAGAAAGGCGAGTTCGCAGCAATCATCGCCCTGGGCGCGGTCATTCGTGGCGGCACTCCGCACTTCGAATACGTGGCTGGCGAGTGCACCAAGGGCCTGGCCCAGGTGTCCATGGAATTCGGCGTACCGGTCGCTTTCGGCGTCCTGACCGTTGATTCCATCGAGCAAGCCATCGAACGTTCCGGCACCAAGGCCGGCAACAAAGGTGCTGAAGCTGCCCTGTCCGCTCTGGAAATGGTCAGCCTGCTGGCGCAGTTGGAGGCCAAGTGATTAGCGACGAAAGCGATCGTTTCAACCCGCGCGATCCGAAACCTGCGGATGCCGGCAAGCCATCGAAGAGCGTCAAGCGCCGCGAAGCCCGTCAGCTCGCGACTCAGGCTCTGTATCAATGGCACATGGCCAAGGCTTCGCTGAACGAGATCGAAGCGCAATTCCGGGTCGATAACGATTTTACCGATGTCGATGGCGCGTATTTCCGCGAAATCCTGCACGGGGTTCCGGCCAGCCGCACCGAAATCGACAACGCGCTCACGCCTTGCCTGGATCTGGCGATCGAAGAGTTGGACCCGGTTGAACTGGCGGTTCTGCGTCTGTCCACCTGGGAGCTGCTCAAGCGCGTCGACGTGCCGTACCGCGTTGTGATCAACGAAGGTATCGAACTGGCCAAGGTGTTCGGTTCCACCGACGGCCACAAGTTCGTCAACGGCGTTCTCGACAAGCTGGCTCCGCGCCTGCGTGAAGCTGAAGTCAAGGCGTTCAAGCGCTGATCAGCGCTTGATATCGCAATGGGCGAGTTTGAGCTGATCCGCAATTTCTTCGCCGCCGCGCCTTGTGCGCAGGGTGGCGAAGGCGTTGCACTGGGGATCGGCGACGACTGCGCCTTGCTGGCGGTTCCTTCCGGGGAGCAGCTGGCGATTTCCACCGATACGCTGGTGGCCGGCGTGCATTTCGCCGATCCCTGCGATCCGTTTCTGCTCGGTCAGCGCTCGCTGGCCGTGGCGGTCAGCGACCTCGCTGCCATGGGCGCCACGCCCGTTGCCTTTACCCTTGCCCTGACCTTGCCGACGGTGACTGCCGATTGGCTGCAAGCCTATGCCCGTGGTTTGAACCGTATGGCGCAAAGCTGCAGCGTGGCACTGGTTGGCGGTGACACGACGCGTGGGCCGTTGAGCCTGACCGTCACCGTGTTCGGTCGCGTCCCGGCCGGAAAGGCCCTGACCCGCAGCGGCGCGCAGCCGGGCGATCTGCTGTGCGTCGGCGGCGAACTGGGCAATGCCGCAGGGGCCTTGCCGCTGGTGCTCGGCCAGCGCGAAGCCGAGCCGGACATCGCACAGCCGTTGCTCGATCATTACTGGTCGCCGCAACCGCAACTCGCCCTCGGTCAGGCCTTGCGTGGCAAGGCTACGTCGGCGCTGGATATCTCCGATGGCTTGCTCGCCGATTGCGGCCACATTGCACTGGCCTCGAAGGTTCGCCTCGAAGTCGAGCGTGAGCGCGTGCCGCTGTCGGAGGCGCTGGTGGCGTTTCTCGGTCAGCGCGGCGCCGAGCGTGCGGCGTTGAGTGGTGGCGATGATTACGTGCTGGCCTTTACCTTGCCGTCCGTCGAATTGCCGGCGCTGCTGGCCGATGGCTGGCCGATCCATGTGATCGGGCGCGTGGCCGAGGGGCAGGGCGTGGTGCTGCTGGATCGCGAAGGGCATGACATCACCCCGCAAATCCGGGGTTATCAACATTTTCAGGAGTCACCGTGACAGATCACCCGAAACAGGTTCCCGGCGAGTTCGTTCCGCCGTCGGTCTGGCGCAACCCCTGGCATTTCCTCGCGTTCGGCTTCGGTTCCGGCACCTTGCCGAAAGCACCGGGCACGTGGGGGTCGTTAGTTGCGCTACCCTTTATTCCGTTGTGGCAGATGTTGCCCGACTGGGGTTACTGGCTGATGCTCGGGATCACCATGCTGTTCGGCTTCTGGCTGTGCGGCAAGGTCGCCGACGATCTGCGGGTACACGACCACGAAGGCATCGTCTGGGACGAAATGGTCGGGATGTGGATCACCCTGTGGCTGGTGCCGGAAGGCTGGTACTGGTTGCTCGCCGGGTTTTTGATGTTCCGCTTCTTCGACATCCTCAAGCCATGGCCGATCCGCTGGATCGACCGGCATGTGCATGGCGGCGTCGGCATCATGCTCGACGACGTGCTGGCGGGCGTGTTCGCCTGGCTGGCGATGCAGGGACTGGTGTGGATTTTCGCCTGATTTCAAGGCGTGGATGAGGGACACAGGGATGGCTCGACGCGGCTTGGCGATACTGTTTTTTACCCTGCTGGGTGTACTGGTCGGTGCGGTGGCACAGGCGCAGGACGCCCCACCGTCAGTCATTCACCTGGCCAGCGAAGAGTGGGAAGACTACACCGCTGCCGACGGCCACGGCCTGGGCTGGGACGTGTTGCGCAAAGTGTTCGAGCCGGCCGGTGTGACTCTGGATATCCGCTCCGTGCCGTACACCCGTTCGGTGGGCCTGGTGCAACTGAAGGAAGTCGACGCACTGGTCGGCTCCTATCGCGGTGAAGCCGAGCAGGTGCTGTACCCGAAATGGAACTTCGATTCCGACCACATCTACGCACTCGGCCTTGCCAGCAATCCGTCGCCGACCCAGGCGAACCTTGGCAAGTACCGACTGGCCTGGGTGCGGGGTTATCGGTATGAAACCTACCTGCCGAACGTCAAGCGCTTCAACCAGATCGAACGCCGCACCGGAATCCTGTCGATGCTCAAGCAGGGGCGGGCGGATTACTACATCGATGCGCTGACGGAAATCGAAGCGGTGGTGAGAAACGCCGCCGACCCTTCGCAATACCATTACTCGCATCTGGCGGAGTTGCCGCTGTACCTCGGTTTCGCCGACACCCCGCAGGCCCGCGCACTGATGTCGATCTACGACCAGCGCATGGAACAACTGGTGAAAAGCGGCGAGCTGAAACCGATCTTCGAGCACTGGAAGCAGCCGTATCCGTTCGAGTAAACGCGATGATCTCGGGCCTGTTATCAAACTTTTTGATCGTTATGGCCGATAATTCAGCCTAAGCGTCTGCAGGAACCTGCTGTTACAATGCCGCCCAGCGAATCTTCAGACTTTTTAGATCAGGAGCACACCGGTGCCTGTCGTTTTTGTCGCCGCTTCCAAGCTGCCAACGCCTTTTGCGCAATTCACCATGCACGGTTTTCTCGATGAAGCCACCGGCCGCGAGCACGTTGTGCTGAGCCTGGGTGAGATTGCCGACGGTGCCCCGGTACTCGGCCGGTTGCACTCCGAATGCCTGACCGGCGATGCCTTGTTCAGTCAGCGTTGCGACTGCGGCTCGCAACTGGAGGCCGCCCTCAAGGCGATCGCCCGTGAAGGTCGTGGCGTGTTGCTGTACCTGCGTCAGGAAGGCCGTGGCATTGGCCTGCTGAACAAGATCCGTGCCTACGAGTTGCAGGACGGTGGCGCCGATACCGTTGAAGCCAACGAGCGTCTGGGTTTTGCCGCCGACCAGCGTGACTACGCCATGTGCCTGCCGATGCTTGAGCATCTGGGCGTGAAATCCCTGCGCCTGATGACCAACAACCCGCGCAAGGTCAAAGCCCTGACCGACATGAATATCGTCGTCGCCGAGCGCGTGCCGCTGCACACAGGCCACAACCCGCACAACAAACTCTACCTGGCGACCAAGGCCAGCAAACTCGACCACATGATGGGCAACGAACATCAGGGCGAGGTAGACCGGGCGTGACTCGCGGTCAGGTGCGGCGCCGTCTGTCAGTCGCCTGGTGGAAATACCTGGCGCTGGCGCTGGTGCCGCTGTTTGTTCTCAATGCCGTGTTCGGCGAGAGCGAAGCGATCATGCCGGTGCTGGCGATGCCGTTTTTCATTGCCGGCGTGGCCTCGATGTTTGTCAGCCTGAAGTTTTTCGGCCGTTACAAACATGCGCTGATCGCCACGCAAAAAGCCCTCGATACCCCTGAAGAACCCGCTGCGTGGATAGCCCTTGCGGCTCGTCGTCGCACAGCGTTTCTGGTGGCGGGGTTGCCGGCGTGGATCGGTGCACTGGCGGTGTTCGTCGGCCTGGAGGCCGTGCCGCTGATGTTGCTGGCGCTGTCCACGGCGGTGCTGTTCTACCTCTACCGTATCCCGCGTCAACTCGGTTGATGCGTCGTCTCTGGCTGGCAGTTCTGCTACTGGCCGTCAGCAGCGAAACCCTGGCCGCTCTGCGAGTGGTCAGTCTCGCGCCATCCTTGTCTGAAATCGTCGTCGAGCTGGATTCGGCCGATCTGTTGGTGGGTGTGCTGGATGCCGGTGACCGGCCGTCTGCGATCAAGGATGTGCCTTCGGTGGGTCGTTATGGTCAGCTCGACATGGAGCGGCTGCTCAGCCTCAAGCCTGACTTGTTGCTGCTGTGGCCCGGCAGTGTCGGCCCGGCCCAGCGCGATCAGCTCAAACGCCTGAACATCCCGACTTTCGTTGCCGAACCCCACAGTTTCGAGCAGTTGATCACGCAGATCGAAGCCATCGCTGCGCAGCTTGGTCGCCCTGAGCGCGGGGTTGAGCGGGCGACCGGGTTGCGGCGCAAGCTTGATGACCTGCGCCAGCGCTATCGGCGGGAAACACCGTTGCGGGTGTTCTACCAGGTCTGGGACAAGCCGCTGTACACCGTCGGTGGCGGGCAGATCATCAGCGATGCGCTTGAAGTGTGCGGTGCACGCAATGTGTTTGCCGACCTGACATTGCCGGCGCCGCAGGTGAGCATCGAAGCCGTTTTACAGCGTGACCCCGAAGTGATTTTGGCCGGCGACCAGTCACAACTGAACGCATGGAGCGCCTGGCCGCAGGTGGCAGCGGTCAAGCACAGGCAGTTGCTGCTGGTCACCGACAAAGGTCTGGAGCGTCCGAGCGGGCAGATGATCGAGGCGACCGCCAAACTCTGCCAACTGATTGCGCCAGACCGTTGACCGCTACAGCTGTGGCGTCCAGGTCACCCCGAACATGAACGCCCGACCTTCCTCGCGATAGCCATACTGACTGCCGTCATGGCTGTACAGCGCTCGGCTGTAACCCTTGTCCAGCAGGTTATCCACCTTGAAATCCAGCTTGATTTCACGGTTCAGCGCCCAGCTGCTGCGCAGTCCGAGCAGCGCATAACCACCCAATGGTTGTTGATTGTTCAGGTCGTCATAACTGCTGCTGACGGCCTGCCAACTGGCACCGAGACCGAGACGATCGAACTGCCGGTCCAGATCCCAGCTCAACGTCCGGCGTGCACGGCGCGCCAAGGTGTGGCCGGTGTCGCGGTCGCGGGGGTCGATGATTGCGACGCCGAGGTTGCTCTGCCAGCCCAGCAGTTCCTGTTTCAGCGCTGCCTCAAAGCCGTTGATCCGCGCCGACGCGACGTTCTCTGGCCGGGAGTTGCTGCCGAAGATGATCGCGTCTTCCAGGTCTGTCCGATACAGCGAGGCTTCGAGGCGGCTGCTGTCGCTCAACTGGCTGCGCCATTGCAGCTCGTAGCTTTTCGAGGTTTCCGGTTTCAGATCAGGGTTGTTGAAGTCCGGGTAGTACAGGTCGTTGAAGGTCGGTGCGCGGAAACCTTCGCTGTAGCTGAGCAACAGATCGTTGTCCGGGTTGACCGGCAATGTCAGCGTGCCGCTCCAGCTGTTCTGCCCGCCGAACTGCTGATTGTCGTCACGGCGCAGGCCGAGCTCGGTGGAGAAACTGTCGGCCTGGAAGCGATGCTGGATGAACGCAGCACGGTTCCAACGGCTGTCTTCGTCGAACGCGGTGCTGCTGTTGACCCGGTCTTCGTACCAGTCACCGCCGAGGATCAGGCTGTTGCGCGCATCCAGGGTCAGGTCGTTCTGCCAGGTCACCGAGTCGCGGTAGGTGTTGAACACCGAGCGTTCGTCGCTGAGCTTGTCGAACGTCTTCTCGCGGTTTTCGCTGTGGCCGAGTTCCAGGCGCGATTTCCAGCGCTCGTTGATCCGCGCGTCGATGTAGCTGCTGAAACTGCTGACGGTGAAATCGCTGTAGGGCTGCTGCTGGACGGAGTCGAAGGTGACTGGGTCGAAGCGTCCGAACGGGTTGTCGAACTCGCTTTTGCCACGGTTATCCAGCAGGTTGGCGCCGACTTCGACATCATCGGTCAGCGCATGGCTGAGGCTCAGACTGATGGATTTGTTGCGGTAGGCGTCGTGGTCGCTGTCGCTGGGATACGACTCGTGGGTGCGGTCGAGGCCGGCGGTTTCATCAAGGCTGGCGCCGAGGTTGAAGCGGGTTTTCTCGTCGCCGCCGGACAGGCCGACACTGCGCTCCCAGGTCTGATGGCTGCCGAATCCGACATGCATCCGCGGCTGCAAGCCTTGTTCGCCGCCGCGCCGGGTGAAGATCTGAATCACCCCACCAATTGCATCGCTGCCATAGATCACCGAACGCGAACCGCGCAGCACTTCGACGCGTTCGATTTGCTCGATGTTCAGGTGTTGCAGGTTGCTGTCGCCGGAGGTGGAGTTGCCGATGCGCTGGCCATCGACCAGCACCAGGCTTTGCGCCGACTGGGTACCACGAATGTAGATCCCCGGCAGACTGCCGCGCCCGCCGGTTTGCGCCACTTGCACGCCCGGTACCCGTTGCAGCAGGTCGGTGACGCTGCTCGGTTGCAGGCGCTCGATGTCTTCGCGGGTGAACACGGTGTTGGCGGCGCTGCTGTCGTTGCGAGCTTCCACCTGGCGGTTGGCGCTGATCAGCATGTCCGGCAGCTTCAGGGCCTGATCGCGTTCGAAGGTATCGGCGAGGGCGTTGGCGGTTGGCAGCAGGAGAAGGGGCAAGGCGAGGCGCGAGAGGTTCATCGGTATTCCGTTGGTATTTCCGGTGTGCGCAAATCAATGTGGGAGCGAGCCTGCTCGCGATTGCGGTGTGTCAGTCGACATTGAAGTGACTGACAGTGCGCTATCGCGAGCAGGCTCGCTCCCACATGGGCATTGCGTTTTACTTGTTAAGCAGCTCCAGGCGCTCGCGCACCGCCGCTTCGATCCCTGCCTCGTCCAGCCCGCACTCGGCCAGCATCTGCGCCGGTTTGGCGTGTTCGACGTAAACGTCCGGCAAGCCCAGGTGCAGCACCGACTTGAGAATGTTTTCACGGGCGAGGAATTCGCTGACCGCGCCACCGGCACCGCCCATGATCGCGTTCTCTTCGATGGTCACCAGCAGGTCGTGGCTGGCGGCGATTTCACGCACCAGCGCTTCGTCCATCGGTTTGACGAAACGCATGTCGACCACGGTGGCGTCCAGTGTTTCGGCGACGTTCAGCGCTTCGGCCAGTTGCACGCCGAACACCAGCAGGGCGACCTTGCTGCCCTGACGACGAACCACACCCTTGCCGATCTCGATCGGTTCGAGGTCTTTCTCGATGGTCGCGTTCGGGCCGGTGCCGCGCGGGTAACGCACCGCCGCCGGGCCGTTGTACAGGTGACCGGTGGTGAGCATCTTGCGCAGTTCGTTTTCATCGCTCGGGGTCATGATGACCATGCCCGGGATGCAGCGCAGGAACGACAGATCGAAACTGCCGGCGTGGGTCGGGCCGTCTTCGCCCACCAGACCGGCGCGGTCGATGGCGAACAGCACGTCGAGGTTCTGCACCGCGACGTCATGCACCAACTGGTCGTAGCCGCGCTGCAGGAACGTCGAGTAGATCGCCACCACCGGTTTGGCGCCTTCGCAGGCCATGCCGGCCGCGAGGGTCACGGCGTGTTGCTCGGCAATCGCCACGTCGAAGTAGCGCAGCGGGAAACGCTCGCTGAACGCCACCAGATCCGAACCTTCCTTCATCGCCGGGGTGATGCCCACCAGACGCGGGTCGGCAGCGGCCATGTCGCACAGCCATTCACCGAACACGCCGGAATACTTCGGCCCGCCGGCCTTCTTCGGCGCAGCGGCCGGGGCGCCCAGCGGTTCGAGCTTGGTGATGGCGTGGTAACCGATCGGGTCGACTTCCGCCGGGGCGAAGCCTTTGCCTTTCTTGGTGACGATGTGCAGGAACTGCGGGCCTTTCAGATCGCGCATGTTGCGCAAGGTGGCGATCAGGGTCGGCAGGTCGTGGCCATCGATCGGGCCGATGTAGTTCCAGCCCAGTTCTTCGAAGAGGGTGCCGGGAACCAGCATGCCTTTTGCGTATTCTTCGGTGCGACGGGCGATTTCCCAGGCGCCTGGCAGGCGCGACAGGACTTTCTTGCTGCCTTCACGCATGCTCGCGTAAGTGCGGCTGGAAAGGATCTTCGCCAGATAGTTCGACAGACCGCCGACGTTGCGCGAGATCGACATATCGTTGTCGTTGAGGATCACCAGCATGTTGGCGTTCACTTCCGGCGCATGGTTCAGCGCCTCGAAGGCCATGCCGGCGGTCAATGCGCCGTCACCGATCACGGCAATCGCCTTGCGATCACTGTTCTGCAGGCGGGCGGCGATGGCCATGCCCAGCGCGGCACTGATCGAGGTGCTGGAGTGGCCGACGCCAAAGGTGTCGTACTCGCTCTCGGAGCGACGCGGGAAGGCAGCGATGCCGTCCTTCTGGCGCAGGGTTTCCATGCGCTCGCGGCGACCGGTGAGGATCTTGTGCGGATAGGCCTGATGACCGACGTCCCACACCAGCCGGTCGTCCGGGGTGTCGAAGACGTAATGCAACGCGATGGTCAGCTCGATGACGCCCAGGCCGGCACCGAAATGCCCACCGGTCTGGCCGACCGTGTAGAGCAATTCCAGGCGCAACTCATCAGCCAGGGTTTCCAGCTCGGCTTCGCCTAACCGGCGCAGGCCGTCCGGCGTGTTCGCGCGGTCGAGCAGGGGCGTGGTCGGGCGCTTGCGGGGAATCTCATGGAACGTCGTGGGCATCAGGCGAATCGTTATAGGTATAAAAGATGCGGCAGTTTACCTGATGCATCGTCCCCTGCCCACGCGTTGGTCTTTTTTGGCTGATTAGCCTTTAGTTGCGCCGGTCGACGATATACCGGGCCAGATCGCGCAATGGCTCGGCGGCCGCGTCAAACGGTCGCAGTGCATGCAACGCCTGATCGCGCAGTTCCAGGGCATAGGCCTTGGCTGCGTCCAGACCCAACAGGGCCGGGTAGGTCGGCTTGTCGCGGGCAATGTCGGCACCCTGGCGTTTGCCGAGGGTTTCGGTATCGCTTTCGACGTCGAGGATGTCGTCCTGCACCTGGAACGCCAGGCCGATGGCCTGTGCATAACTTTGCAGGGCCTTGAGTTCATCCTTCTCGGCGCGGCCGCTGGCCAGGGCGCCGAGCTTGACGCTGACTTCGATCAGCGCGCCGGTCTTGTGCCGGTGCATTTGTTCAAGGGCTTTCTGATCGAGCTTCAGACCGACCGAACCGAGGTCGATGGCCTGACCGCCGACCATGCCGGCCGGGCCTGCCGCGTGCGCCAGCGCCGTGACCTGTTGCAGACGGATATCCGCGCTCAGGTCGCTCATGCGCGGGTCGAGCAGGGCGCTGAACGCCAGGCTCTGCAAACCGTCGCCGGCAAGAATCGCGCAGGCTTCATCGAATTTCTTGTGGGTGGTCGGCTGGCCGCGACGCAGATCGTCGTCGTCCATCGCCGGCAAATCGTCGTGTACCAGCGAATAGGCGTGGATCAACTCCACTGCACTCGCCGCGCCGTTGGCCTGCTCGGCCTTGCCGCCGAGGGCTTCGCACGCGGCGTAGGCCAGCAATGGACGCACGCGTTTGCCGCCGTTCATCACGCTGTAGCGCATTGCTTCGTAAAGCCGCGCCAGCTCTGGCAGTGGTGCGTTGAACAGGGTTTCCAGTGCCGCATTGACCCGCGCCTGGCTGGTCGCCGAATACGCCGCGATCATTCTGGCTGATCCGCGTCGAAGGGTTCCTCGGCCAGCTCGCCATCGCGCTCCAGCAACACCTGGACCTTCTGCTCGGCCTGGGCCAGCGCTGCCTGGCAGTCACGGGTCAGGCCGATGCCCTGCTCGAAAGCGGTCAGCGAGTCTTCCAGCGACAATTCACCGTTCTCCAGACGCTCGACCAGTGTTTGCAGGTCGGCGAGGGACTGTTCGAAATCCAGTGCAGCTTTTTTGCGGGCCATGGCGGCTAATTCCGGTTGACGTTAAACCGGCGCGACACTAGCAGATAGGGGGTTTATGGGCAAATGAGCGGCGGTTTTCCGGCCATGGCGGACGGATGGGAAACGGGTTTTGAAGGATATGAAAATTATTCGGCTCATTTTGTGAGCCGAATAAGTCCGCTATTCGGCTCACGCCTGGTAAATGTGCGTGATTCCTACCGCATTTCAAGATGTATCCGATTGTTAAAAAACTGCCGAATCGCTAACCTTCGCGCCTTCTACGACCCGACAGTCACGGGTCTTTCAGACGAAACGCAGTTTTCACCGCTGTGAAGTACCGAGGATCGGGTGCAAGGTTTCGTTCAGGCATGGCAGGAGGCATCACATGCGTTCATTTCTTTTGCTGCTGGTCGGGTTGGCCTGCGCCCCCGCTCTATGGGCGGCGCCGAGCGCTGATCTGTCAGAACCAGTGGGCGGCTGGCGCTATAACGGTTTGCTCGACCGCAGTGAAAACCCGCAAGTCGCCTATCCCACGCCGCCGATCGATCGCGGCATCCAGCGTAATCGCACGATGATCCAGGGCCAGCTCAAGGCCATCGGCAACCAGCGCGGGCCGCACACCCTGGCGGTCAACGGCAATCCGCTGAACCTGTACACCGACGACGATGGGCGTTTCGCCCGGCCTTATGCATTTGGCGCAGGCTCCAACAGCGTCGAAGTGCGCAGCGCCGAAGGCCAGTCGCTCAAGCGCGTGCAGTTCTACGAAGCGAACAACCTGCGTACGCCGGCGCGGATTCGCGTGGTGCTCGGCTGGGACGATCCCAAGGCTGAACTCGACCTGCACATCATTACGCCTGACGGCCAGCATGCGTTTTTCGCCCACACGGCGTTGACCAACGGCGGCGGTCTGGACCCGGACGGTGTCGACGGCCCCGGCCCGGAAATGTTCACCATGACCGCGCCGTTGCATGGCACCTATCTGGTTTACGTCAACTATTGGGGCAACTTCGGCGACGGCGGCTATAACTTCGAGGAGACCAGCAACCAGAACGAGGTCATCACCTCGCAGATCACGCTGGTGCTCAACGAAAACACTGTCGACGAAAAACGCGAAACGTTCATCGTGCCCCTGCGGGCCATCGGTGATCTGCTGCTGGTCAAGACTTTCAACTATTAAGCATCCCGCACCACGGATGAACTGCCGAGCTTTGGGAAGATGAGCGAGAAGATGAGCGAAAACACTGAGACCCCGGTTACCAATGCACCTGCCGCCAAACCTTCCCGGCGCTGGCCGTTGCTGGTGGTCGGGCTGTGCCTGGTGGCCGGCGTGGCGGGCGGGCTCGGCTGGCTGATGCACAAACCCAAGCTGCCTGCGGCGGCACTGGCCAGCGACAAGCTCGGCCTCAGCCGCCCGGACGCGCTGCTGGAAACCCGCTCCCTGAGCCAGTTGCCCAAGGACCTGCTGACAGTACCGTTCCTCAAGGCCACGCTCACCGAGGATTTCGTCTTCTATTACGAGACTCATGCTGATCGCCTCGGGCTGATCGGCAGTCTGCGGCGGATCATTTACGAACATGACCTGAAGCTGCAGGACAGCCTCATAGAGCAGATCTTCGATCAACCGGCAGACGTGGCGTTGTGGCGTGGCGCCGATGGTCGTCTGAAGGATTTCCTGCTGGTGATGGATCGCGGCGGTTTGGCCAAGCTGTTGGAGCCGCTGGCGAAAGTCGCGCTGGATGATTCGCAACTGAGCGTGTTGAGCACACTGAAAGTCGGCAGTGACGAGGTGCCGCTGTATCAACTGACCTACAACGCCAGCAAATCACTGTTGTTCGCTTCCCGTGGCGACAAACTGGTGGTGCTGTCCAACCCGACCAAATTCTACGACCCTGAAAGTGGCGCCTCCGAAGAGTCTGGCCATGTTTCGCCACAAGCGCTGGCGGCGCTGCTCAATGGCGAAAAACTGTTCCCCGAAGCGTTCGGGCTGCCAGCTAAAACACCTGAAACCAAACAGCGTCTGTCGGTCAATTCCAGCGTCCTCGCCATGGGTTACCAGCGCTTCATCCCGAACTTCGCCGGCCTGCGTTTCGACATGGACGACAAGGGCTGGCACAGCTTCCTCGCCATGGATGAACTGGAGAACCAGCCGGACTTCGATTTCAAACCGGTCTGGCAAGCCATGCCGCTGGGTGCCAGTGCCTGCGTGACCTTGCCGGTCGCTGCCGAGCCGCAGAAACCATTGCTGGTTAAACTCGGCGCCGAAGAAGCAGTAGCGCAGACGCTTACCGAACACGTGGCCGGCGCGGCGGGCCTGTGCTGGTATGCCGATTCGCGGCTGTACACGCCGTTGCTGGTGGCCAGTCTGAAAGACGAGGACAGCGGCAAGCTCGACGGCGATATCGGCACGTTGTTCGATTCGATGGTCGGTGCCTATGAAGGCAACGTCGATGAGCACGCGTTCCCGGTGGTGGAAAAACAGGAAGGTCAGAGCCACCTCTGGCAGCGTCAGGTCAGCTCCAACTTCGGCCCTTACGCGGCCAAGGATGCCGAGAACCCGGACGCGATCACCGGCAAGGCTTTCATGAAAGTCAGCCTGGCGCGCCACGGTTCGACGCTGCTGTTTTCCCTCGACGACAAACTGGTCGACAAGGCTCTCGGCACCCTCGACAAACGCTTCCCGCCGATGGCCGATGTGCTGCCCAAAGACGTGCTGATGCCAATCTACTTTGGTCCGGACTCGATGGCGCAACTGATGCAGCAGGAAACCCTCGACAGCCTGCCGCAGGACATGGAGCCGGTGTTCTACAACGCCGCGCAAACCTACCTGATCCCGAAACTGCGCACCCTCGGCGGTTACGGCAAATACGCCCTGACGTTGCCGGAAGGCAGTGAGCCCGACGGTCACTGGCAATGGCTGCCGCTGGAGTGGAAAGCGCTGTGACGGCACTGATCCGCAGCCTCGGCTTGCTCGCGCTGTTACTGAGCGCGGGTGCCCGAGCGGTCGAAGCGCCGGCGCTCGATCCTGCGCAGTCCCAGGTCTTTCGCGCCTGGTTCGTGCGCATCGCTCAGGAGCAGTTGAGCAAAGGCCCGAGCCCGCGCTGGTATCAGCAGGACTGCGCCGGGCTGGTGCGGTTTGCCGCCAACGAAGCGCTGAAAGTCCATGACGACAAATGGCTGCGCAGCAATGGCGTGTCCAACCGCTACCTGCCGCCGGAGCTGGCGTTGAGCGACGAGCAACGCAAGTTTGCCCAGCAATGGCAACAGGGCGGCGGCAAGGTCGGGCCCTACGTCAACGCGATCAAACTGATTCAGTTCAACAGCCATCTGATCGGCCGCGACGTGTCTCAGGCACGGCCCGGCGATCTGATGTTTTTCGATCAGGGCGACGACCAGCACCTGATGATCTGGATGGGCCGTTACATCGCCTATCACACCGGCACGACCACCCCCACTGACAACGGCATGCGTTCGGCAAGCCTGCAGCAACTCATGACATGGAAGGACACCCGATGGATACCCGACGCAGCCAACCCCAACTTCATCGGCGTCTATCGACTGAACTTTCTCTCCCAATGACCGGTGCCCGCATGCTGCGTTTACTGCCTTTTCTGTTGCTGTTAGTCCTGCCGTTTTCGGCCGTGAATGCCGAAGACTCCGTCGAGCCAAGCGGCTACACGCCGGTCTCCGGTGAAAGCTTCTTCCTGCTGGCCGACAGCAGTTTCGCCAGCGACGAACAGGCGGTTGTGCGCCTCGAAGCGCCGGGCCGTGACTACCGTCGTTTCCGCATGGAACCGTACGGCGGCGCCGACATTCGCGTGTACAAGATCGACAAGCCGCTGGACTTCCTCAAGCGCCAGAAGAACCTGCACCGCGTGGTCAGCGACGGCCAGTTCAAGGGCGAAGGCCTGTCGAACACCCTCGCGTACCTGTGGGACAACTGGTACCGCAAATCCCGTCGAGTGATGCAGCGTGCGTTCTCCTACGAATCGCGTCAGCAAGTCACCGAGGAAGTGCCGGAGCTGAAGATGGGCAACGCCATCGCCGCGCCGACGCCGTACGACGCGCAGCCGCAGTTCGCCTTGATTCCGGGCCTGCCGGTGGTCAGCCAGTTCCGTTATCCGCTGTGGCAGGCCAAGCCGATTCAGCCGCCGGAAGGCGTGAATCTGGCCGGTTCTTCCAGCGAGTTCGTCAGCGTTGCGCCGGGCAACGTCTACATCCCGCTGGGCAACCTGAAACCGGGCCTGTACCTGGTTGAAGCGCTGATCGGCAAGTACCGCGCGACCACCATGGTTTTCGTTTCCAACACCGTCGCGGTGAGCAAGATTGCTGGTGATGAGTTGCTGGTGTGGGCCGCGCGCAAACACGAAGGCAGTTCGGTGCCGAAGGTCAATGTGCTGTGGACCGACGGCCTCGGCGTGATGAGCAGTGGCGCCACCGATACCGATGGTTTGCTGCGCCTGAAACACGTCAGCCCGGAGCGTTCGTTCGTGATCGGCGAGGACGAAGAGGGCGGCGTGTTCGTCTCGGAAAACTTCTATTACGACAGCGAAATCTACGACACCAAACTCTACGCCTTCACCGACCGGCCGCTGTATCGCCCGGGCGATTGGGTGTCGCTGAAAATCGTCGGCCGCGAATTCAAGAACGCGCGGGACTCGGTATTGCCGGGTGCGGCGGACGTCAATGTCAGCGTGCTCGATGCGACCGGTACCGAGTTGCAGCGGCTCGACCTGAAACTCGATTCGAAGGCCGGCACCCAGGGCCGTTTCCAGTTGCCGGACAACGCGGTGGCCGGTGGTTACGAGCTGCGTTTCAACTACAAGGATCAGGCCTACAGCAGCGCGTTCCGTGTGGCGGAGTACATCAAGCCGCACTTCGAAATTTCGCTGAATCTGGCCAAGCAGGATTACCGCACCGGCGAACCGGTGAAGGGCAGTCTGGTGCTGCTGTACCCGGACGGTAAACCGGTGGCCAACGCCAAATTGACCCTGAGCCTGCGCGCCCAGCAACTGTCGATGGTCGACAACGAGCTGCAATACCTCGGGCAATTCCCGGTAGAGCTGACCAGCACCGAACTGACCACCGACAGCAAAGGCAACGCGACCCTCGACCTGCCGGCCGCCGACAAACCGAGCCGCTACATGCTCACCGTGTTCGCCAGCGATGGTGCGGCGTATCGGGTCAAGACCACCAAGGAAATCCTCATCGACCGGGGCGCCGCCAGCTTCCGCCTGACTGCGCCGCAGCGTTTCAGCGCGGTGGGTGACAAGGTCGCGTTCAGCTACGCCAACGAAGGTGGCAGCGAACAGGCTCAGGCCGTTGTGCCGAGCAGCTACAGCTGGGTGCGTCTGGAAGACCAGACCACCGGCGAAGGCAAACTGGCGGCGAAAGACAAAGGTTTCAGCGTGGCGTTCGATCGCCCGGGCACCTACAACCTGTCGCTGAAAGATCAGCACGGTCGAGTGCTTGGTGCGACCGGCCATTCGGTCACCGGCGACGGCGTCAAGGCGGTGCCGGGCACCGTGGAAATCGTCCTCGACAAAACTGAGTACAAGGCCGGCGACGAAGCGCTGGCGCTGATCACTTTCCCGGAGCCGGTGAGTGATGCCCTGTTGTCGCTGGAGCGCGACAAGGTCGAAGCCACCGCGCTGCTGGCCAAGGGCGGCGACTGGCTGAAACTGGAAAAACTCAGCGACACCCAATACCGCGCACGCATCCCGGTGAAGGACAACTTTGCGCCGAACCTGACGTTCTCCGTGCTCTACACCAAGGGCGGTCAGTACAGCTTCCAGAACGCCGGGATCAAGGTCGTCGCGCCGCAGATCGACGTGGCAATCAAGACTGACAAAGAGACCTATCAGCCGGGCGATACCGTGACGGTCGACCTGACCACGCAGTTCGCCGGCAAGGCAGTGCCGGCGCACCTGACGGTCAGCGTGGTCGACGAAATGGTCTACGCGCTGCAACCGGAAGTCGCGCCGACCATCGACCAGTTCTTCTATCACCCGCGCCGCAACAACGTGCGTACCAGCGCCAGCCTGTCGTTCATCAGCTACGACGTGGCATTGCCGGGCAGCCCGGGCGCACCGGGCAAGGCCAACCGCAGCGAACGCGGGGTAAAAGTGCTGGAGCGGCCGCGCCGCGAAGACGTCGATACCGCCGCGTGGCAGCCAGAGTTGCTGACCGACGCCGACGGCAAGACCCGCTTCACCTTCAAGATGCCGGACTCGCTGACCCGCTGGCGCATTACCGCGCGGGCGATTGCCGATGACGGTCAGGTCGGGCAGAAGAAGCAGTTCGTGCGCTCGGAAAAACCGCTGTACCTGAAGTGGAGCGGGCCGAGCAAATTCCGCAAGGGCGATCAGCCGCAACTCGGCGTGTTCGCCTTCAGCCAGGCCGAAAAACCGGTCAAGGCTGAACTGGTGACGCACTACGCCGGCGCCGAACAGCGCCTGCCGGTGACGCTCAACAACGGCATCAACTACCTGCCGCTGCCGGCCTTCGCATTGGCCACCGGCGAATGGACCGCCGAACTGGTGCAGGACGGCAAGACCGCCGACGCCCTCGCTGTGCGCCTGACCGCGACCGGAGAAGGCTGGCAAGTGACGCAGACTCAGAGCCTCGACGTGGCCAGCGGCGACACGCCGTTGACTCTGCCGGCGGACGCCACCGACATTCGCCTGCGTCTGGATGACAGTCCGCAAGCGCTGTTCCGTTCCGCCCTCGACGATCTGCTGAGCTATCCGTACGGCGGCGTCGAGCAGACCGCCAGCCGCTTGCTGCCGCTGAGCATCGCTTATCCGTCGCTGGCGTCGAGCCCGCAGATCCGCGACCGCTTGCGTCTGATCATGCAGAACAGCCGTCTGCGCCTGGTGCAAATGGCCGGGCCGTCGGCGAGCTTCACCTGGTGGGGCTTCGACGGTGAACCGGATGCGTTCCTCACCGCTTACGCCTACTACGCCGACTGGAACGCCAGCCAAGTGCTGGATCTGACCCTGCCGCCGGAGCACTGGCAGCGGGTGCTGGAGGTTTACGCCAAGCAGGCGCCGAACACGCCGTTGCTGCAACGGGCGCTGATCCTGTCGTTCGCCAAGCAGATGCATCTGCCGGTCAACACGCTGCTCAGCGGTTTGATGGACGATCTGGCGAAGGCCGGTGAGGGCAATGCCGCGAACCTGATGGACGACGGTGAGGACAGTCTGGTGATGAGCGATCCGGATTCGGCGCTCGGTCTGGCGGCGGCGCGGGTCCTGACCGCATCGCTGGCCACCCAGTCGAAAGTTGCTCTGCCGGAAGCATTCAATCGTCAGTTGGGCGCTGCGCAACAGCGCTTGTCGGTCAGTTCGCAGCCGTTTATCGAAGCGCTGAACCTGTCGCTGCAACCGTTCGATCAGGCTCGTGCGAACGCGCTGCTGCAACGCCTGTTGCCGCAGCAATCGACCCTCGAACGCGCGCTGGCGCTGACCTGGCTGCAACGCAGCATCGCTCAGGCCTCGCCGACCATCGCGCTGGCTCCGGGCGAAGGCTGGAAGAAAAACTACGGAGCGACCGGCGAGATGTACTGGACGTGGCAGGGTGCGGCGCCGGTGCCGAGCGTGTTGTCGGTGTCGGGTACTCAGGAGCGTCCGTTGCGTGCCGCGCTGAGCTTCCAGACCCAGCAACCGGCGGTTGATCCGATGGCGGTGACCATCACTCGTCGTCTGTCGCGTCTGGTGCCGGGTGACGAAGCCTTCACTTTCAAACTGGAGCCGGTCGGCACCAAGCCGCTGTCCAGCGACAGCCTGTACCTGGACGAAGTGATCCTCACCAGCAAGGCACCGAAACCGCTGCGCTACGGCATGCTCGAAGTGCCGCTGCCGCCGGGCGCGGATGTCGAGCGCACCACGTGGGGCATCAAGCTGCAGGGCAAGGACGGCACCGAGCCGACCGCGCTGGAGAAAGCACGGTTCGAACCGGGCCAACTGGCCTACGCCGTGCCGGTGGATGCGCTGAGCGGTGAATTGCGTCTGCGGCATCTGGTGCGGTTCTCGCAGAAAGGCCAGTTCAATCTGCCGCCGGTGCGCTTCACTCAGGTCTACGCGCCGCAGCATCAGGCCCAGGAAGCGAAAGCCGCCCTCGGTCAGGTCACGGTCAACTGACATGCCACGGCCGCTGCTGTGGCTGCTGATGTGTGTGATTCCTGCGCTGGCGACGGCGCAGGATGAACCGTTGCGCATGGCCTACAAGGGCGAGTTGCTGTCGCTGAACACCACGCAACTGACCGCTCGCGAGCCGCTGCCTTCGTCTCTGGATACGCCGCTGGGCAGTCTGTGGAAGATGTTCGTTTACGCGTGGCTGGTGGATACCGGCGCGCAAGAGCCGGCGTATGAATGCCGCGGGCAGTCGAAGGAAGAAGTCTATTGCTGCACCGCGGGCGGCAAGATCGAACGTGATCAGGCGCTGGTGAAATCCTGCGGGCTGTATTTCGAGCCGGCGCGGTTGGGCATAACCGCTGGCGATTGGAAAACCTATTGGCAGGCGCGACAGGCGCCGTCGTGGTTGCTGGACCTGCCATCGGTGCAACCGGCTACTCGGGTTTCCGTGGCTGACTTGCTGAAGGTTTTGTCTTTGTTGCCGGCTCAGGATCAGATGCGCCGTGTGCTGCTCGACGTGGTGCTGAACGCGGCGGACGGCAATGTCGTCGGTGAACTGGGTGGCCGCTTGCGGGTGAAAACCTGGAGCTGGCTCGGCGATCTGGACCCGCAATCACGTCAGGGCGGATTCGCCGGCTGGACCGCGGACGGCTCGCCGATCTGGGCCGGTGGCCGGGGTACCAGTCAGATGGTTTTGCGGCATTACGGTTCGGCGTTGGCGACGGTGTTGCCCGCATCGTGGCCGGCGGAGGCGGGGCGTTGTGTTGAGGTGGGATTGTTCTCGCGTTATCCGGTTTCGCGGGTTCTGGTCGGTGATCGAGTGGTGAGTTCCGGCCCGTTGCAGGGCGATTACCGCGTGGAATTCGCCAATGGCAATGCGCTGGATATCCACAGCGACGGCGAACTGTTTCTGCTCAACGACAAGCTTGTTGCTCGGCTGGATCGCGAAGAGTACGTCGCCCGTGTGCTGGAGCGTGAAGCCAAACCCGAACCCGCCGAAGCCGCCAAAGCACTGGCCGTGGCAATCCGCACGTATCTGCTGCAAAACGCCACGCGCAACGGCGAATGCCTGAGCATCGATGACAGCAGCACCCGCCAACGGGTCGCACCGCGTCCGGCCTCCGCCGAGTCGCGCAGCATTGCGGCGTGGACGGCGGATCTGGTGTTGGCCGGCAGCACCGTCACCTATCACTCCGATCAACCTGGCCCCGACAAACTTGCCTGGCAGCAAGCCGTCGAACAAGCCAATGCCGGCCAGCGCTACGACGCGATTCTGCTGCACGCCTATCGCCGGGCCAGCCTTAGCCGTTGGGACAACCCGGTGGCGTCCTGCGAAGCGTTGCCCGCTGCGCAAGACTGGCTGCAAAAACAACGGCGCGGCTGGCGTCCGAGGCTGGAAAGCGAAACCGGCTACAACGAAGTCAGCACTTTCGCCGTCTGCAAACTCGCCTTCGGACGACCCTTCGTCGACCGCGAACGTCAGCGCATCTACGTGCGCGGCGTGCTGTCTTTGCAGGATCGCCTCGACCTGACTCACGAATACCTGCACCTGGCCTTTGAAGCACACCCCAACGGCCAGGATGAAACCTATATCGAAGGGCTCGCCCGTCACCTTTTGCTGGAATAGACCATGACACTCCGTTATCCACAGGTCTTGCTGTTGCTCTGCGCGCTCAATGCATTGCCGATGGCGATGGCCGCCGACAGCGTCAAACTCGACACCCCGATCGGCGGCTGGCGCAGCGGCGCGCCCGAGGGCGACGGCGAAAACTTCCGCCAGACCGTCAACTACCCGGCCTCCTCGGTGAACACCCCGGTCGGCCAGGCCAACACCGCACGCATCAGCGGCGAAATCAAAGCCACACCGAAAAACAAAGAGCCCGGCCGGCTGATCGTCAATGGCGTCAGCATGCCGCTGAAAATCGACGACAGCGGCCGCTTCGACCGCCCATTCTCGTTCCCCAACGGCAGCAACAGCGTCGAAGTCCGCAGCCCCGACGGCCAGCAACGCCACCGCACGCAATTCCTCAACGTCAGCGGCGGCGCCACCCCGGCCAAACTGCGCGTGCTGCTGTCCTGGGACAGCGACGGCACCGACCTCGACTTGCACCTGGTCACACCGGACGGCGCGCACATCTGGTACGGCAACCGCGTCGCCCCCAACGGCGCTGCATTGGACGTTGACGTGACCACCGGTTACGGCCCGGAAATCTTCGCCATGCCGGCGCCGATCAAGGGGCAGTATCTGGTGTATGTGAACTACTTCGGCGGTGGTTATCGCGGTGATGACGAGGGCGGGGAGGAGGCGGTGCAGCCGCTGACCACGGCGCAGGTGACGGTGATTACCGAGGAAGGGACGCCGAGCGAGAAGATGGAGACGTTCCTGGTGCCGATGCGGGCGGTGGGGGAGTTGACGTTGGTGAAGTCGTTTAGTTATCCGTGAGTCAATCGGGAAAAACGCCGCACAGTGCATTGCCTTCATATCCGTGAACGATTGGTCCCAGCACCATGAATGGGCCACAAGCGTATAGCGGAGATGGCACTTTTTGCTGGGTGTTGAGCAGAACGGCTTCGTTTCCGAACTCGTCTTTGCCGAAGGACTGTTCGAAGTACGACGTGCACACCGGCAGCTTCAACGGCACCGGAACTACCAGCGCCCAGACAGTAATTCCGCACCATTCTCGAGCGGGTGTCGATTTTACTGTTCTGGTGATCTGTGGGGGAATCGAGCGGTAGCTTTGTGCTCTGTAGGCGTCGGTTTTTAGTGTGGTTTTTTCAGGGAGGGAAACGCCTACTCCCACGCAAGCTGTCAGGCAGAGGCATATGGTCGAAACCAGTCCGACGGATTTCAGGCGTGAATTCAGGGCAGATGGGAGCAATCTTGAACGTCCTTGTAGTGGATTAAGCATCGAAGTTGCCAAGAGCCTTTTCGCTGAACAATTGTGCAAGTACCTGCTGCACAATTTGGTGTTGATCAGCAATTGTCTGAACGCCTCTCGAAAATCACTTTTCCAACAGGCATTAAAAAGCCGGCTTGTGGCCGGCTTCTCGGGGACTGGCTTGGTTTATTTTTGGTAAACCGCGCCAGCCTTCAAAACGTACACCCGGATCTTGCGTCCGGCTGTGGGACTTGGTCAGACAGTGGTCTGCCGCGTCAGGCGTCATCTGGGCCGCAGGGCGGTCGATGCGCGAATGTGGGGCGCAGGATACTGAGTTTTGCCGGGGATTCCCAGCCTGAAGTGCGGTTTAGAGCGACCGCAGCAGAACAAATTCGGGATTTGTACTGATTTTCCGGGCCTCATCGCCAGCCGGCGAGTTCCCACAACAGCAGTAACCTCAGAGAAACGGCACCACCGGCCGCCGCTTGCCTAGCGTCGACCACCAGAACACCCACCCCAACACATGAATCCTTTGTTCTTCGATCTGCGCTGCCCGGAAGATCTCGTCCGGGTATTCGGCGCTGTTGTGGCTGCGCAGGCGCAGGGCATTGCCGGGCATGCGGTGCAGGTATTTGATGCGCAGCATGCCGTCGTGTTCGATGGCGTAGATTTCGCCGTCCACCACCTGGGTGAGGCCGCGGTCGATGGCGAGGGTGGAGCCGTCTTCGATCTTCTCGGCCATGCTGTTGCCGATCATGTGCGTGCAGATGGCGTCGGTGTGGCGGATTTCCAGGGTTTCGAGGTGGCTGCGGGGCAGGCGGATGGTTTGCTCCGGGTCTTTGATGACATGGGTCTTGTCGGAGCCAGGGGCCGTCGGGGCTTCCTTGTAGAGCGGCAGTTCGATGTCGGTGGATTCGAGCACCGTATAGACGCCCTGAATCGCCTGTGCATCCAGCGTGTCGCCGGCGGTGTACAGGTGCGGCGCTTCTTTCGGGCCTTCACCGGTTTTCAGCCATTGGCTGTTGACGGACAGCAGGCGCGCGACTTCTTCCATGCGGTACGCGGGTACGCCCCGGGTGTACCAGTTATGAACGTTTTGGGCTTCCGTGCCCCAGAACTTTGCGAATCCCGTGGTGGTGATATTCGCAGCTTCCAGGAGCGCCTTGAATCTTGGACCGCTAGTGTTCTTTCTCATAAACACGAGTCTACGGCCGGCCTAGAGCGGTTTGAATAAACCTGGCGTTCAAAATCGCGGCAAATTTTGCGACGGGATGTAAGACGTACTTGTGGGAAATTACACACACTAAAACTTTTCTGTAGGCAGCCATAAACAAGCTGTTTAAGCCCCTGCCAGTCAGGCACAAAAAACCCCGGATCAACCGGGGTTTTCTTCAAGCGTGTCGCAGGTCGCGAGGCTTAGCCTTTGTAGGCAGCAACCGACTTGGTGATCGCTTCGCGGGCGGCGTCTGCACCGGCCCAGCCTTCGATTTTCACCCATTTGCCTTTTTCGAGATCTTTGTAGTTCGCGAAGAAGTGCTCGATCTGCTGGATCAGCAGGGCTGGCAGGTCGGTGTATTCCTTCACGTCCACGTACAGCTGGGACAGCTTGTCGTGTGGGACTGCGATGACTTTGGCATCGCCGCCGCCGTCGTCGGTCATGTTCAGGATGCCGACTGGACGAGCGCGGATCACCGAACCTGGAGCAACCGGGTAAGGGGTTACGACCAGCACGTCCAGGGGATCACCGTCGTCAGCCAGGGTGTTCGGGATGTAACCGTAGTTGGCCGGGTAGAACATCGGGGTGGCCATGAAACGGTCAACGAACAGGCAATCGCTGTCTTTGTCGATTTCGTATTTGATCGGCGCGTGGTTGGCCGGGATCTCGATCGCGACGTAGATGTCGTTCGGCAGGTCTTTGCCAGCCGGAATCTTGCTGTAGCTCATTGGGCGTTGCCCCCGTTAGTAGACCAAAACACTTGGCCGGATTGACCAAAAAGTGGCGGCGATTATAGGCATATTCCACCCGCGATGCCATGCACCGAAGGTCGTCCAGGCCTTACTCGTGTGCCTGATAGACCGGGTCCGTGGCCTGAAGTTGCTTCAGTCGTGCCAGCGGATCCTGTCGATAGAAAAGCCGCAGCTGCGCATACACCTGTGGATAAGCCTCGTGCAGCAGATCCGGGGCGCTGAAAAAGTACTCGCTGGTGACGGCGAAGAACTCGGCCGGGTTCTCGGCGGCATACGGGTCGATGGCGGTTTCGGCGTCGGGATGGCGGTCGAGCTGGCGGTTGAGATCGTCGTAGGCCGCTTGCATCACCTGGGCCCAGTCGCTGACTCGCATGTCGGCATGCAGCGGCGGCAGGCCGTTGGCGTCGCCATTGAGCATGTCGAGTTTGTGCGCCAGTTCGTGGATCACCAGGTTGTAGCCTTCCCAGCCACCACTGGCCATCACCCCGGGCCAGGCGAGGATGATCGGCCCTTGCTGCCAGGCTTCACCGCTGTGTTCGCCGTCCCATTCGTGTTCCACACCACTGGCATCGCGATGGCGCTGGGGGCTGAGGAAGTCGTCGGGGTAGAGGACGATTTCGTGAAAACCCTGATACCAGTTCAGATCGTCGAGGTGTAAAAGCGGCAATTGCGCCTGGACGGCGAGCAGCAGGCGTTGTTCCTGATGCAGCTCGACACCGGGCAGGGCGGTCAGGTGTTTGTCTTCAAGGAACAGGACGCTGGTTTCGCGCAGCCACTGATCCTCCTCGGCGCTGATGCCGTCGAGAAAGGTCAGGTGGTGGCGCACCCGCTGCCACATATCATCGGCAATCGGGTGCTTTGCCAGGATGCGCCGGCGTCGCCAGGCGCTCAGCGACCACATCGACTTAGTTCGATTGGGCTTTGGCGCCGCCGAAACGACTGCGAACCACGCCAATGATCATCGGTACCAGCGACAGCAGGATGATGCCGACGACCAGCAGCGACAGGTTTTTCTTGATGAACGGTACGTTGCCGAAGAAGTAGCCCAATGTCACCAGACCACCGACCCACAGGACGGTGCCGAACACGCTGAAACCGAAGAAACGCGCGTAAGGCATTTTTGCGACACCGGCGACGAACGGCGCAAAGGTGCGGATGATCGGCAGGAAGCGCGCCAGGGTTACGGTCTTGCCGCCGTGCTTGTCGTAGAAGTCGTGAGTCTGTTGCAGATAGTCGCGGCGGAAGATCTTCGAGTTCGGATTGCTGAACAGTTTTTCGCCGGCCGTTCGTCCGATCACGTAGTTGGTGCTGTCACCGAGGATCGCCGCCAGCATCAGCAGGCCGCCCAGCAGCACCGGGTCCATGCCGCCACCTGCGGCAACGGCGCCGGCGATGAACAGCAGCGAATCACCCGGCAGGAATGGCATGACCACCAGGCCGGTCTCGCAAAAGATCACCAGAAACAGGATGGCGTAGATCCAGGTCCCATAGTTGTTCACCAGCATGTCGAGATAGACGTCGAGATGCAGGATGAGGTCGATCGGGTTGAAATCCATGTGGGCACCTGTGGTGACGGCCCGACTCGGCAGGCCTGTGCGGATGATTCGGTGTAAGCCTACAAGCGGGTGTAGTTTTTCTTACAAGCCGGAAAGCTCAGGATTATACGAGCTGATAGGTGAAAAGCGCGTTGGTTTTGTAGCGGGGCGTTTCGAGGGGGGAACGAGGCGCCAGCCTTGGTGGCGAGGAGGTTTGCTCCTTCGCCACGATGGCCGGCTTGCGCATTGTTAGAAAAAATCAGAGTTCGTCGCTGATCGGCAGCACGTAGTTCTTGAACTCGGTGTCTTCCTTGAATCCGATGGATTCGTAGGTTTTCTGCGCCACTTCGTTGTTGCTGCTGGTGGATACGCGCATACGCACGGCCTGGGTTTCCTTGGCCATTCTCTTCGCGGTGCGGATCAGGTTGTCGGCGACCAGCTGGCGGCGGGCGTCTTCGGCGACGTAGATGTCGTTGAGGATCCACACACGCTTGAGCGACAGCGAGGAAAAGCTCGGGTAGAGCTGACAGAACCCCATGAGCTTCTTGTCGTCGTCATCGGCCAGGGCCAGGTAAATCACCGATTCCTTGCGCCGCAGGCGTTTTTCAAGGAATGCCCGGGACGAGTCCGGATAGGGCAGGGAACCGTAGAACTCGCGATATTTGACGAACAGCGGGGCCAGCAGGTCCAGGTGTTCGAGGGTCGCTTGAATAATCCGCATGATAGGTCTCGTCTTCAAGTGGCTGTCTTCAACTGCTCTGACGGCGATGGGAAACCCGTGCGGCCGTGCATCGATCCTGCCTGAAACCGGCGCAGAAACGCAATGCGGAAACGGTTCAGGCTGGGGGCGGATCGAGTAGGAAATTACTCTTCATATCTGCACCGGCTTCCGATTCCAGCGTCTGAACCTGCGCTTCGTCCTTCAGATTGACGCCCGACAGTTGTCGCCGACAGGCTTCACGCATCAGATACAGCAAGCGATGGGCCGCCATGCCGTAGCTGAGGCCCTCCAGCCGCACATTGGAGATGCAATTGCGGTAGGCATCCGTGAGGCCGACCTTTGGATTGTAGGTGAAATATAAACCGAGGCTGTCCGGCGAACTGAGGCCGGGGCGCTCTCCGATCAGCATCACGACCATTTTTGCGCCCAGCAATTGGCCGATTTCATCGCCAACCGCCACTCGGCCTTGCTCTACCAGCACTACCGGCGCGGTCGACCATTCGTCGGCGGTCATCTGTTCTTCCAGACGGGTGAGAAAGGGCAGGGTGTGCCGATGCACCGCCAGTGCCGAGAGGCCGTCGGCCACGACGATCACCAGGTCCACGCCGCCCGGATGCGCCAGGGCGTATTCACGCAGGGCTTGCGCCGATTGATCGCTCAATTTGCGCCCCAGGTCCGGGCGTTGCAGGTAGCTGTTGCGATCCGCAGCCGCGCTGTGCAGCAGCAGGCTGTCACGCTGACGCTCCGTCAGTTGGGCACTGAGCCCTGCATGGTCGAAGGGTAAATGCACCGCATCACGGGCCTGAGCGTGGGCGAACTGGAAATCCAGCTGCGCGCGGGTCGGCAGGCTGGTGCCGGTGCGGCCGAGAGCGATCCGCGCCGGGGTCAGGCGGCGCAGCTCAAGCCAGGGGTTTTGTGGATCGACGGGCGGTTTTTCCATCTGACTCATCCCAGTTGCGCCAACGCCTGGCGGAAGGCCGGCGGCAGGTTGTTGCCGAAGCGGACCTTGCCGTCCGCCTGGGTGAAGATGCCCATGTTCGCCAGCCACTGCTCGAACTCCGGCGCCGGTTTCAGGCCCAGGGTCTGACGCGCGTAGAGGGCGTCGTGGAACGAAGTGGTCTGGTAGTTGAGCATGATGTCGTCGGAGCCGGGGATGCCCATGATGAAATTGATCCCCGCCACGCCCAGCAGGGTCAGCAGGGTGTCCATGTCGTCCTGGTCGGCTTCGGCGTGGTTGGTGTAGCAGATGTCGCAGCCCATCGGCACGCCGAGCAGCTTGCCGCAGAAGTGGTCTTCGAGGCCGGCGCGGATGATCTGCTTGCCGTTGTAGAGGTACTCCGGGCCGATGAATCCTACGACGGTGTTCACCAGGAACGGTTTGAAATGCCGCGCCACGGCGTAGGCCCGGGTTTCGCAGGTCTGTTGATCGACGCCGTGGTGGGCATTGGCCGACAGCGCACTGCCCTGGCCGGTTTCGAAATACATCAGGTTCTGCCCGAGCGTGCCGCGATTGAGGCTCAGCCCGGCGTCATAGCCTTCCTGCAAGATATTCAGATTGATGCCGAAACTGGCATTGGCCGCTTCGGTGCCGGCAATCGACTGGAACACCAGATCCAGCGGCACCCCACGGTTGATCGCTTCTATAGATGTGGTGACGTGGGTCAGCACGCAGGCCTGGGTCGGAATGTCGTAGCGCTGGATGATCGCGTCGAGCATTTCCAGCATCGCGCAGATCGAGGCGATGCTGTCGGTGGCCGGGTTGATGCCGATCATCGCATCGCCGTTGCCGTACAACAGACCGTCGAGAATGCTCGCGGCGATGCCGGACGGTTCGTCGGTCGGGTGATTGGGTTGCAGCCTTGTGGATAACCGTCCACGCAGGCCCAAGGTGCCGCGAAACTTGGTGACGACGCGGATCTTCTGCGCCACCAGCACCAGATCCTGCACGCGCATGATCTTCGACACTGCCGCGACCATTTCCGGCGTCAGGCCGGGGGCGAGGGCCCGCAGGCTGGACTCGTCGGCCGCTTCGCTCAGAAGCCAGTCGCGAAAGCCGCCAACGGTGAGATGGCTGACGACCGCAAAGGCCTGCTTGTCATGGCTGTCGATGATCAGTCGGGTGACTTCATCGGATTCGTAGGGAATCAGCGCTTCCTGCAGGAAATGTGTCAGCGGGATGTCGGCCAGCGTCATTTGCGCGGCCACCCGCTCGCCATCGTTGAGCGCGGCGACGCCGGCCAGAAAATCCCCGGAGCGCGCCGGGCTGGCCTTGGCCATCACGTCTTTCAGGCTGTCGAAGCGATAGGTCTGGGCGCCGACGGTATGGGCAAATGCGGCCATGGGGCGCGTTCCTCCTGAATGAATGCTTTTAGTGCGGGCACCGAGCTCGAGGCCCGATGCCGGTGCAGCTCAGTTAGCGTTTAGATACCTTCGAGCATAGCGTCTGCCGGTGCTTCGGAGCGTTGCTTGGCGGTCAGCTGGAAGTACAGGTAACCGGCGGCCATGAACCCGAGGAACACACAACCGATCAGCGTGTTGAACCAGGCCATCGCCACCAGGCACACCACCGCCAGGAACAGCGCGATGGCCGGCACCATCGGATAGCCCGGCGCGCGGAAGGTGCGTTCCAGGTTCGGCTCGGTTTTACGCAGTTTGAACAGGCTGAGCATACTGATGATGTACATCACGATGGCGCCGAACACCGACATGGTGATCATCGCCGCCGTCAGGGTCATGCCTTGCAGATTGACCAGTCCGTCGCTGTAGATTGCCGCGATGCCGATCACGCCGCCGGCCAGAATCGCCCGGTGCGGCGTCTGGAAACGCGAGAGTTTGGCCAGGCTTTTCGGCAGATAACCGGCCCGGGCGAGGGCGAAGAACTGCCGCGAGTAACCGAGGATGATCCCGTGGAAACTCGCCACCAGCCCGAACAGGCCGATCCAGACCAGCATGTGCATCCACGTCGAATTGTTGCCGACCACTGCTTTCATCGCTTGAGGCAACGGGTCGTTGATGTTCGACAGTTGACGCCAGTCGCCAACGCCGCCGGCCATCACCATGACGCCGATGGCCAGGAACACCAGGGTCAGGATGCCGCTGACATAAGCCTTGGGAATCGTGCGTTTCGGGTCTTTGGCTTCCTCGGCCGCCATGGCCGCGCCTTCGATGGCGAGAAAGAACCAGATCGCGAAGGGAATGGCGGCGAAAATGCCGGGAATCGAGCCCATCGTGAATTCATTGGCGCCCGACCAGCCGTTCAGCACGAAGTTGCTGAAACTGAAGCCCGGTGCAACGACGCCCATGAACACCAGCAGTTCGGCGACGGCGAGCACGGTGACCACCAGTTCGAAGGTCGCGGCGATGCTGACGCCGAGGATGTTCAGGGTCATGAACACGAAATACGCGCCGACCGCCGCGACTTTCGGATCAAGTTCCGGATATTGCACATTGAGATAGGCACCGATGGCCATGGCGATGGCTGGCGGGGCGAACACGAACTCGATCAGCGTGGCGATCCCGGCGATCAATCCGCCTTTCTCGCCAAAGGCTCGGCGGCTGTAGGCGAACGGCCCGCCCGCGTGGGGAATCGCGGTGGTCAGTTCGGTGAAACTGAAGATGAAGCAGGTGTACATGGTCGCGACCATCAGGGCCGTGACCAGGAAACCCAGGGTTCCCGCCGTGCCCCAGCCGTAACTCCAGCCGAAGTATTCGCCGGAAATCACCAGGCCGACGGCAATGCCCCAGAGATGCAGGGTGCCGAGTGTGGGTTTGAGTTGTGTGGTGGAAGTCATAAGTCCTCTCTGTCTTTTTTATTGTTCGATCTGTTGGACTTTCGGGTGCAGAGGTTGAGTGGGTGGGCGCTGTTCACGCAGCGGCAGTGTTCACGCAAATCCTGAATGACGGGTACGCAAGGCCCGTGCCAGAGCGGCCAGGCCAGGGAGTAGTCATCGGGATGAAAAGGGCGGTACCGAAATCTCGGCACCGCCCTCGGTTTTTTAGAAGAAGCCCAGCGGATTGATGTCGTAGCTCACCAGCAGGTTTTTGGTCTGTTGGTAATGATCGAGCATCATCTTGTGGGTTTCACGGCCGACGCCGGACTTCTTGTACCCGCCGAACGCGGCGTGCGCCGGGTACAGGTGGTAGCAGTTGGTCCACACACGACCGGCCTTGATGGCGCGGCCCATACGATAGGCGCGGTTGATGTCGCGGGTCCAGAGGCCGGCGCCCAGGCCGAACTCGGTGTCGTTGGCGATTGCCAGGGCTTCGGCTTCGTCCTTGAAGGTGGTGATGCTCACCACCGGGCCGAAGATTTCTTCCTGGAACACACGCATCTTGTTGGTGCCCTTGAGCAGGGTCGGCTGGATGTAATAACCGGAGGCCAGGTTGCCTTCGAGTTTTTCCACCTTGCCGCCGGTCAGCAGTTCGGCACCTTCGCCCTTGGCGATTTCCAGGTACGAAAGAATCTTGTCGAATTGCTGCTCGGACGCCTGGGCGCCGACCATGGTGTCGGTGTCCAGCGGATCGCCACGTTTGATTTGCAGGACTTTCTTCATGACGACGGCCATGAATTCGTCGTAGATCGATTCCTGTACCAGCGCACGGGACGGGCAGGTGCAGACTTCGCCCTGGTTGAAGAACGCCAGCACCAGACCTTCAGCGGCTTTTTCGATGAAGCTCGGCTCGGCCTTCATGATGTCTTCGAAGAAGATGTTCGGCGACTTGCCGCCCAGTTCCACGGTGGACGGAATGATGTTTTCGGCCGCGCATTTCATGATGTGCGAGCCGACCGGGGTCGAGCCGGTGAAGGCGATCTTGGCGATGCGCTTGCTGGTGGCCAGGGCTTCGCCAGCTTCTTTGCCGAACCCTTGCACCACGTTGAGCACGCCCGGTGGCAGCAGGTCGCCGATCAGCTCCAGCAGCACGCTGATACCCAGCGGTGTTTGCTCGGCAGGCTTGAGCACCACGCAGTTGCCCGCGGCGAGGGCCGGGGCGAGTTTCCACGCGGCCATCAGGATCGGGAAGTTCCACGGGATGATCTGGCCGACCACGCCCAGCGGTTCATGGATGTGATAAGCGACGGTATTGCCATCGATTTCGGCGGCGCTGCCTTCCTGGGCGCGCAGGCACCCGGCGAAATAGCGGAAGTGGTCGGCGGCCAGCGGGATGTCGGCGTTGAGGGTTTCGCGGATGGCTTTGCCGTTGTCCCAGGTTTCGGTGATCGCCAGCAGTTCGAGGTTCTGTTCGATGCGGTCGGCGATTTTCAGCAGGATCAGCGAGCGGGCCTGGGCGGAGGTCGAGCCCCAGGCATCGGCAGCGGCGTGAGCGGCGTCCAGGGCCTTGTCGATGTCTTCGGCAGTGGAACGCGGGAATTCGGCAATCGGCTGGCCATTCACTGGCGAGGTATTGGTGAAGTACTGACCTTTGACAGGCGCGACGAACTCGCCGCCGATGTAGTTACCGTACTTGCTCTTGAACGAGACTTTGGCGCCTTCAGTACCGGGGTGAGCGTAACGCATGATGATGTTCTCCTTGGCTTTGTACTTATTAGAGAAACGCGCATGAGCGCTTGCTATAAGCGTAGAGCAAAGGTCGGGCCACCGCCGTGCAGGTCAGGCAAATCAAGGCCTTGCGTGATTTCTGTCGGACAAGTGGCAAGCGTCTGTGACGGTATCGGTACAGCTCGGGTGACAGTTTGTACCGCTTCTGGCACAACCTGTGACCAGGCGGTCTTGCCAGCATTGCAAAGACCGGTTGGCTGGAGGATGCTGGGCACCACTTCACGCATGGGCCGATGAGCCTCGGGGAGAATAATAAGAAATGCACGACAACCATTTGAGTCGCCATGCCCAACAGGTTCTCACCGTCACCCAGGGCAAGCCGCACCTGCACGGCCCCGGTGCCGACCCGTCGATCGCCCGCTCGTGGCTGCGTTGTCTTGAGGACTATCACCTCGACCCGGCCCTGACCATGGCGCCGACCGTGCTCGAACACGGTCGTGTCCTCGAAAGCCGCGAACGGTTGCAACAGGTGTTGCAGATCGCCGGCAACGAAATGAGCAGCCTGCATCAACAACTCTCCGGTGCCGGCCACGCGGTGCTGCTGACCGACGCCCGTGGGGTGATCCTCAACTGCGTCACCGCCCCCGCCGAACGCAAGATCTTCGAACGCGCAGGGCTCTGGCTCGGTTCCGACTGGAGCGAGGCCTGTGAAGGCACCAACGGCATCGGCACCTGCCTGGTGGAACGTCAGGCCCTGACCATCCATCAGGACGAACACTTTCGCGGCCGCCACACCGGCCTGACCTGCTCGGCGAGCCCGGTGTTCGACCCGCACGGTGAACTGCTGGCGGTGCTCGATGTTTCCTCTGCGCGGCATGACGTCTCGCGCCAGAGCCAGTTCCACACCATGGCGCTGGTCAATCTGTCGGCGAAGATGATCGAGAGCTGCTACTTCCTGCGCTGTTTCGATAACCAATGGTTGTTGCGATTCCATCTCCAGGCCGAGTCTGTCGGGCTGTTCAGCGAAGGGCTGCTGGCGTTTGACGGGGAAGGGCGGATCAGTGCGGTCAATCAGAGCGCCTTGAACCTGCTGGGGCACATTCGCGGTGGTTTGCTCGGCAAACCGGTGGAGGCGTTTTTCGATTGTTCACTGGATGAATTGCTGGGGCGTGCGAGTGCCAATGCCAGCGCCAGTTGGCCGTTGCGCACCCGTGACGGACGGCATCTGTTCGCGGTGCTGCGCGGCGAGTCGCGCAAGCCATCCATCGTCTTGCCGAAACCTCAGGCTCCCGAGGCGCCACGCCTGGCTGGCATTTGCCTGGGCGACGCCGGACTGCAAGCGGATTTCCGCAAGGCCTTGCGGGTGTTCGAGCGTGACGTTCCACTGCTGATCAATGGCGAAACCGGCTCCGGCAAGGAAGCGTTCGCCAAGGCTGTGCACATCGCCAGTCAACGCGCCGGCAAAGCGTTCGTCGCCCTCAACTGCGCGGCCATTCCCGAAAGCCTGATCGAGAGCGAACTGTTCGGCTATCGCGGTGGCAGCTTCACTGGCGCGCGCAAGGACGGCATGCGCGGCAAGTTGCAGCAGGCCGACGGCGGCACGCTGTTTCTCGATGAAATCGGCGACATGCCGCTGGCCTTGCAGACCCGTCTGTTGCGGGTGCTTGAAGACCGGCAAGTGGTGCCGATCGGCGGTGAGCCGGAAGCGGTCAACGTGCGGATCATCAGTGCCACTCACCGCAATTTGCTGGAGCGGGTTGGCGACGGCAGTTTCCGTGAAGACCTTTATTACCGGCTCAATGGGCTGGAAGTGGCGCTGCCGCCGTTGCGCGAGCGCAGTGACAAGTCACAGTTGCTGGATTTCCTGCTGGCCGAAGAGGCGGGCGGTGAAACGATCCTGATCGAAGAACCGGCGCGCCAGGCGTTGCTGGGCTTCAACTGGCCGGGCAACGTGCGGCAGTTGCGCAACGTGCTGCGAACGCTGGCGGCGTTGTGCGATGAGGGGCGGATCGGGCTGGATGATCTGCCGGCGATGTTCCGGCAGGTACAACCGCTGCTGGTCAAAGTCGATGAAGCGTCATCCGGGCAGCCGCTGGAGGATGCCGAGCGGCTGGCGTTGCTCAATGCGCTGGAACACACGCGCTGGCACATGACCCACACGGCGCAACAACTGGGTGTCAGCCGCAATACGCTCTATAGAAAGCTGCGCAAGCACGGGATCGCCCGCAGCGCTTGACCCCCTGAAAACGAGGATGCGGTTTTCCCCTGCCTGGGCTACCCTGCGGCCATGTTTTACGAGGTCGACTATGCACATTCATATTCTGGGTATCTGCGGGACTTTCATGGGCTCGATGGCGGTTCTGGCCAAAGAGCTGGGCCATCACGTGACCGGCTCCGATGCCAACGTCTATCCGCCGATGAGCACTCAGCTCGAAGCCCAGGGCATTCAGCTGACTCAGGGCTACGACCCGGCGCAGCTTGATCCGGCGCCGGATCTGGTGGTGATCGGCAACGCCATGTCCCGCGGCAATCCGGCGGTGGAATATGTGCTGAACAAAGGCCTGCCGTACGTCTCCGGCCCGCAGTGGCTGGCCGACCATGTGCTGCAAGGTCGCTGGGTGCTGGCGGTTGCCGGTACTCACGGCAAGACCACCACCAGCAGCATGCTCGCCTGGGTGCTGGAACATGCCGGCATGAGCCCGGGCTTCCTGATCGGCGGCGTTCCGCAGAATTTCTCGGTGTCGGCGCGTCTGGGCGGCACGCCGTTCTTCGTGATCGAGGCCGACGAGTACGACAGCGCGTTCTTCGACAAACGCTCGAAGTTTGTCCACTACCGTCCACGTACGGCGATCCTCAACAACCTTGAGTTCGATCACGCTGACATCTTCCCGGATCTGCCGGCCATCGAGCGCCAGTTCCACCACTTGGTGCGGACTATTCCGAGCGAAGGCCTGGTGATCCACCCGACCACCGAACCGGCCTTGCAGCGCGTGATCGAGATGGGCTGCTGGACCCCGGTGCAAACCACCGGTGCTGGAGGTCAGTGGCAGGTCAAGTTGCTGAAGGACGACGGCTCGGCATTCGAAGTGATGTTCGAGGGCGTCTCCCAAGGCGTCGTCGAGTGGGAATTGACGGGGCAGCACAACGTAGCCAACGCATTGGCTACTCTGGCGGCAGCGCGTCACGTTGGTGTTGTGCCATCGATGGGCATCGCCGGGTTGAGCGCGTTCAAGAGCGTCAAGCGTCGGATGGAAAAAGTCGCGGAAGTGCGCGGCATCACCATCTACGACGACTTCGCCCACCACCCGACCGCCATTGCGACCACCCTCGACGGCCTGCGCAAACGCATTGGCGACGCACCGCTGATCGCGATCATCGAGCCGCGTTCCAACTCGATGAAGCTCGGCGCACACCGTGACGGCTTGCCGGACAGCGTGGTCGATGCCGATCAGGTGATCTGGTACGCCCCGGCCAACCTCGGTTGGGATCTGGCGGGCACTGCTGCGTTGTGCACCGTGCCGTCGATCGTCAGCGATTCGCTGGAAGGCATCATCGAACGCGTGAAAAGCCAGGCCCAGCCCGGCACCCACGTGGTGATCATGAGCAACGGCGGCTTCGGCGGTCTGCACGGCAAACTCGCCGAGGCGCTGAAATGAACAACAACGGCCCGGAACGCATCACTCTGGCGATGACCGGCGCGTCCGGCGCCCAGTACGGCTTGCGTCTGCTGGATTGCCTGGTGCGTGAGGATCGCGAAGTGCACTTCCTGATCTCCAAGGCCGCGCAACTGGTGATGGCTACCGAGACGGACGTGTCACTGCCGGCCAAGCCGCAAATGATGCAGGCGTTCCTCACCGAATACACCGGCGCCGCCGCCGGGCAGATCCGCGTGTATGGCAAGGAAGACTGGATGTCGCCAGTCGCCTCGGGTTCCGGTGCCCCGGCCGCCATGGTGGTGGTTCCGTGTTCGACCGGCACCTTGTCGGCTATCGCTACCGGCGCCTGCAACAACTTGATCGAACGGGCGGCGGACGTGACGTTGAAAGAGCGTCGCCAGTTGATTCTGGTGCCGCGCGAAGCGCCGTATTCGAGCATTCATCTGGAGCACATGCTCAAGCTGTCGAACATGGGCGTGACCATCCTGCCAGCCTCGCCGGGCTTCTATCACCAGCCGCAGACCATCGATGACCTGATCGATTTCGTGGTGGCGCGGATTCTCAATCTGCTGGGCATTCCCCAGGACATGCTGCCGCGCTGGGGCGAGCATCACCTGAGCAGCGATGAATAAGCTGCTGGCGATCCTGCTGATATTGCAACTGACCGGCTGCGCCACGGCACGCACGCTCGATGCCGCCAAGCCCGGCGCGCCGGTGGTGTATTCCGGCACGCGGCTGGATCTGTATGCGATGAATGGCGGGTGTTGTGCGATGGATCGGTTCGGAGCCGAGGCGCCAAGCTATCCCGGGGTGGACCTGCCGGCCAGTGCGTTGCTCGATACGCTGCTGTTGCCGTTGTCGTTGCTGACGGTGATCGGCGTAGGCTTTCAGGCGACTGGCGGGCTCTAAAAAAATCGCAGCCGATGGCTGCGATTTTTTGTTTTTACTTGCCGAGCTTTCTCAACTCATCTGACTCGACGATCCGCACTCCGTCCTGTTCCTCAAGCGCCAGCCGCCACATGGCCCGGGCCAGTTGGCAGGCTTCGATGCCGCGGTATTTGCCGGGAATCAGTTTCGAAAACGGTGCGGCAAGCTGCTCGCCCAGCCGTGGCTCGCTGCGATCCCCTAGCAACAACGAAGGCCGGCAGATGGTCAGTTGCGGCCAGTCCTGCGCGCGCAAGGCGTGTTCCATCTCGCCTTTGACCTTGTTGTAGAAAATCGAGGATCGGCGATCAGCCCCCAGGGCACTGATCACGATCAGGTGCCGTGCGCCCATTTCCCGGGCGCGTTTGGCAAACGCCACGACCATGTCCAGATCCACGGCGCGAAACGCCTCTTCGGAGCCGGCCTGTTTGATGGTGGTGCCGAGGCAGCAATAGGCGATGTCGACGCGACCGGCCAGTTGCGGCAGGAAGGTCTGCGGGTCGCCGACCGGGTTTTCCAGATGGGGGTGTTCGGCCAGCGGCCGGCGTGAAGGGGCCAGGACGCGAGTGATCGTCGGTTCGTTGAGCAAACGGTCGAGCAGGTGTTCACCGGTCAGCCCGGTGGCTCCGGCAAGCAAGACATGCTGAGGCGTCAAGTACATAGTGTCTCTCCCTTGATACTGTTCAGCTTAGTTGCTCTTTGTCGCTCCGTCGTTCAACGCAGCACTTTGCAACGCTTTTCTCGCTTGCTGCTTGCGCAGCAGCTGCCAATGGGCGAGCACTGTTTTCGGCGCCCAGATCTGCGGTTCCGAGGCTTCGAAGTTGTCCGCCAGTTCGCGCTCGGCGACGGTGGCCTTGGCCAGTTTGAAGGCTTGCTCCAGATCATCGGTCTGGTTCAGCGCCTGGGCAAACAGGGCATCGCCGAAGTAGGTGAAGTTGGCTTCTTCGGAGCAACCGAACGAGACCCGGTCGGCGCGCGACGCGGTCATGATCAACGTACGTTCGTCCTTCAGCGCCGGAATGAAACCACCGGAATAGCACGAGGAGATGACAATGATCTTGTCGCGGTTCTTCAGCGGTGCGAGCACGGCGGCGAGTTCGTCGGCGGGCAGGTCGGCCAGTTCCATGCGCGGTTGGTCGAGCACCAGTTCATGTTCGGCGGTGCCGTGGCTGGTCAGGTAGATGAACACCAGATCTTCCGGGCCGCTGCGTTCGGCCAGGGTCAACGCCGCGCGGCGCAGATTTTCGCGGGTGGCCATCGGCCGGTCACCGAGGTGGTCGCGATGGTTGACCAGGCGGATCTGGCCAAAGGCGCCGAAGCGGCTGGCGAGCATGTTGGCCACGTAATCGGATTCGCGCAGGAACACGCTCTGTTTGCCGTCGCCGCCGAGGGTCAGGGAGTACAACTCCACCGCCGGGGTCGAGGCTGGCACATTGGCCAGCGCTTCCTCGAGCAGGCGGCCCTGGGCCAACAGGCCGAGTTCGAGTGTATCGGGCAGCAATTTGCCGTCGGCGTCGCGCACGCGCTGGCCGTTGATCCAGGTGCCGCTGAGCACGCTGCCGTCAGTCAGCACCAGCGTGCCTCGGCCCGCGTAGCTGTCGCTGTCGAACCCGCCGATGTAGAAACTGCCGTCGGACAGGTTCAGTCGGCCCTGACCGCTGAAGCGCCAGTCATTGAAGTAGCCGGTGTAATGGCTGCCGTCGGCGCCGATCAACTCGCCCTTGCCGGTCAGCGCGCCTTCCTTGAACTGGCCGAGCCAGACGTCGCCGTCGGCGTTTTCGTAGCGGCCCTTGCCGTGTAGCTGATTGTTCTTGAAGCCGCCGACATAGATGTCGCCGTCGGCGCTGTTGAAGGTGCCGTTGCCTTCGAGCTGGCCGTTCACGAAATGGCCGGTGAACTGATTGCCGCTGGCATCGCCGCGCTGGCCCTCACCGTTGGGTTTGCCGTTTGCGAACTGGCCTTGATAGGAGCTGCCGTCGTCCAGCTCCAGACGGCCGAGCCCGGAATACTGGTCGGCCTTGAATTCGCCGCGATAGGTCATCGCGTTTTCTTTGAGGGTGCCTTCGCCTTCGCGCCGGCCGAGCTTGAAACTGCCGGTGTAGCTGCCGCCGTGGGTGGTCAGTGAGCCCTGGCCGTCGAACAGGCCTTGCTGGAAATTCCCGCGATAAACCTCGCCGTTGCTGCCGTGCCATTCGCCCTGACCGTGCCACTGGCCCTTGTCGAACTCGCCCGCGTACCAGCTGCCGTTCGGGTAGTCGACCCGGCCCTGGCCTTGCAGCAGACCGTTGACCAGCTCGCCGCGATAGCGTCCGCCATCGGGCAGGCGCGCATCCGGGGGCAACAGCGATTCGCCATCGCCGCAAGCGGTGAGCATCAGGGTCAAGGCAAGCGGTGCAAGAGCAGCAAGTGAGCGCATAGCGGGATCCGGGCAATTAGGCGACCGAGTATGCCGCAGCTATGTGACCTTATACAGCCGGCAGAGGGGAGTGGATGCGAAACAGCGTGAGCCGCTTCGCATCCCGGCACTCAGACGAAGCAGAGCGACAGCGGTTCGGCGATGTAGGCCGGTTTGTCCGAGCCTTCGATCTCCAGAGTGGCGGTGGCCTTGAGCAGCCACTGGCCCGGTTTCTTCTCGGTCACTTCACCGAGGTCGACCTTGAGCCGGACTTTGGAATTGACCTTGACCGGCTGGATGAAACGCACGCTGTCCAGGCCGTAGTTGACCACCATCTTCACGCCTTGCGGCAGGATCAGGATGTCTTCCATCAGTTTGGGGATCAGCGACAACGACAGGAAACCGTGTGCAATGGTGCTGCCAAATGGCGTTTGCGCGGCTTTGACCGGGTCGACATGGATGAACTGATAATCCCCGGTGGCTTCGGCGAACAGGTTGATGCGCTCCTGATCGATAGTGAGCCATTCGGAACGTCCGAGTTCCTTGCCGACATAATCTTTGAGCTCTGCAACTGGAACATAGGGCATTGAGACTCTCCTTGGGTTCATCGGTTTTATAGTTTTTCAGGTGGGGGATTTGACCGCCCTGCGAACCACTGTAGATCATCATGACGATTTGCTCAGGTCAACCGACCATGCTTTTGGCGAATGCCGATCCATAGCGCAGGCGTGCTTATAATGCCCGGCCCGTGCTTGGCGGGATGTCGGACGGAGATGACGGATGTTGCTACGCGGCCTGACCATGCTGGTGCTGTTTCAATTGCTCGGCACCGCCCTCAATCATTTGCTGTTGCCGGTGCTGCCGGGGCCGATCATCGGCCTTTTGCTGTTGCTGGTGTTCCTGATCGTGCGCGGTGAAGTCGGCGAGCCGCTGAATCTCGCCGCCGGCAGTCTGTTGCGTTATCTGCCGTTGCTGCTGGTGCCGCCGGCGGTGGGCGTGATGGTTTACGCCACGGCCATTGCCGCCGATTTCTGGGCCATCGTCGGTGCGCTGGTGGTCTCGCTGATTCTGTCCATGGCCTTCGCCGGTGTGCTGATGCAACGGCTGGTCAAGCGTCACGCCCCGCATTCGGAGGAATCCTGATGCTGTTCGACTGGCAAGGTGCCTGGGCTTCGGTGATTCACCATCCACTGTTCGGCATCGGTATCACCCTGGGGGCTTATCAACTGGTGCTGGCGGCGTTCGAGAAAACCCGCTGGATTTTCCTGCAACCGGTGCTGGTCTCCATGCTGTTGGTGATCGGTGTGCTGGTGGGTTGCGGCCTGACTTATGTCGAGTACCGCAAGAGCACCGAGATCCTCAGCATTCTGCTGGGCCCGGCGACCGTGGCACTGGCGGTGCCGCTGTATCTGAATCTGCGGCGCATCCGCCAATTGTTCTGGCCGATTTTTACTACGCTGGTGATAGGCGGGGTGGTCGCCACGGGCATGGGCGTGGCGCTGGGCTGGTGGTTCGGCGCCGATCACATGATCCTGATGACCATGGCGCCCAAGTCAGTGACCTCGCCGATCGCCATGCTGGTAGCCGAGCAGATCGGTGGCGTCGCGGCGCTGGCCGCGGTGTTCGTGTTGATCACCGGGGTGATCGGCGCGATCTTCGGCCCGGCGCTGCTGACCCGCCTCGGCGTGCATAGCCCGGAGGCGCGCGGCATGGCGCTGGGCATGACGGCGCATGCGGTCGGTACGTCGGTGGCGTTGCAGGAAAGCGATGAGTGCGGCGCCTTCGCGGCGCTGGCGATGAGTCTGATGGGCGTGGCCACGGCGGTGTTCCTGCCGTTGGCGGTGTCGATGGTGGTGTAAGGAAATGTCTATGAGTCTGCCGCTTTTTCCGCTGAACACGGTGCTGTTTCCCGGCTGCAATCTGGATTTGCAGATCTTCGAGGCACGCTACCTGGACATGATCGGCCGCTGCATGAAGCAGGGCGGTGGGTTCGGCGTGGTGTGCATCCTTGAAGGCAGCGAAGTCGGCGTCGCCCCCGAAGGTTTCGCCATGGTCGGCTGCGAAGCGCGCATCACCGATTTCCAGCAGCAGGACAACGGACTGCTGGGCATCCGGGTGCAGGGCGGGCGCCGGTTCATCGTGCAGCGCACCGAAGTGCAACGCGATCAACTGATCGTCGCCGAAGTCGAGTGGCTGGACGACGAACCCGAGCAACCCTTGCAGGATGAAGACGCTGATCTGGTGGCGCTGCTCAAGGCCCTGGCCGAGCACCCGATGGTCGAGGCGCTGAACATGGGCATCGAAGCGGCCGGGCAGCAATCACTGGCCAATCAGTTGGCGTATCTGCTGCCGTTCGCCGAGGAAGACAAGATCGACCTGCTGCAACTCGACGACCCACAGCAGCGACTGGATGCGATCCAGGCGCTGCTCGATGAATTGCAGGGCGAGTTGTTCGCTTAAGACGCGTTCAGGTTATTCGGGCCAGACGATGTCGTTGGCGAACCAGTCCTTGCCGCTCGGCAGTGAGAGGATCGGCTTGCCTGCCTTGGCCACCGCATCGATCAAGGCATCGTATTCACGTTGATTGGCCACGCCGCTGTGGGTCCGCGCCTCGATGTCGCTGCCGATGTAGCTGCTTTGGGCTTCAGCGGCGACATCATCGACCTTCGCCGCACGGGTGAAGGTCGAGTCCAGCAGCCAGAGACGCTCCGATTCAATGCCCCGCTTCGACGTGGAAATCAACGCTTCGAGTTCGTCTTCGGGAAACCAGGCACTTTTTTCCAGCGCAGCCAGATTGAGCAGGTGGTTCTCTTCGTTGAGGACCACTTCCATCCTTCGTGTATCGATGACGTAGGCGAAAATGAACTGCTGATTGTGGCGGATCGTCTCGTAATTGCGTTCGACGTCCAGTTCCATGTCTGAAACATCGGACCAGTCGTTATCGGAATTCCCGGAATCGTTATCGGGCTCGCCCGGCTTTTTGCCGGGGTATTTGTTTCTTTGGCTGTTGTAGCGCAGGTATTCCGGATCGGGAGCGTCGGTGCCCTTGCCGCCATACATCTTCACCAGCTTGTGGCTGACCGTGGCGCTGATCGGTTTCTCGGTCGTGGCGCCGCGCGGGTGTTTCAAGCGAGGCAGCATGCGTCCGTCGTTGTGGAACTCGAAAGGCGTGCGCTCGTCCGCCCGGAACAGGCCGGGAATGTCGGTGCGGTACAGGCAGTCGCTGCTGTTGCGCTGGTAGCCGAGAGTGGCCAGGAAAGCGTCGAGAAAATCGCGGCTGACACTTTTGTCGAAGTCCACCAGATCGCTGCGCAACTTGCCGTTTCTTACGGGCAGCAGCAGGGGTTCGATTTCCTGGCGCAGCGTGTCAAAGCGAGTCGGATCGTTCACATCCAGGGTGAGTGATTGGTGCTGTTCGGCCCACTCCGGCATCCGTTGGGGGCTGGCAATCAGGTCGTTGTGCAACCGAATGTGTTGCCCTGGCGAAAGATTGTAGGTGCGCAGCAGCTCGACACGTTGGCCATGAGTCAGCAGCGGATACATCTTGAGCAGTGAGTCGCCAAGCAGTCGGGATGTCGCTTCCCGTGCCGACAGTGGCGAGACCGGAAGCTGTTTGGCCGGCACTTGTTCACTGCTGTGATCGGGTTCGGGCAATGGGCGTTTCAATGGGTTTGGCAATTCCATCTGCCGGGCCGGGCTCCAGGTCGTATCGTCGGTATTTCTGTAGAGCGCGGGTCCCGCTGGCAGTTTTCCGTAAAGATCCGTCGCCCGATAAGTGCCAAGACCCGCGTCGAACTCGACATGCACGGTGCCGATGTCTTTGATGTCGACGAACCGCCGACCGACGACAAAGCGAAAACCGTCGTTGTCCGCAGGTTGCATGTTGCGCAGCAAGGCCGGATTCAACAGATAGCGGTTCATCCCGCTGTGCGATTCGGGGGGGAGGGTGGACAGGTCGGAGATTTTGACATTCGTTGGGGCAGCGTTGCCCTGAGGACGGTTGCCGTGAACTTGATCGGTAGTAGCCCCAGGCCGATGTGTCCCGGGCAACGGCAATTGATGCAGCAACGGCAGATCAGCGTCGGGCCGCACTCGACTCGATCCCGGGGCAGACTGGCCGGGCGTATTGCTTTTCGGGGCGTTGGAGGCAGCAGGTGGTTTGGGGCGCATGTGTCATTCCTTGACGACTGGACGTTGAAAAAAACACTCAGACTGTCGGCTTTACGGCCGTAGGTTGTTCGATGACCAGTTGCCCGGCCTCGATCTGACGCGTCGGGTCGCTGTCGACCTGCCAGCGACCGGAATCCGCGAGGTAGAAAATCTTTCCTGACGGGAACTGCGGCAATCGAATGTATTGAACGTGGACTCGGTCGCTCTCCAGTTCATCGTGCTGCCTGTGTTCCTCGATCAGCGTGACGATGGCTTGGGTCGAGGCGCAGCCTCGTGCGTCGAGGGCGTAAAGACTGATGACATCGAACAGGGCATTGACCCGGTAACGGTGTCCTGACGAAACAATCACATCGACACTCTCCAGTGGCAGCGAAGGGTCGCGGCTGTCCGGCAGATGAATGTGAAGGCTGCCGATCTTCAGCAGGTCGTTGCTGATGGCGAGCTCGCGCCGGGTGATGGTTTCTTCCAACTGCGCGGTGTAGATAGCCCAGCTCGAAGAACCGCTGACGCTTGCGTCGGCCGGGGCGGTCGAGAGCCGGATGGACATGTGGCTGGCGGGATGGATTTCGTAGTGCGCCGATCGACCCTCAAGTGCGTAGATGGCGCTGTGCGGTGCAGCGTTGAAATCGATCCGCTGAGGGGTTGTCTTCAAGGTGCGCTTTTCGACAGAAGGCCGGATGAAAATGTACTGGCCCGCGCGCTTGTGCAGTGAGGCGCGGCTTTGGATCTGACGGTAGCCGGTGTTCCTTGCATCATCGAGATAGGCGTTGTCGGGATAACCGAGGCGATAGGAAACACCGTCTCGCATGACCAGCGTCAAGGCATGATTCATTTGCCAGCCGGAGGCCATGATCCCGGCCCCCATGTCACTTTTCCTGCCCGGACGCTCTCTCACGGCACCGTGCAATGAAAGCAGGCCGCCATGACCGAAAGTGAGGGTGAAGTGGACATTCGTGTAGCTGAGAAATGTGAAGGCGTTTGGCGTTGTTTTTTCAACGGTGTAGAGGGCGCGGACTTCGTCGATTTCCGTGCTGTCGTAGTCGACATACAGAGTGCTGCGAGTGGGTTTGTCACTTTGCGCGGCCACCAGGATCGTGTGATAGATCTGACGGGAAATGAAGTAGTGCGAGTGCGGATTCTTCGCGAGGGTACAAGGGCGATCGTTGACCGGCACCGGGGCGGGTCCGGGCATACCGACGGTCAGAACACTGACACTCACGGTCAAGTCGGCGAGGTCTGGGGTTTCAGCCGGCCATACGGGCTGCAAATGGTAGCCGTCCTGGGTAATGAACGCCCATTTATCGTTGCGCAGGGAACGTTTGCCATCGACAGTCCGGTACACCGCCTCTAGCGCCAGTTCACGTCTCGGCGACCGGACGTCATCGTCGCGCAGTGATTCGATCACCAGAGCGTCATCGCGGATGTACCAGCGCTGGATCGCTTCAAGCGTTACGCCCAGATAGACCTTGCTGGGTTCCTGGCCATCTTCGTGGATGAAAACCTTGCGGCAACTCGGGTCGAGTACATAGGTGTCACTGCCGCTGCCGCCCTTGACGGTGCTATGGAAACCGCGAACGGAAATCAGGTCATCCCCACCCCCGGCATCAACATCGTCATCCCCATTGGCGGCAATGATTTCCGCCTCGTCGGTACCGGTCACGCGATTGATCGCACCGGCGAGGGTCTCGACCTTTCGACGGACTTGAGCGTCGAATGCAGCACAGGTTCCAGCGCTGGATCCGCAGGGTGTAATGCCAGCCTGCCGTTTTTCAGGTCGATGTCAAAACCGATATGACGCGGAGGATTGGGGCCATGGTTTTCGTGTCGGTGATTGCCTTGCAGCCACAACAGGTCGGTGCCGTCACCTCCCGACAGATCACTCACTTTGATCGGATCGGATGAGAGCGCTTCGGATGCCGACTGAAACAGAAAGGAGTCGTCCTTGTTGCCACCGCTCAGGCTTTTACTGCCGGCGGTATAACTGAAGAAGTTCGGCTTTTCCCGCACGCCTTGCACGCGGTCATTACCGCCACCAAGACTCCAGAAAATCCCTTTGACGGGATCACTCTTGGCCTTGATGATCAAATCGTTTGCGGCGGGTAAACCTTCCCTCGCATCATACGTGTCATCTGTGTCACTGATGACGGGGAGGTTTTCGAGGGTGTAGGGCGTTTCGCCCTTCGATTCATCCCATTGGTAGCGATAGATGCGGGTTGGCTGCAACTTGACTTCGAACCGGCCATTGACGATCGCGTCGACACTGTCCTTGAATTCATTGTCGAGCCAGCCGAGGCTGCGGGTCTTCAGGGCTTTGGCGTAGTCGCTCGTGGTTTTGGCAATCAGGTAGCGATCCATCAGCGCCTTGTCCTGATCCTGTCCGGTGAACGCAAACCAGCCGGCACGCCAGCGCTCGTTCACGGTCAGCTCTATGTAATCGTCGATGTCGTCGACCATGCGCACGGCGCCATAGACTCTGGCACCGACAATCATGATCGCCGCTGCTGCAATGCCCACCGGGCCGGCGGCCTGAAATCCCATCAGTGCCGCGCAGCCAAGGGCGATGGACAATGCGCCGCTGAACACACTCAGTCCGCCAGTGACATACAGATCCTGCGCCTCCTTGCCCTGAGCCTTGGCTGCATCATTGAAGGACTTGATGGCGGTGTAGATATCGAAGGGCAGCGTCAGCACACTGGCGATCAACCCTGCACTTCGACAGAGCCATTTGCCCATGGACGTCTTGCCGAATTGCTCGAAGGCCATGGAGCCTTGGCGGAGCATCCGTTCACCAGTCTTGCTCAGTGCGTACTCCAGGCCCAGTGAGGTGATCTCCGTGAGGCCGCCGCCGATATTGATCAGTGCCTCACCCATCTGGCCTTTCCTGAGGGCGTCGATGGCGCCCATGTAGGCGCTGTACAGCCCGTAAGCCTGCAGTCCTGCCCCCATGCTGGTCATCCCGCGACTCTTGGTCTTGTCCACCCAGCTCGGCAAATGCTCGGGCAACGGGCTCCTGTGGATATCCAGGCGCTGGGTGGAGGCCAGCAAGCGATTGATCTGGTTCATCGCGACAGCAGAATCGCCCGCAGGCATTTCACGCAGCAATGGCGCTGCATCGGGAGAGCGCAGGGTGACGATTTCGTAGAGTAATTCCGGTACCCGTTGACGCGCTTGTCCATCGATTGACTTGATCCGTTGCTCAACCTGAACAGGGTCGAGCTCCAGTCCGTCGGTGAAGACCTGATCGGGCTCGGGAAAGTACGTGTTGGACGCTGTAACGGGCTCGCCGTTGATCCGGGCTCCAAGTGCTTGAAGCTCCTGGCGGCTCACGGTCAGCTCGCCAAATCGAAGGGGACCGAACAACTTGTCCAGGTCTCGCAGATCAGGGGATTTTTCGGAAGTGCCTTCCGTTTCTACTGTTGGTGAAGTGGTTGGAACGTTAATGTCGGAAATTGTAATTGGCGCTGTAAGAATAGTTTCAGTGTTTGCAGTAAATGTCTTGGCCAAAATCAATACTCTGCAGTGATGTGTCGATTGAATCTGGCATGAAGGGGTGAAGGTTTCAGTAGTTATTGTTTTTCTGATTGTATTGTTGTTTTTTGTATTGTGTTTGAAGTGCTCTGCGGGTTGATTGTCCGTTGTTGTTCCTCTAGTTTGAAGTCGACCCGAATGAAACGGGCTTCATCATCAAGGAGGACGATATGACGATTTACGAAGATGAGTGGGCTTTCTGGGATGACATCGCCGGGAAGTATATTTTCAAACATGCAGGCGTCGATCTGAATAGCGATATCATCATCAAGGGCGCAGGTTACTACGCTGACTCGATGGTCCTTGAACGGCGCAAGCGCAAACGGGTGAAGAGCGAGCTTGACGTTGCGGTGCCGACAACTGACAAGTGAAGTCTCGGTTGAGTATTTGTCCGGTTTAAATAACAAGAGAGTTGCTATATGTCCAATGCAAAAAATACTACATTTACGGGGCATCTTTTTGCGGGTGGTCTTCCGCTTGTCATCAACTATCAGGTGATGGAGCAGCGTTTAAAGCATCCGCGAATTACGACGGGTCAACGATTGAGTGCGGAAATTTCTCTTAATGACGAAGTTGCATCGCGCATTATTACCCTGGCGGATCATGACGATGCGGAGCCGCTGCTGTTTGAGTTTGTTCCGGATAATCAGGGGCGTTACACCCTTGGCGTCAAGACTGTCGGGCGCTATTTCAATTGGCGACTGCGGATGGATCAGAGCTCCCGGCATCTTCTGGTGGACAAGAATATCGGCAGCTACTTCGAGCTGGAAACCTACGCCGGGAAGTTGAAGTCTTTTGGCGACTTACCTTCCAATCCGGCTTCTGTGGCGCTAGTCAGTGTCGAGAAGAAGCTGGGGCTGTTTCAACACGAAACAAAGGGAGGTCTCAAGTACTTCCTCGACAGGAATCCGAACGACACCGAGCACAATGCCTACAACCCCGTGCCAGTGTCGTTCGTCTTGAGAACCCAACCTTCGGCGCTGTCTGCCGTCGCCTAGTACGAATATCGCAACAATGTATGCGGCAAATGCCGCAACACGAAGAAACCGAACAAGGCGACCAGTGCCGGCAACACCAGCCACCAGACTTTCTGCGGCATCGCTTCAAGGGGGGAGCGGCGCTGAATCAGCCACAGGCTCGCGGCGCAGACACAGGCGGCAAGCATTGCGCCGGCCAGCACATCGGTTGGCCAGTGTGCCCCCAGGTACACCCGTGACAAGGCAATCGCCAGTGCCGGAATGCAGCCGACCAACAGCCAGGTCAGGCGCATTCTTGGCGGTTGTCCACGTCCGGCCAGCACCGCCAGGGTCAGGAACAGCGCGAACGATCCGGACGCGTGGCCGCTGGGCATGCTGTAACTGGTCAACGGGTCGGTCAGCACTTCCGGGCGTACCCGGGCGAAAAACAGTTTGGTCCCGGTGTTGGCCAGCGCGGTGACGAGCAGGGTACTACCGGCGAAGATTGCCTGACGCCACTGGCGGCACAGCAGCAACAGGCCGGTCAGCAAAATGCTGAACACCAGCATGTTGCGGAACTCGCCGATCAGGGTAAAGACCACCGCGACCTCGTCGAGCACCGCGTTGCGGTGTTCCTGTACGAGGGTCATGACGCCCTGATCAAGGGCGGTCAGGTATGGGTAACCGACAAACAGACCGATCAGGATCAGCAGGCTCATGCTGCTGATCCAGATTGTTGCCCGACGATGGCGGCGCAGGCTGCTGTTGGCGCTCAGGCCGACCATCACCGCAATGCTGGCGGCGACGATCCCGGCCTGCAGCCAGAAACCCTCCGGCAATGGCAGACGAATCGCCGCCCCGGTGGCCCAGCCCGGCAGCAGGTACGCGATGCTCCAGCCCGCCGCCGCCAGCAGACTCACGGCCGCGAAGCGCGGGAAGGGCATGTCGCACATCCCGGCGACCATCGGCAACATCGGTCGCAATGGGCCGATGAAACGCCCGACCAGCAGGCTGGCGATACCGTAGCGCTGGAAATAGGTCTCTGCGCCGGCCATCCATTCCGGGTGATGGCGCAAGCCCGGCAGGCGCCGGATGTTCTGGTGGAAGTGGCGGCCCAGGAAGTACGAAATCACGTCGCCGAGAATCCCGCCGAGGAAACCCAGCAACAGGGTTTCGCTCAACGACAGCGCACCGCTGCCGGCCAGCACTGCCACGGCAAACAGCAACACGGTGCCGGGAACAATCAGCCCGGCAATCGCCAGGCATTCAACGCAGGCTACGACGAACACTGCGGCGGCCAGCCACTGCGGATTGGCGGCCAGCCACCCGGTCACGCTATCGAGCCATGGGCCCATACAACACACTCCATTTCATTGATGTCCCTGACCGGCGTACCGCAGAGGGGAAATTCACAGCAGAAAATAATCGCGTCCTTCGACCTGACCCCGGCGCAGCGGGTTCCGGGTGCACCACTGGGCGTAGGCCGCATCAACGAAGCGATACATCAAATGCTCGTCACGCCCGTGGGGGATGCCCAGGCGGGTGGTCTGGATGATGTGGCCTGGCGCGGGGCCGGTGTCTTCCACCAGCAGTATGTCGTGGTCGAAACGCTTGGCATCCCACACCGGCACTTTTAGCCCCAGGGCCTTGCACAGCAGGGTCTGCCCGGCGCAAAGCTTTTGCGACGGTCGCGGGCGACCCTGTGCATCGGGGTTGTTCAGCAGCATCTGCGCCAGGCTGGCCGGGCCGCTGATTTCATCGACCCATGGATAGGCCGATTTGATCAGCACCGCATTGCCAGGACCCTGTGCACTGAAGTTCAACGAATCGCCGCCACGGGCGTAGTACATATAGATGTGGCCGCCATCCAGAAACAAAGCCTTACGCTTTTCCGTGTAGCCGAGGGAGGCATGGCTGCCTTTTTCTTCGCAGTAATACGCTTCGGTTTCGATGATCCGGGCACTGAGCCACAGGTCGCCGACCCGGTGACGAATGACTTTGCCGAGCAGGTCCCGGGCAAGCGTCTGGGCGTCACGGTCGAAAAAAGCGTCCGGAAGGCCCATCGGCAGGCGCTCGGCGTGGGCACGAACGGTCAGATTGGACATGGCAAACGGTGTTTATCCAGGCGAAAGAGGTCGTGATGATAACAATCCGAGCCTTAATTACGGCTGAACATCGGCAAATCGCCGTCCATTTCGACCATCCGCCCGTCACCGCTGTTAGTCCCGGGACGCGACAGCTATAATCTGCCGCTTTCCTCTTTGCCAAGACCCCAGCAGACCATGACTGAGTCCGTTCTTGACTACATGACCCGATTGGGTCGCGCCGCCCGCGAAGCTTCCCGGGTCATCGGCCGTGCCAGCACCGCGCAGAAAAACCGCGCCCTGCTGGCTGCCGCCAATGCCTTGGACGCAGCCCGCGCCGAGCTTGCGGCAGCCAATGAACAGGATCTGGCCGCCGGTCGCGCCAACGGTCTGGAGCCTGCACTGCTGGAACGTCTGGAACTGACCCCGGCGCGTATCGACGGGATGATCGTCGGTCTGCGTCAGGTGGCGGCCTTGCCGGACCCGGTCGGTGCGATCCGCGACATGAGCTTCCGTCCGTCGGGCATTCAGGTCGGCAAGATGCGCGTGCCGCTGGGCGTGATCGGGATCATCTACGAGTCCCGTCCGAACGTGACCATCGATGCCGCGAGCCTGTGCCTGAAGTCCGGTAACGCGACGATCCTGCGTGGCGGTTCCGAAGCGATTCATTCCAACCGTGCGATTGCCGCCTGCATCCAGCGCGGCCTGGCCGAAGCCGAGCTGCCGGCCGCCGTGGTGCAAGTGGTGGAAACCACCGACCGTGCCGCCGTTGGCGCACTGATCACCATGCCCGAGTACGTCGATGTGATCGTACCGCGAGGTGGCCGTGGCCTGATCGAGCGCATCAGCCGTGATGCGCGGGTGCCGGTGATCAAGCACCTGGACGGCATCTGCCACGTCTATGTCAGCGAACACGCCGACCTGCCGAAAGCCCAGCGCATCGCCTTCAATGCCAAGACCTATCGTTATGGCATCTGCGGCGCGATGGAGACCTTGCTGGTCGATCAAAGTGTTGCGAAGGATTTCCTGCCGTCGATGGCTGCCCAGTTCCGCGAAAAAGGCGTCGAGCTGCGTGGTTGCGAGCGCACCCGGGCGATCATCGATGCCGTGCCGGCCAGCGAAGAAGACTGGGGCACCGAGTATCTGGCGCCGATTCTGTCGATCCGTGTGGTCGACGGTCTGGACCAGGCCATCGAACATATCAACCATTACGGCTCCCATCACACCGATTCGATCGTCAGCGAAAACCTCGCCGACACCCGCCAGTTCGTGGCTCAGGTCGACTCGGCGTCGGTGATGATCAACACCCCGACCTGCTTCGCCGATGGTTTCGAATACGGATTGGGTGCCGAGATCGGCATTTCTACTGATAAGCTGCACGCCCGTGGCCCGGTGGGCCTCGAAGGACTGACCTGCGAGAAGTACATCGTGGTCGGTGATGGCCAGTTGCGCGGCCAGGCGACGGTCTGACTTGTCCGACCTCGACCTGAAAGCGCCGAAATCCGGCAGAAAGTCTCGCCCCCGGCGCATTGGCGTTCTGGGCGGAACCTTCGATCCGGTGCATGTCGGCCATTTGCGTGGCGCGCTGGAAGTCGCCGAAGCGCTGGCCCTCGATGAGCTGCGCATGATGCCCAGCGCCCGGCCGCCGCATCGCGATACCCCGCAGGTGTCGGCGCAGGATCGGCTGGCAATGGTTGAATGTGCGGTGGCCGGAGTGCCGCCGCTGGTGGTGGACGCCCGCGAATTGCAGCGGGACAAACCGTCCTGGACCATCGATACCCTGGAGTCGCTGCGCGCCGAAATGGCCGCCGAGACCCAGGTTTTTCTGCTTTTGGGCTGGGACGCATTTTGCGGCCTGCCCACTTGGCACCGCTGGGAGGAGTTGCTCCAGCATTGCCACATCCTGGTGCTACAGCGCCCGGACGCCGACAGCGAACCGCCGGATGCCTTGCGCAACCTGCTGGCAGCGCGTTCGGTGAGCGACCCGCTGGCCCTGAAAGGGCCGAGCGGACAGATTGCATTCGTCTGGCAGACACCGCTTGCGGTCTCCGCCACCCAGATCCGTCAACTGCTGGCCAGCGGTAAGTCGGTACGTTTCCTGGTGCCCGACGCGGTCCTGGCCTACATCGATGCGCACGGTCTGTATCGTGCGTCGAACTGAACAAGGCGTGCTCAAGTAACACGATCATCGTGGGACGAGACGCCGAATACATGAGCAAAACGAGTTTTATATGACTGACAAAGACCAAACCAAAGTAAAGCGCAAAGGCACGTTCAAGAGCGCTCCGCTGCCAGAGCCGGTCAACACCAACGAGCCGCTGAAAGGCGACGAACTGGTCAAGATTGCCGTGGCAGCCCTGGAAGACGTCAAGGCCCAGGACATCCAGATCATCGATGTGCGCGACAAGCAGAGCATCACTGACTACATGATCATCGCCACCGGTACGTCCAACCGCCAGATCAACGCGATGCTGGACAAGGTTCGCGAAGAAGTGAAAAAGCAGGGCGCCAAGCCGCTGGGCGAAGAAGGCAAGGGCGACAGCGACTGGGTGCTGCTGGACCTGGACCTGGTGATCGTGCACATGATGACCGCCTCGGCTCGTCAGTTCTACGACCTGGAGCGCCTGTGGGCCGGTGCCGAGCAAAGCCGTGCGGCGGATGCCAAGCACCACAGCCCGGAAAACACCCACGAGCATTTCACCAAGCTCAACAAAGACCAGCTGTAAGGGACGCGCTGTGCGACTGCGACTGATCGCCGTCGGTTCACGCATGCCCAAATGGGTGGAAGAAGGCTGGCATGAATACGCCAAGCGTCTTCCGTCCGAGCTGGCGCTGGAACTGGTGGAAATACCGCTCAATACCCGTGGCAAGAATGCCGACGTGGCACGCTTCATCCGTCAGGAAGGCGAAGCCATGCTGGCCAAGGTCGGGCAGAACGAGCGGATCGTCACCCTCGAAGTGCACGGCAAGCCCTGGAGCACCGAGCAACTGGCGGTCGAACTCGACCGTTGGCGGCTGGATTCGCGCACGGTCAATTTCATGGTCGGTGGCCCGGAAGGGCTGGCGCCGGAAGTCTGTGCCCGCGCGGATCAGCGCTGGTCGTTGTCGCCGTTGACGCTGCCGCACCCGCTGGTGCGCATCCTCATCGGCGAGCAGTTGTATCGTGCCTGGACCGTGTTGTCCGGCCACCCTTACCACAAGTAATCCTGCCCTCATGTCCCAGCCGATCCGCATCAAGGACCACGAAAAAGACGCCCGTCTGGTGCGTAGCCGCGTCGTGTTCGGGGCCATTGCGGTGGTGTTGCTGATCTGTGTGCTGATTGCCCGGCTGTATTTCCTGCAGGTCATCCAGTACGAGTACCACTCGACCCTGTCGGAAAACAATCGGGTGCATGTCCAGCCGATTCCGCCAACCCGCGGGTTGATCTTCGACCGTAACGGCGTGGTGGTGGCGGACAACCGCCCGAGCTTCAGCCTGAGCATGACCCGCGAGCGCTCCGGCGACTGGCAGCAAGTGCTCGATGTGATCGTCGAGGTGCTGGAGCTGACGCCGGAAGACCGGGTGATCTTCGAGAAACGCATGCGTCAGGGGCGCCGGCCGTTCGAGCCGGTGCCGATCCTGTTCGAGCTGACCGAAGAGCAGATCGCCCGCGTCGCGGTGAACCAGTTCCGTCTGCCGGGCGTGGAAGTGGTCGCGCAACTGGTGCGTCACTACCCGCAGGGCGCGCATTTTGCGCACTCGGTGGGTTACATGGGGCGGATCAACGAGAAAGAGCTGAAGACCCTCGACCCGGTCAATTACAGCGGCACCCACCACATCGGCAAGACCGGCATCGAACGCTTCTATGAAGCCGAGCTACACGGTCAGGTGGGTTACGAAGAGGTCGAGACCAACGCTCGGGGCCGTGTGTTGCGGGTGCTCAAGCGTACCGATCCGGTGCCGGGCAAGGACATCGTCCTGAGCCTCGACATCAAATTGCAGGAAGCCGCCGAAGCCGCGCTGGGCGGGCGACGCGGTGCCGTGGTAGCGCTGGACCCGAACACCGGCGAGGTGCTGGCGATGGTCAGCCAGCCGAGCTTCGACCCGAACCTGTTCGTCACCGGCATCAGCTTCAAGGCGTACGCCGAGCTGCGCGATTCCATCGACCGGCCGCTGTTCAACCGCGTACTGCGCGGTCTGTACCCGCCGGGCTCGACGATCAAGCCGGCGGTAGCGATTGCCGGTCTTGACGCGGGCGTGGTGACGGCGTCGAGCCGCGTGTTCGACCCGGGTTACTACATGCTGCCCAACTACGATCACAAATACCGCAACTGGAACCGCACCGGGGACGGCTTCGTCGACCTCGACACGGCGATCATGCGGTCCAACGACACCTACTTCTATGACCTGGCGCACAAGCTCGGCATCGATCGGTTGTCGGCATACATGAACAAGTTCGGCATCGGCCAGAAGGTCTCGCTGGACATGTTCGAAGAATCCCCCGGTCTGATGCCGTCCCGCGAATGGAAACGTGCCACCCGCAAGCAGGCATGGTTCCCGGGCGAGACCCTGATTCTCGGGATCGGCCAGGGCTACATGCAATCGACGCCGCTGCAGCTGGCCCAGGCCACCGCGCTGGTGGCCAACAAGGGTGTGTGGAACCGTCCGCACCTGGCCAAGACCATCGAGGGCGAGAAGCCCAAGGATGAAAACCCGATGCCGGACATCGTCCTGCGCGATCCGTCGGACTGGACCAAGGTCAACCACGGCATGCAGCAGGTCATGCACGGCGCCCGGGGTACGGCGCGCAAGGCTTCGATCGGCGCGCAATACCGCATCGCCGGCAAGTCGGGTACGGCTCAGGTGGTCGCGATCAAGCAAGGCGAGAAATACGACCGTTCCAAAGTTCAGGAACGCCACCGCGACCACGCCTTGTTCGTCGGTTTTGCACCGGCCGACAACCCGAAAATCGTGGTGTCGGTGATGGTCGAGAACGGTGAGTCCGGTTCCGGCGTCGCCGCGCCGGTGGTGCGTCAGGTGATGGACGCCTGGCTGCTGGATCAGGACGGACGCTTGAAGGCCGAATACGCCAGCCCTATCAGTGCGGAGGCTACGGCCCGTGAAGAATAATTTCGATCGCATGCTCTCCAGCGAGGATGTGATGCGTCGCCGGGCGACGCTGTTGCAACGCCTGCATATCGATGGCCCGTTGTTGGTTCTGCTGTTGATCCTCGCGGCCGGCAGCCTGTTCGTGCTGTATTCGGCGAGCGGCAAGAGCTGGGACCTGCTGGCCAAACAGGCCACATCGTTCGGCATCGGTCTGGTATCGATGATCGTCATCGCGCAGTTCGAACCACGGTTCATGGCCCGTTGGGTGCCGCTCGGCTATGTGGTCGGGGTGGTGCTGCTGATGGTGGTGGACATCATGGGCCACAACGCCATGGGCGCGACCCGCTGGATCAACATTCCCGGGGTGATCCGCTTCCAGCCGTCGGAATTCATGAAGATCCTGATGCCGGCGACCATCGCCTGGTATCTGTCCAAACGCACGCTGCCGCCGCAGCTCAAGCACGTCGGGATCAGCCTGATGCTGATTGGCGTGCCGTTCATTCTGATCGTGCGTCAGCCGGATCTGGGCACTTCGCTGCTGATTCTGGCCGGTGGCGCGTTCGTGCTGTTCATGGGCGGGTTGCGCTGGCGCTGGATCCTCAGCGTGCTGGCCGCCGCCGTACCCGTGGCGATCGCCATGTGGTTCTTCATCATGCACGACTACCAGAAGCAACGGATCCTGACCTTCCTTGATCCTGAAAGCGATCCGTTGGGCACCGGCTGGAACATCATTCAATCGAAGGCCGCCATCGGTTCCGGCGGCGTGTTCGGCAAGGGCTGGCTGCTGGGCACTCAGTCGCACCTGGACTTCCTGCCGGAAAGCCACACCGACTTCATCATCGCTGTACTCGGCGAAGAGTTCGGCCTGGTGGGCATTTGCGCTCTACTGCTGATCTATCTCTTGCTGATCGGTCGCGGCCTGGTGATTACCGCCCAGGCGCAGACGCTGTTCGGCAAACTGCTCGCCGGCGCCTTGACCATGACGTTTTTTGTTTATGTTTTCGTCAACATCGGTATGGTCAGTGGCCTGTTGCCGGTGGTGGGGGTGCCGTTGCCGTTCATTAGCTACGGCGGAACTTCGCTGGTGACACTGCTGTCAGCGTTTGGGGTTTTGATGTCGATCCATACGCATCGCAAATGGATCGCACAGGTTTGAATAAGGTGAAGAGTTCAATGCAAGTAATGCGTGACTGGGCGACACGATACGCACCGTGGCTCGGCCTGGTAGGCATCCTTGGCAGCGCGCAGGAAGCGCTGGCCGGCGATTACGAAGGCTCGCCCCAGGTGGCCGAATTCGTCGGTGAAATGACCCGCGACTACGGTTTCGCCGGCGAACAACTGATGGCGGTGTTCCGCGAGGCGCAGCGCAAACAGGCGATTCTCGACGCGATTTCCAAACCCGCCGAACGGGTCAAACAGTGGAAAGAATACCGGCCGATGTTCCTCACCGACGCGCGCATCGCCCGGGGTGTGGACTTCTGGCGCCAGCACGAGGCCGTGCTGGCCCGCGCCGAGCAGGAATACGGCGTTCCGGCCCAGGTGATCGTGTCGATCATCGGCGTTGAGACCTTTTTCGGACGTAATACCGGCAATTACCGGGTGATCGATGCCTTGTCCACGCTGGGATTCGACTATCCTCCCCGTGCCGAATTTTTCCGCAAGGAACTGCGTGAGTTCCTGCTGCTGGCGCGTGAAGAGCAGGTCGACCCGCTGACCCTCAAGGGTTCCTACGCCGGGGCGATGGGCTTGCCGCAGTTCATGCCGAGCAGCTTTCGCGCCTACGCGGTGGATTTCGACGGCGACGGCCACATCAATATCTGGAACAACCCGGATGATGCGATCGGCAGCGTCGCCAGCTACTTCAAGCGTCACGGCTGGGTGGCCGGCGAGCCGGTGGTCAGTCGGGCCGATGTGCGCGGCGAACAGGTGGATGAGGGTTTGACCACCGGGATCGAACCGACGAAGACCGTCGGGGAGTTGCGAGCGCTGGGCTGGTCAAGTCATGATGCGCTGCGCGATGATATGCCGGTTACTGCATTCCGCCTGGAAGGCGACAACGGCCCGGAATACTGGATGGGCCTGAAAAATTTCTACGCGATCACGCGTTATAACCGCAGCGTGATGTACGCCATGGCTGTACATCAACTGTCTGAAGAGCTGGTAAAAGCACGGGGCGTCAAGTAATGCAGGCATTGCCTATCAACAAACCCCTGAAGCTGGTGGCATTCGCTGCGTTGGCAGTGTTGGTCGCCAGTTGCTCGACCAGCCGTGCACCGAGCCAGAAGACTTCGTCCACTGCTGTTCGCGCGCAGCCGGGCCTGGATATCAACCGGGCCCACAAGGATGGCGCGCCGTGGTGGGACGTCGATGTGTCGCGCATCCCGGACGCCACGCCGACCCTGCACACCGGCCCGTACAAGGCCAACCCGTACACCGTGCTGGGTAAGACCTACTTCCCGTTGCAGGAGTCCAAGACCTACGTGGCCTCGGGCACTGCATCCTGGTACGGCACCAAGTTCCACGGTCAGAACACCGCCAACGGCGAAGTCTATGACCTGTACGGCATGAGCGCCGCCCACAAGACATTACCGCTGCCGAGTTACGTTCGGGTGACCAACCTGGACAACAACAGGAGCGTGATCCTGCGGGTCAACGACCGCGGGCCGTTCTATTCGGACCGGATCATCGACCTGTCCTACGCCGCGGCCAAAAAACTCGGCTATGCCGAAATCGGCACCGCGCGGGTCAAGGTCGAGGGTATCGACCCGCAACAGTGGTGGGCCGCAAAAGGCCGTCCGGCGCCTTTGATGCTCAACGAGCCGCAAGTCGCGCAGAATACTGCGCCGGTGATCACGGCCTCGGCCGGTACCATCGAGCAGTGGACTCCACCGCCGCAACAACATGCCTCTGACACTGTACCTGTACAGATCAGCGCAAAAAAAAACGCTTCTGCACCAGCGTCTGGCCAGTATCTGCAGGTGGGCGCGTTCGCCAACCCGGACGCTGCAGAACTCCTGAGGTCGAAGCTCAGCGGGATGGTGAGCGCTCCGGTGTTCATCAGCTCGATCGTGCGCAATCAGCAGACCCTGCACCGGGTACGCCTGGGACCGATCGGTTCGCCGGGTGAAATTGCCCAGGTACAGAACAGCGTGCGCTCGGCCAATCTTGGTTCGCCAAGCGTGGTTACCGAGTAAGTAATACGTAGCACTTGATTGACGGTTCACCAGCGATTGGGGGGTGAATCAGGTTGTTGGCTCGTCGAAGAACAAAAGCCCGGCAAAGGGTGACTGGAGTGAGCAACTGAACACGCGATGGCCCGTTAGAAAGCCATCTGATTAATTTTGCCCGCAAGGGCAGTTTCCATTAGCGATTTCGAGAGACGGATGAACATCACCACCTTTGCCAAACGCCTGTGTCTGCTAGTCCCGCTGCTCCTCTCGCCAGCCGCCTTCGCGGCCGAGATGATGCCGTCGCCACCTCAACTGGCCGCAAAAGCCTACGTGCTCATGGACGCCAGCAGCGGCAACGTGCTGGTGGAGAACAACGGTGACCAGCGTCTGCCACCGGCCAGTCTGACCAAACTGATGACCGCGTACATCGCTACGCTGGAAATCCGTCGCGGCCAGATCGGTGAAAACGATCCAGTGACCATCAGCGAAAACGCCTGGCGCACCGGCGGCTCGCGGATGTTCATCAAAGTCGGCTCGCAAGTGACCGTCAGCGACCTGCTGCACGGCATCATCATCCAGTCCGGCAACGACGCCAGCGTCGCGGTTTCCGAGCACATCGCCGGCAGCGAAGACGCCTTCGCCGACCTGATGAACAAGACCGTCGCCGATCTGGGCATGACCAACACCCACTTCATGAACCCGACCGGTCTGCCGAACCCTGAGCACTACTCGTCGGCTCACGACATGGCGATCCTGGCGCGCGCGATCATCCACGAAGACCCGGCTCACTACGCGATCTACTCGCAGAAAGAGTTCTTCTGGAACGGCATCAAGCAACCTAACCGCAACCTGCTGCTGTGGCGCGACAAGACCGTTGACGGTCTGAAAACCGGTCACACCGACGAAGCCGGCTACTGCATGGTGTCCTCGGCCGTACGTGACGGCATGCGCCTGATCGCCGTGGTGTTCGGCACCAACAGCGAAGTGGCTCGCGCTGCTGAAACCCAGAAGCTGCTGACCTACGGTTTCCGCTTCTTCGAAACCCAGACCTTCTATCAGAAGGGCACCGAACTGGCTCAGGCCCCGGTGTGGAAAGGCACCACCAATCAAGTCAAGGCCGGCCTGGCTGAAGACCTGACCATGACCCTGCCGAAAGGCCAGCTGAAAAAGCTCGCTGCCAGCATGACCATGAACCCGCAACTGACCGCGCCAATCGCCAAGGGCGACGTGATCGGTAAAGTCGAAGTGAAACTGGACGACAAGGTGGTGCACAGCGCCGACCTGATCGCCCTGGACGCTGTCGAGGAGGGTGGTATCTTCCGCCGCATGTGGGATAGCATCCGTCTATTCTTCTACGGCTTGTTCAACTGATTCGAGTTGACCTGCATGGCCCCGTTCCGATCCGGAGCGGGGCCTTGTTCGTTACCGGGCTTACGCTTACGAGGCCGTTACGCCATGACCGATACCGAAGTAAAGGCGCCAAAGATCGAATTTCCGCAGGTTGATTATCCGGTTAAGGTGATCAGCGATACGGGCGTCGGCAACAAAGACAAGATCATCGACATCGTCAAGAAACACGCCAAGATCAACGATGAGCGTGTGGACGAGCGTCAAAGCAGCAACGGCAAGTACACCACCATCCAGTTGCACATCGTCGCGACCGACCAGGATCAGCTGTACAACATCAACAGCGAACTGCGGGCGACCGGTTTCGTGCACATGGTGTTGTGATGTCCGGCACGCTGGGCTTTCGCGAGCTTGGCCAGATGGCTTACGAGCCGGTCTGGCATGCCATGCAACGTTTTACCAACGAACGCGGCAGTGATGCCGCCGACGAAATCTGGCTCGTCGAACACCCGCCGGTGTTCACCCAGGGCCAGGCCGGCAAGGCCGAACACCTGTTGCTGCCGGGGGATATTCCGGTGGTGCAGGTCGACCGCGGCGGGCAGGTGACCTACCATGGCCCCGGCCAACTGGTGGCGTACCTGCTGCTGGATGTGCGCAAACTGGGTTTTGGTGTACGAGACCTGGTCACGCGCATGGAGCGGTGCCTGATCGAACTGCTGGCCAGTTACGGTGTAACCGCCGTCGCCAAGCCAGATGCTCCCGGCGTGTACGTCGACGGAGCGAAAATCGCTTCTCTGGGTTTGCGGATTCGCCACGGTTGTTCCTTTCATGGCCTGGCCCTGAACGTGGACATGGACCTGGAACCGTTTCGACGGATTAATCCCTGCGGCTACGCCGGGCTGGCGATGACCCAGCTGAGCGACCATGCAGGATCGATTGAATTTGCCGAGGTAAGTGCCCGGCTGCGTGCGCAGCTCGTCAAACACCTCGACTATGCTGAGCAGACGACCCTGACGGGCGGAATCGACTGATATGACTACTGATGCAGTGCAAACCATGATCCCGACGCTCGACGTGACCGAGCGCCCGGCCCCGCGTCCCAAGGTTGAAGCGGGCGTCAAGCTGCGCGGCGCCGAGAAGGTTGCACGCATCCCGGTGAAGATCATTCCGACCACCGAACTGCCGAAGAAACCCGACTGGATCCGCGTGCGCATCCCGGTTTCGCCGGAAGTCGACCGCATCAAGAGCCTGCTGCGCAAGCACAAGCTGCACAGCGTCTGTGAAGAAGCGTCCTGCCCGAACCTGGGCGAGTGCTTCTCCGGCGGCACCGCGACGTTCATGATCATGGGTGACATCTGCACCCGTCGCTGCCCGTTCTGCGACGTGGGTCATGGCCGTCCGAAGCCACTGGACGTCAACGAGCCGGAAAGCCTGGCTATCGCCATCGCCGACCTGAAACTCAAGTACGTGGTGATCACCTCGGTTGACCGCGACGACCTGCGTGACGGCGGTGCCCAGCACTTTGCCGACTGCATCCGCGAAATCCGCAAACTGTCGCCGAACGTGCAGCTCGAGACCCTGGTCCCGGACTACCGTGGCCGCATGGACATCGCCCTGGAAATCACCGCGGCCGAGCCGCCGGATGTGTTCAACCACAACCTGGAAACCGTGCCGCGCCTTTACAAGGCTGCGCGTCCGGGTTCGGACTACCAGTGGTCGCTGACCCTGCTGCAACGCTTCAAGCAGATGATGCCGCACATTCCGACCAAGTCCGGCCTGATGCTGGGTCTGGGCGAGACCGACGACGAAGTCATCGAAGTCATGAAGCGCATGCGCGAACACGACATCGACATGCTGACCCTGGGCCAGTACCTGCAACCGTCCCGCAGCCACTTGCCGGTGCAGCGTTTCGTGCACCCGGACACCTTCGCCTGGTTCGCCGAGGAAGGTTACAAGATGGGCTTCAAGAACGTCGCGTCCGGCCCGTTGGTGCGCTCTTCGTACCACGCCGACGAGCAGGCGAAACTGGTCAAGGCCGAGCTGCTCGGTTCCTGATTCAGCGCTGAATGAGAAAATGCCCGCCGAGGCTTCAGTGCCCGGCGGGCATTTTTTTGCCCGGCCTACACTCGTTACTGACTTTTCCTGCAATCTGCGGCGCAGCCGAGCCTCTTCTGTTTGTCGCCGTTCCTGACTACTGTGTGAGCATGACTTCACACAGGGAGATCCATGGATGACCGTTCGACCGACCCACACCCTTTGTCCGCACAAGCCTGTCCCCGCACTGCCTTCGGAAGGGCTGATAGGCGTCATCGCTCCAGCCGGCCCCGGCACGCTGGATACTGAAAAGGCTGTTCAATGGATGCGCGCCCGGGGTTACGGATTGCGGGTGTTCCCTGGCGTCTACGAAAAGGATGGCTATCTGGCCGGCAGCGACGAGGTGCGGCTCAACGATCTGCACGCTGCATTCGCTGACGAGGAAGTCGATGCAATCATTTGCCTGCGCGGTGGTTACGGCACGCCACGGTTGCTAGACCGGATCGACTACGACTTGCTGAGCCGCCATGCCAAGCCCTTCGTCGGTTACAGCGACATCACCGCGCTGCATCTGGCTATCAGTCGCTACGCCGGGTTCGTGACCTTTCACGGGCCACTGTTGAATGCCGATCTGCTGGGGGACAAGGAACCGCCGACGGTGACGTCGTTCTTCGCCATGCTGCGCGGTCAGTTGAAGACCGGCAGCGTATTGAGCCATCCGGTGGCCTACCCATTGACCACCGTAGAACCCGGCATTGCCCACGGGCGTTTGCTGGGCGGCAATCTGGCGATGATCGCCGCGACCTTGGGCACGCCTTATGAAATCGACGTCGAAGGGGTGATTCTGCTCATCGAGGACATCAACGAGCCGCTGTATCGGATCGACCGCTTGCTGACCCAGATGCGTCTGGCGGGCAAGTTGGCCAGATTGCGTGGCGTGTTGGTCGGGGATGTGGCGGGCGTGGATGTCGAGGCCTTGAACCGCCTGCTCAAGCAGACCTTTGAACCGTTGCGGATTCCGGTGCTGTCGGGCTGGCGCAGCGGGCATTGTGATCCGAACCTGACGTTGCCGATGGGGGCGCTGGTCCGGCTGGATGCGGGGAAGAAGGAGTTGATGCTGGAGCAGGATGTGGTGATTCGGTAGCCGAACCCCAAAACAAGACCGCCGCCTGAAGAGGCGGCGGTCTTGTTTTTACTGGCTACGCAAGCTTTCCAGCAGCTTGTGCGTCGGGTAACCGTCCGCGGGCCAGCCAAATGACTGCTGCGCACTGCGGATCGCCTTGCGCGTATTGGCGCCGATGATGCCGTCGGCGGTACCCGCGTCGTAGTTGCGTGCAGTCAGCAGATTTTGCAGCTCGATGCGCTCGGTGCGACTCAGCGGCAGATCATCTTTTGGCCAGGTGCCGTTGATCAGGCCTGCGCCGTTGAAACGCTCTGACAACAGGCTCACGGCCAGGGCATAGGACGACGAGTTGTTGTACTTGAGGATCGCCCGGAAGTTATCGAGGATCAGGAACGCCGGGCCACGATAGCCGGCCGGCAGCAGCAGGGCGGCCGAAAGTTGCTCGGAGCCGGCCGGTGCCTGGCCGCCGTTGGGCAGAATCACACCCAGTTGCCGCCATTCGGCGACACTTTTGCGAATTGCACCGTCTGCCAGGGTGTAGTTGAAACCGCTCGGCAGCTGCACCTCGAAGCCCCACGGCTGGCCACGCTGCCAGCCGGAGCTTTGCAGGTAGTGCGCGGTCGAGGCCAAGGCGTCAGCCGGGCTGCCCCAGATGTCACGTCGTCCGTCACCGTCGAAATCCACCGCGTGGGTGTTGTAGGTGGTCGGGATGAACTGGGTCTGGCCCATGGCGCCGGCCCAGGAGCCGAGCATCTTCTCTGGCGTGATGTCGCCCTGTTGCAGGATTTGCAGCGCCGCGATCAGTTGCGCGTGGGCAAAGCCCGGGCGGCGGCCTTCATAGGCCAGGGTCGCCAGGGAATTGATCACCGACTTGGTGCCCTGGAACTGGCCGAAATTGCTTTCCATCCCCCACACAGACACCAGCGCCTGGCGATCGACGCCATAGCGTTGTTCGATGCGTTGCAGGATGTCGGCGTACTGGTTGATCAGCGCCTGGCCTTTGCGCACTCGCAGCGGCGACAGGGCGCCATCCAGGTATTCCCACACCGGCCGGGCGAATTCCGGCTGGCTGCGGTCGGCACGGATCACGCTGGCATCGAAGCTGACGTTGGCAAAGGCGCGATCGAAGACGTCGGCGCGAATCCCGGCGGCCAAAGCGTCCTTGCGGAAACCGGCCTGCCACTCGGCGAAGGTTTGGGTGGGTTGCAGGTTGAGGTCGTCACCGGACGGCACTACCGGCGGGATGATCGCGGGGGCCGTGGCAACAGGAGCGGTCTGAAGCGGTTGAGCGTCGGCGGCGGTGGGTTTTTCCGCGCAGGCGACAAGCAGTACGAAACTTGTGGCAGCGATCAGTTGGCGAAAGGGCCAACGACGGGAAAGACTAAGGGGCATGCACAGGTCCAGAGGATACGAATCAGGTGCAGACCTTAACATGAGGAAGGGGTGCTGCGCTTCAAGCGGCCAGAAAGTAAGAAGCCTCCCAGCTGTCAGACTGGAAGGCTTCGCGGCGGTAGCTGCCTTTACCCTTGGTTGGTCGTTCCTGGCGGCTGCGGAACAGGGGTTGGGCGACGATGGATTTGGCCTTGTTATGGCCATGTTTCGATGGCTTTTTGCTCATGAGGGTTCTCGCGAGTGAGTGGGTTTTGCGCGGCAAATGATCTGCCGATGTCGAGCGTCTGTCTATAGGACAGAAGGCGGGATGTTCTGTAGGAAATGGTCTGTACAAAAAAACCGGATCGCCGTGTGCGATCCCGGGTGTCATTCGGCAGGTAACGTCAGACGCTGACCGGCCATCAACAGCGCCAGCCGACTGAGGCTCATCCACGGCGAGCCGGCCGCCTGACCCTTGATCTGTGCGTCGATGCGCTGGGCCTCGAGCAACAATTGCGCCCAGCGTTGCGCCGAGTAGCGTTGCAGGGCTTTGCTCATCAGCGGTTTGCGCTTGTCCCAGACCGGCGGTTTCGCCTGACTGAAGCACTTGTCCAGCGGTGTGCCCTGGCTGTACTGCAACGAGATATTGGCCAGCAGGCGCAACTCCCGCGCCAGGGCCCAGAGAATCACCGGCGGCTCGACACCTTCGCCGCGCAGCCCTTCGAGCATGCGCAGCGCGTGAGCCGGTTCGCCGTTGAGCACCGCATCGGTCAGGCCGAACACATCGAAGCGCGCACTGTCGGCCACGGCCGCCTGCACGGTTTCGACGCTGATCTGCCCACCCTCGGCCATCAGCTTGAGCTTCTCGATCTCCTGCGCAGCAGCCAGCAGGTTGCCTTCGACTCGCGCGGCAATCAGTTCGACGGCGTCCTGACTGGCTGACAGCCCAGCCTGGGACAGGCGTTGGCGAATCCAGCTCGGCAACTGGTTGGCATCCACCGGCCAGATCTGGATGAACTGAGTCTGCTGACCTTCGACCAGCGCCTTGCCCCACTTGGTCTTCTGCGCGCTGCCGTCCAGCTTGGGCAAGCTGATCAGCAGCACCGTGTCTTCAGCGGGGCGCGAGCAGTATTCGATCAGTGCAGCAGCGCCTTTGTCACCAGGCTTGCCGGACGGCAGGCGCAGTTCCAGCAGGCGCTTTTCGGCGAACAGCGACATGCTGGCGCCGGCCTGCAGCAACGTTCCCCAATCGAAATTGGCGTCGGCGGCGAAGACCTGGCGTTCGTCGAACCCTTGCTGACGGGCAGCGGAGCGAATGGCGTCGGCGGCTTCCTGACACAGCAGCGGGTCATCGCCGCTGATGATGTAGACCGGCGCGAGCGCACCTTGCAGGTGTTTGCCGAGTTGGGCGGGAGCGAGCTTCATAAGAAACGGCGAACGGGGCGCCTGAGCGCCCCGTACGTCTTACTGCTGCGGCAGTTCGAGCGGCGACTGACGCGGGGTTTCCGCTTCAGCCTTCTGCGCCGCTTCCAGGGCGTCGGCTTCTGCCTTGGCCCGGTCGTTGGCGGCTTGTTGCAGAGCTTCCAGCTGAGCCGGCGTCAGCTGTTGCAGGCGCAGCATCATGCGCTGTACCAGCTCGCGGCGTGTCTCGTTACGGGCATCGTTGGCTTCCTGGTCGGAACCCACCAGGTTGTTGCCGTCGTGGATGAACACTCTCTGCACTTCAAGCTTGTCGCTTTTGAGCAGCAGGTTCTTGTCGCCACGGATGTCGTAGCTGAGCACAGTGTTTACCTGATACTCGCCAGTACGGCCGGCGCCAGCGTAGCTGAGGATGCGCTGGTTCTCCTGCTCGTCGGCCAGGTACAGCTTGTACGGCGCACCGGAGACGATCTTGACGCCGCTGGCCTCCAGCAGCTGACGCAGTTGCGTCACGGTTTCGCCGTAGGCGTTGCGGGCGCTCAGGTCGAGTTCCTTGATCGCCAGTTCGGTGGTGCCGGTGCCGCGCAGCTGGAAACCGCAGGCGCTCAACAGGACCGCGAGGCCCATCACCAGCAGATTGCGTTTGATCATTGTGTTGCTCCCCTTGAAACCATGTGGGCCGACCTTGCGGCCCGAAAGGTTTTACAGGGCGCCAGGCAAACCCGGCGCCCGATCCAATTAGCTGGCGACGATATTGACCAGTTTCCCGGGCACTACGATCACTTTGCGAATAGTCAGGCCGTCGACGAAGCGCAGCACGTTTTCGTTGGCACGGGCGGCGGCTTCGACTTCCTCACGGGTTGCGGCGGCCGGCATTTCGATCTGGCCGCGCAGCTTGCCGTTGACCTGGATGACCAGCGTCAGGCTGTCCTGCACCAGTGCGCTTTCGTCCAGCACCGGCCAGCCGGCGTCGATTACCGGTTCGGCGTGGCCCAGTCGGTTCCACAGTTCATGGCTGATGTGCGGCGTGATTGGCGCCAGCAGCAGCGTCACGGCTTCCAGACCTTCCTGAACCAGTGCGCGATCCTGTTCGGTGGCCTGGGCGGCTTTTTCCAGCACGTTCATCAGCGTCATCACCTGAGCGATGGCGGTGTTGAATTTGTGGTTCTGGCCGACGTCATGGCTGGCCTGCTTGATCGCCTGGTGGATCGAACGGCGGATGACTTTCTGTTCGTCATTCAGGCCGGTCACGTCCAGTTTGCCCGGCAGGCCCTGAGTCACGTGGGCCTGAGCCAGACGCCAGACGCGCTTGAGGAAGCGGTGCGAGCCTTCCACGCCGGAGTCGGACCACTCAGCGCTCATGTCAGGTGGCGAAGCGAACATCATGAACAGACGGCAGGTGTCTGCGCCGAACTGATCGATCATCGACTGTGGGTCGACGCCGTTGTTCTTCGACTTGGCCATTTTCTCGGTGCCGCCGATTTCCACCGGCAGGCCGTCGGCGATCAACTTGGCGCTGATGACCTTGGCCTTGCTGTCGCGCTCGAGTTCCACGTCCGCCGGGTTGAACCAGGTGTAGGCACCGTTGGCTTCACGACGATAGTAAGTCTCGGCGACCACCATGCCCTGGGTCAGCAGGTTCTTGAACGGCTCGTTGGAGCTCACCAGGCCTTCGTCGCGCATCAGCTTGTGGAAGAAGCGCGCGTAGAGCAGGTGAAGAATGGCGTGTTCGATACCGCCGATGTACTGATCCACCGGCAACCAGTGGTCGGCTGCGGATTTTTCCACCAGGCCGCCTTCGAAGTGCGGCGAGGCGTAACGGGCGTAGTACCAGGACGATTCGACGAAGGTGTCCATGGTGTCGGTTTCACGCTTGGCAGGCTGGCCGCATTTCGGGCAGGTGCACTCGTAGAACTCGGGCATGCGCGCCAGCGGCGAACCGGCGCCGTCCGGCACCACGTCTTCCGGCAGTACGACCGGCAACTGGTCTTCCGGCACCGGCACGTCACCGCAGGCATCGCAGTGGATGATCGGGATCGGGCAGCCCCAGTAGCGCTGGCGGCTGATGCCCCAGTCGCGCAGGCGGAACTGGGTGCGCGAGGCGCCCAGCTCTTTCTTGATCAGGGCGACTTCCATGGCGTCGAACGCGCCGGCGAAGTCCAGGCCGTCGAACTCGCCGGAGTTGATCAGCGTGCCGTGCTCGCCATAGGCGTCCTGCCACGGCGCCGGGTTGGTTTCACCGGAACTGGTACGAACCACGGATTTGACCGGCAGGTTGTACTTGTGGGCGAACTCGAAATCGCGCTCATCGTGAGCCGGCACAGCCATGACCGCGCCATCGCCGTAGTGCATCAGCACGTAGTTGGCGACCCACACCGGCAGTTTTTCACCGGTCAGCGGGTGCTCGACGAACAGGCCGGTCGGCAGGCCTTTCTTCTCTTGAGTGGCGACGTCGGCTTCGGCGACGCTGCCGCCCTTGCATTCAGCGATGAACGCTTGTAGCTCAGGGTTGTTCTTCGCGGCAAGGGCCGCCAGGTGGTGCTCGGCAGCCACGGCAACATAGGTTGCGCCCATCAGGGTGTCCGGACGGGTGGTGAAGACTTTCAGGGTGCCGCTTTCGCCGATCGAGTCGACGTTGTACGGGAACTGCACTTCCATCCCGCGCGACTTGCCGATCCAGTTGCGCTGCATGGTCTTGACCTGTTCCGGCCAGCCGGTCAGTTCGTCGAGACTCTCCAGCAGCTCATCCGCGTAGGCGGTGATCTTGAAGTAGTACATCGGGATTTCGCGCTTTTCGATCAGCGCGCCGGAACGCCAGCCGCGACCGTCGATCACCTGTTCGTTGGCCAGAACGGTCTGGTCGATCGGGTCCCAGTTCACGGTACCGTTCTTGCGGTAGATCACGCCTTTTTCGAACAGGCGAGTGAACAGCCACTGCTCCCAACGGTAGTAATCAGGCTTGCAGGTGGTGACTTCGCGCGACCAGTCCACCGCCAGGCCCAGGCTGCGCAGCTGGGATTTCATGTAGGCGATGTTTTCGTAGGTCCACTTGGCCGGGGCCACGTTGTTCTTCATCGCGGCGTTTTCCGCCGGCATGCCGAAGGCGTCCCAACCCATCGGTTGCAGAACGTTCTTGCCGAGCATGCGCTGATAGCGGGAGATCACGTCGCCGATGGTGTAGTTGCGCACGTGCCCCATGTGTAGCTTGCCGCTGGGGTAAGGGAACATCGACAGGCAGTAGTAAGTCTCCTTGCCTGGCTGTTCACTGACTTCAAAGGACTTTTGCTCGTCCCAGAACGACTGGGCGGCGGCTTCGATTTCACGGGGCTGATATTGTTCGTGCATGGCTACTTTTGTACTGGATAGGGGTGGCCTAATCCTCTTCAATGCGACATCCGGAGCGGGCCGGACGGGCTGGAAGTGGAGTTACAGGAAGCGCCGTAGCATACATGACCGCGCTTGGCCTAGGGAAACCCTGATTGCAGCCGTTTGACCGGGCAAAATCGCGGCGAGGGCCGTTGGTCGCGGCGTGCAGCCGGTTTGTGCAGCGAAGCTAAGCTCTAACTGGGGAGTGAGTCTTATCTTCAATGAGGTGAGGGATGGTGGAGTCACAGCAAAAAAACGTTACCAAACCCGAGTTGTACGAGCGGTTGATCGATCGCCTGGGGACGGCCCTGGACGCTGCAAAAACCGCTGTCCGGCTGCGCGACGAGCGCCCCCTGGAGCTGGAATTGCGTGGCTTGAGCCCCGCCGAGTTCGAACTGGTCAAGGCCTATCTGGATCGCAGTGAGCGTGAAACCCATGGATATCTGTCTCAGGCAGTGAAGCAACTCGATGCACCCCGTTCGGCCAAAGTCATCTGGCTCAAGGACAAGGCGCCCGGCAGAGACACCGTCAAGGTTCGGACTCTGCAGGCCAAGTAAACGCATGGCAGGTCAAAAAGCGGATCTTTTTCAGCGGATCCGACCCTACTGGTTGTCGCGCTGTACTAACCCACTTAGGCTTCGGGCATCTCTGGAGATGCTCGATGCCTTTTCGTTATTTCATTAAACAACTTCTATTGCCGCCCGGCCTTCTCTTGCTGCTGTTGCTCGTCGCCTGGTGGCTGCGTCGCTCGCGGCCGCGACTGGCGGGGCTGTGCTTTGCCTTGGGTTTTGGCGGTTTCCTGCTGATGAGTCTGCCGGTGGTCGTGCAATGGGGGGCCAAGGCCCTGGAGCGCGAGCCGCCGCTGGCCCGGGAAGACTGGACAAACCTTGCACAACGCGCCGATGCCATCGTGGTGCTGGGCTCCGGTCGCGAGCGCGGTGATCTGGCCTGGGGCGAGGATCAGCCGACCGGTATCGGGCTCGAACGGCAGCGTTATGCGGCGCGGTTGGCCAAGGCCTCAGGGTTGCCGATTCTGACCAGTGGTGGCCTGCATTACGGTACGCCGCCGAGCGAAGCCAGACTGATGGCCGATTCGCTACGCGATGATTTCGGTGTGACGGTGCGTTGGCAGGAAGGGGAGAGCCGCACCACGTGGGAGAACGCCGCCTTCAGCGCCAAGATGCTGTTGCCGGAGGGCGTCAAGCGTGTAGTGCTGGTGACCCAGGCCTGGCACATGCCGCGAGCGGTGTGGAGTTATCGACAGGCCGGATTCGAAGTGGTGCCGGCGCCGGTCGGTTTCCTCGGCACTGACAATGCCCGGCCGTTTGGCGGCTGGATGCCGGAGTTCAAGTCGATCTGGCAAAGCGGGCAGTTGTTGAACGAGGCGGTGGGGCAGATCGGTTATTCGTTGTTCTACCGAGGGGAAGACAGCGCCGATTGATCACTCCCGCGCAGAGCGCGGGAGTGATCGGGTTTTCAGAGGGTCTTGGATATCCGGTTGGTCATCAGCGCCCAGCCAAACAGCACCACGCACAGGATGATCAGCGGCCACGAGCGCCATTGCAGGTAAGGCGTCAGGTTATGCATCGGTACCACTTCGCCGTAGAGCACGCCTTGTTCGAACTGCGGAATGCGCTCGGTGATCTGTCCGAACGGGTTGATCAGGCCGGTCACGCCGTTGTTGGTCGCACGAATCATCCAGCGCCCGGCTTCAAGGGCGCGCATTTGCGCCATCTGCAAGTGTTGCAGCGGGCCGATCGAGGTGCCGAACCAGGTGTCGTTGCTGATGGTCAGCAGCAGGTCGCTGCGTGCCGCCAGGCTGGCGGCGAATTCCGGGTACACCACTTCGTAGCAGATGAACGGTGCAATCTGATAACCCTTGGCCTGCAACAGCGCCTGATCGGCAGGGCCACGGGCAAAATCGGACATCGGCAAGTCGAAGAACGCGATCAGCCCGCGCAGGATGTCCTGCAGCGGTACGTATTCGCCGAACGGCACCAGCTTCTGTTTTAGGTAAGTGCCGTCGCCTTCGCCGACCACGGTGATACCGTTGAAGAAGCGCTTCTCGTGACGCACTGTCTGGCGGATCGGCACACCGGTGATCAGCGCCGATTTACGCTCGGCGGCGAAGTTGCCCATCATGTTCAGGTAGCCCTCGGCGGACTCCTTGAGTACCGGTACGGCGGTTTCCGGCCAGATCAGCAGGTCCACGGGTTTCGAACGGAAGCTCAGGTCGCGGTACAGCGCCAGTTGTGCGTTGAGCTCGGCCGGGTCCCATTTCATGCTTTGCGCGACGTTGCCCTGAATCGCAGCAACACTCAGTGGTGCGCCAGCCGGACTGGTCCAGGCATGGCCCTTCAGCGCGATACCCGCCACCCACGGCCCGACCAGCAATACCAGGCCCGCGACGATAAAGCCTTTGCGGCCGGTCTGCAGCAGGCGCGGTGCGTTGTAGATCAGTGCAGCGGTCAGCGCCAAAACGAACGACACCAGCCACATGCCGCCCACTGGCGCGAGCCCGGCCAGCGGGCCGTCGAGCTGGCTGTAACCGGAGTACAACCACGGGAAACCGGTAAGGAACCAGCCACGGAACGCTTCCTGCCCAACCCACAGCGCAGCGAAGGCCAGGGCATCGGCCAGCGGCGCCTCGTTGCGACGCAGCCAGCGCGCCCAGAGCCAGGCGGGCAGGGCGAAGAACCAGGCAATGGCCGCCGTGAAAATCAGCATCAGGAACCCGGCCAGCAGCACCGACGCGCCGCCGAAGTGGTGGATGCTGTAGTAGATCCAGCTGGTGCCGGCGCCGAACAGGCCGAAACCGAAGCACCAGCCGCGACCCAGCGCCTGGCGCGGGCTCAGCTCGCGCAGGCCGGCATAGAACAGGCCGACCGCCAGCAAGGCCAGCGGCCAGAGATCGAACGGTGCCAGAGCGAAGGTGGTGATTGCACCGGCCGCCACGGCCAGCAGGTTACCGGGCCAGCCGGGGCGGGTTGTCCAGCGCATTTCAGTCCTTAAATTTACCGGGCGATTGGCGTGAGTCGCAGCAAATGAATCCGACGGCTGTCGGCGTTCAGGATGCGGAAACGATAGGCGCCGATTTCAGTGATTTCGTTGCGTTTTGGCAAGTGCCCGAACGCGCTCATCACCAGCCCGCCGACGGTGTCGAACTCGTCGTCGGAGAATTCGCTGTCGAAGAACTCGTTGAAGTTCTCGATCGGCGTCAGGGCCTTGATCAGGAAATCACCGCTGGGCAGCGGCTTGATGTAGCTGTCTTCTTCGACGTCGTGCTCGTCTTCGATGTCGCCGACGATTTGCTCAAGCACGTCTTCGATGGTCACCAGACCCGCCACACCGCCGTATTCGTCGATCACGATGGCCATGTGGTTGTGGTTGGCGCGGAATTCACGCAGCAACACGTTCAGACGCTTGGACTCCGGCACGAACGTGGCCGGGCGCAGCAGGTCCTTGATGTTGAAGCTGTCGCCGTTCTCTTTGAGGATCAGCGGCAGCAGATCCTTGGCCAGCAGCACGCCCATCACGTCGTCATGGCTTTCGCCGATGACCGGGTAGCGCGAGTGGGCCGAGTCGACCACGGCAGGGAGGAATTCGCGGGGTGTCTGGGTCGCCTTGATGCTGATCATCTGCGAGCGCGGCACCATGATGTCGCGTACTTGCAGGTCAGCCACCTGAATGGCGCCTTCGACGATGGCCAGCGCTTCGCTGTCCAGCAGTTTGTTCTGATGTGCATCGCGCAGCAGCTCCAGCAGCTCCTGGCGGTTCTTCGGCTCGTGGGCAAAAGCCTGGGTCAGTTTACCCAGCCAGGACTTCTGCCCGTTGCTCGATCGATCTTCGCTCATAGCGATTACTCTGAATCCTTTGTTGTAACGATAGGGGATGTTTCGGTTTCGTCGTCCGCGTACGGATCGGGATAACCCAGTTCGGCAAGCAACTCGCGTTCCAGTGCTTCCATTTCCTCGGCTTCCTCGTCATCTATATGGTCGTAACCAAGCAGATGCAAGCAGCCGTGAATGACCAGATGTGCCCAGTGGGCGTTGAGTGCCTTGCCCTGTTCGGCGGCTTCACGCTCAACCACGGCCACGCAGATCACCAGATCGCCCAGCAATGGAATGTCGAGAAACTCGTCGGGCACTTCGGCGGGAAAGGACAGGACGTTGGTCGCGTAATCCTTGTGGCGCCAGGTGTGATTCAGTTCGCGGCCTTCTTCTTCGTCGACCAGACGAATGGTCATTTCCGAATCGGCGGTGCGCTGGCGCAGGGCCAGTTCGCACCATTGGCGGAATTCGGCTTCGGTCGGCGCAGACGCTTCGGTCGCGATTTGCAGGTCAAGCTCAAGCATCGTGGCGATTGTCCTTCGGTGTTTCATCGGCCACGCGATTTTCGAAGCGCTCGTAGGCTTCGACAATGCGTTGCACCAACGGATGGCGCACGACGTCTTTGGGCTGGAAGTGGGTGAAGCTGATACCCGGCACATCTTTCAGGACTTCGATGACGTGATGAAGTCCGGATTTGGTGCCGCGCGGCAGGTCGACCTGGGTGATGTCACCGGTGATCACCGCCGTGGAGCCGAAGCCGATCCGGGTCAGGAACATCTTCATCTGCTCGACCGTGGTGTTCTGACTCTCATCGAGAATGATGAAGCTGTTGTTCAGCGTGCGACCGCGCATGTAGGCCAGCGGCGCGACTTCGATCACCTGACGCTCGATCAGCTTGGCCACGTATTCAAAGCCGAGCATCTCGTAGAGCGCGTCGTAGAGCGGGCGCAGGTACGGGTCGATCTTTTGCGACAGGTCGCCGGGCAGGAAGCCGAGTTTTTCACCCGCTTCGACCGCCGGACGCACCAGCAGAATGCGGCGGATCTGCTCGCGTTCCAGGGCATCCACGGCGCAGGCCACGGCCAGGTAGGTCTTGCCGGTACCGGCCGGGCCGATGCCGAAGTTGATGTCGTTGCCGAGGATTTCCTTCACATAGCGCAGCTGATTCAAGCCGCGAGGGCGAATCATGCCTTTCTTGGTGCGCAGGGCGACGGAGGCTTCGGCGGGGGCGTGGTTGTCCAGCTCGACGACGGACGATTCCTGGAGGAACAGGTGAACCGTATCCGGCGACAGCTCTGAACCCTTGGTTTCCCGGTACAGGCGGCGAATCAGGTTTTCCGCAGAAGTGGTGAGCTTGGGTTCGCCGATCAGCTCGAACTGATTGCCGCGGTTGCGGATCTCGATGGCCAGGCGCTGTTCGATCAGGCGCAGGTGCTCGTCGAACTGCCCGCACAGATTGGCGAAGCGGCGAGCCTCAAAAGGCTCGAGGATAAAACGATGAGGTTCTATGGGTGCGTTCAAGGTCGTATTTAGCCGCCCTGGGGCAATTAGGATGAAATCAAGGATAACGCCAGTGGCCTGGGTGCGAAAGCTCTTAAAAAGCCTGGCACCGATTCAGCCGTCTGGCGGGGTCTCCTTGCGGTGTTACTGGATCAGCGAGCCGCGCAGCGAGTGCGGTTGTGCCGCATCGATGTGCACGTCGGCGAACTGGCCGATCAGGGTCGGATTATCGCAGCGGAAGTTGACGATACGATTATTCTCGGTGCGCCCTTGCAGCTCGCCCGGGTCTTTCTTCGAATAGTCGGTCACCAGAATCCGCTGGATCGAACCGACCATTTGTCGGCTGATCTCGAAACCTTGCTGGTTCAAACGGTGCTGCAAGGCGTTCAGGCGTTCTTTCTTCAGCTCTTCCGGGGTGTCGTCGGCCAGGTCGGCAGCCGGGGTACCCGGGCGCTGGCTGTAGACGAAGGAGTAGGAAAAGTCGAAACCGACGTCGGCAATCAGCTTCATGGTCTGTTCGAAATCTTTCTCGGTTTCCCCCGGGAAGCCGACGATGAAGTCCGAGCTGATGCAGATGCCCGGTACGGCGGCGCGCAGTTTGCGCAGCTTGGACTTGTACTCCAGCGCTGTGTGGTTGCGCTTCATCGCCGCCAGGATCCGGTCCGAACCGGACTGCACCGGCAAGTGCAGATGCTTGACCAGTTCCGGCACGTCGGCGTGGGCCTGGATCAGGCTGTCGGAGAATTCCAGCGGGTGCGAGGTGGTGTAGCGGATGCGGTCGATGCCATCGACAGCGGCGACAACACGGATCAATTCCGCCAGGTCCGCCAGGCGACCGTCGTGGGTCAGACCGCGATAGCCGTTGACGTTCTGCCCCAGCAGGGTCACTTCACGCACACCGTTCTCGGCCAGGTGGATGATTTCGGCGATCACGTCGTCGAACGGCCGGCTGACTTCTTCGCCGCGGGTGTAAGGCACCACGCAGAACGTGCAGTACTTGCTGCAGCCTTCCATCACCGACACGTAGGCGCTCGGGCCGTCGATACGCGGCTCGGGCAGGTGGTCGAACTTTTCGATTTCCGGGAACGAGACGTCCACTTGCGGCAGCTTGCTGATGCGCGCGGCGTCGATCATTTCCGGCAGACGGTGCAGGGTCTGCGGGCCGAAGACCACGTCGACGTACGGGGCGCGATCACGGATCGCCGCGCCTTCCTGGCTGGCCACGCAACCGCCGACGGCGATCACCATGTCCGGGTTGGCCAGTTTCAGTTCGCGCCAGCGACCGAGCTGGGAGTACACCCGGTCCTGGGCGCGTTCGCGGATCGAGCAGGTGTTGAGCAGAATCACGTCGGCGTCTTCCGCTCGCGCCGTGACTTCCAGGGCCTGGTGTTCGCCCAGCAGATCGACCATGCGCGAGCTGTCGTACTCGTTCATCTGGCAACCGTGGGTTTCGATGTAAAGCTTCTTGGCCATGGAATAGGGTCGTCACGTGGTTCAAAGAACCGCGCATTATAGGGAACATGTCCCCAGGTTCCTACCGTTGCGCGTCCGGCGGCTATGCTATAGTTCGCGCCCTCATTTTTACCCCGATGTGTTGTCCGCCCGCCATGACCAAACGCGAAGCTCCAATCTATAAGGTGATATTCCTCAACCAGGGCCAGGTGTTCGAAATGTACGCCAAGCAGATCTATCAAAGTGATCTGTGGGGTTTCCTGGAAGTGGAAGAGTTCGTCTTTGGCGAGCGCACCCAGGTCGTCGTTGATCCGAGTGAAGAGAAGCTCAAGGCACAGTTCGAAGGCGTGGTGCGCAGCTTTGTGCCGATGCATTCGATCGTGCGCATCGACGAAGTGGAACGTCTCGGTACGCCGAAAATCAGCGAAGCTCGCGGTGCGGTCGGCAATGTGATGCCGTTTCCGGTGCCGATGCCCGAGAAGTAGGCGGGGCGGGAGAAGGGACTACGGAAGCGGCGAGAACGGCGTACGGCCGTCAGCGCTCTGCAGTTCCATCAGGTATTTACGGAAAATTTGCCCGAGCACCTGGGTGGCGGTTTCCAGGTCTTCGCGGGGCATTTTCTCGGCGACTTCGTCGGCGGTGTCCAGGGCATCTTCTGCGCCGTTGACCGCGGCCATCTTCAGCACGATGTACGCCTGAATGTTGTTGGCCTGCACGCCTTCACCGTGGAAGAACATGGTGCCGAGCTTGAATTGCGCCTGGGCGTGGCCTTGCAGCGAGGCCTTTTCGAAATAGCTCAGGGCTTGATTGAGGTCGCGCGGCGCATTCTTGCCGTCGTAGTAGAACTCACCCAACTCGTATTGCGCTTGCGCATCCCCCTCATCCGATGCCTTTTGGCAGGCGGCGAGGGCCTGCGTGACATCTTGCGGCTGAGTATTGAGGGTGCAACGACCCATCGCCGGGATCAACAACGAGTTGCCGCCTGCTTGTGCATGTGCGAGCAGTGGCTGAAGGAGCAACAGGCAGCCCAAGGCAAGGGTGCGGCCGGTGCGGTTCATGAGAATCGACTTACCTCTGAAGGGCGCGCGGACCCATCGAGGGATCCAATAAGCGCGCATTATGAAATAAGCAGGGCCAACCTTACAAAGTCTTTACTCGATTTTCTGCTGTGTGGGGAATATATCACCCGGTTTGCGGGATATTTTTGGCAGAAGCGTCGGAGAAAGCGCTGGAATGTAGGTGAAAGCTGACGCTGGCAATGGCCAACGTCAGCGATCAAGCCATTACTTCAGTTTGGCGAACGCGCGCTCGGCAGCGTCGAGGGTCAGTTTCAGCTCGGCTTCGCCGTGGGCGATCGAGGTGAAACCGGCTTCGAACGCGCTCGGTGCCAGGTACACGCCACCTTCCAGCATCAGGTGGAAGAATCGACCGAACAGCGCTGCATCGCTGGCCATCACGTCTTCGAAAGTAACAATGTCGTCAGCGCCGCTGAAGTACAGACCGAACATGCCGCCAGCCTGAGTGGTCACGAACGGAATGCCCGCCGCGTCAGCGCGCTGTTGCAGGCCGTCGAGCAGGCGAGTGGTGTAATCGGTCAGCTCGGCGTGGAAGCCTGGACGGCTGATCAGGCGCAGGGTGGTCAGACCGGCGGCCATCGCCAGCGGGTTACCCGACAAGGTGCCCGCCTGATAGACCGGGCCCAGCGGCGCGATGCGCTCCATGATCGAACGCTTGCCGCCGAAGCAGCCGACCGGCATGCCGCCACCGATGATCTTGCCGAAGGTGGTCAGGTCCGGGGTCACACCGTAATAAGCCTGGGCACCGCCGAGGGCCACGCGGAAACCGGTCATCACTTCGTCGAAAATCAGCACCACGCCGTGCTTGTCGCACAGGCTGCGCAGGCCTTCGAGAAAACCCGGCGCCGGCGGCACGCAGTTCATGTTGCCGGCAACCGGCTCGACGATGATGCAGGCGACGTCCTGGCCGACGTCGGCGAGCATTTTTTCAACGGCGTCGATGTCGTTGAACGGCAGGGTCAGGGTGTGTTTGGCGAACGCTGCCGGTACGCCGGCCGAGCTTGGCACGCCTTGGGTCAGTGCGCCGGAACCGGCCTTGACCAGCAGGCTGTCGGAGTGACCGTGGTAGCAGCCTTCGAACTTGATGATGCTGTCGCGGCCGGTGAAACCACGGGCCAGACGGATCGCGCTCATGGTCGCTTCGGTGCCGGAGCTGACCATGCGCACCATCTCCATCGACGGCACCAGCGAGCAGACCAGGTCGGCCATCTCGGTTTCCATCGCGGTCGGCGCGCCGTAGGACAGGCCGTGCTGCAGTTGGTTACGCACGGCGTCCAGCACGTCCGGGTGGCTGTGGCCGAGGATCATCGGGCCCCAGGAGCCGACGTAATCCACATAACGCTTGTCGTCTTCGTCGGTGACGTAGGCGCCTTCGGCGTGCTTGAAGAACAGCGGCGTGCCGCCGACGCTCTTGAACGCGCGAACCGGCGAGTTCACGCCACCGGGAATGTGTTTCTGAGCGTTGGCAAACAGGGTTTCGGAACGAGACATGATCGGGCTCTCAAAAAATCAGGATTTGAACAATTCGTTGAATGCACGGGCGCGGCGGGTCACTTCGGCGGTGCTGTCAGCGCCGAACAGGCCATGGACCACGGCCAGCAGATCGACACCGTGGGCCACCAGCGGCGCGGCGTTGTCGAGGGTGATGCCGCCAATCGCGCAGATCGGCAGGTGCAGGGTGCGTTTGGCCTCGTCGAGCAGATCGAGGCTGCAACTCGGTGCACCGGGTTTGGTGCTGGAATTGAAGAAGCGACCGAAGGCGACGTAACTCGCGCCTTCTTTGGCAGCCTGTTCGGCCAGTTCAAGCTGCGCGTGGCAGGTCGAACCGATGATCGCCTTGGAACCGAGCAGGGCGCGGGTCGGCGACAGCGGGCCGTCGGTCTGACCCAGGTGCACGCCAACGTTCAGGCGTGCGGCCAGTTCGGCGTCATCGTTGATGATCAACTGGGTCTTGTAGCGTTCGCACAGATCGCGCAGGGCTTCGGCCTCACGCAAGCGCCGGGCTTCGTCGCTGCTCTTGTCGCGATACTGCAGCAGCGTGACGCCGCCTTCCAGCGCCGCCTCCACATAAGGCAGAAACTTGCCGGCCAGCAATGGACCGTCGGTAATGGCGTACAGGCCACGTAGTTTCATCAGGCAGACCTCACGACGTTACGAGCAGAAATCCAGCGGCAGACGACGCGGTACGAACTGGCCTTTGCCCAGTTGTTCGGCATCGCGCAGGGTGCGCCAGGTGTAATCCAGCGCGGTACGCACGGCGCTGGCCAGGTTTTCGCCCAGTGCCAGTCGGCCGGCGAGGGTGCTGGCCAACGTGCAGCCGGAACCATGGTAGCTGCCGGGCAGACGCTGGCACTTGAAGGTTTCGCGCAGGCCGTCGCGGCTGTACAGGCGATTGTGGATTTCGGTTTCGTCGCCGTGACCGCCGGTGATCAGCAGGTTCTTGATGAACGGCAGGAGTTTTTCAGCACACTCGTCCGCGGTGCCTTCTGGCAGTTCGGCGAGGATCCGGGCTTCGGGAAGGTTGGGAGTGGCGATGATCGACAGCGGCAGCAGGCGTTCGCGCATGGCGTAGCCGACTTCGTCCTTGCCCAGGCGTCCGCCGCCGCCGGCGCGCAGCACCGGGTCGCAGACCACTGGCAAGTGCGGGTGCGCCTGAAGCAGTTCGACAACGGTGTCGACCATTTCCAGGGAACCGAGCATGCCCAGTTTCACTGCCGCGACTTCGGAATCGTTGAGCACGGCATTGGCCTGGGCCAGTACCCACTCACGGTCGAGGACGCGAAAGTCAGTGACGTTGACGGTGTCTTGCACGGTCAGGGCGGTGACGGCCGGAGCCGCATGGCAACCCTGAGCGAGCAGGGCTTCGATATCTGCCTGCAAGCCGGCGCCACCACTGGGGTCGTGGCCGGAGAGACAGAGGACAACGGGGCGGGAGCTGTAGATATTCATGGTGCGCGAGCTTACCACCAAACCTGTTTTTCGGGTGTTGTGGCACAGCGTTCGGCCGATAACCTCGGTATCCGGATCCACACGGGTTCTCACAATCTGACCGAGTCAACAGCTCTAGCTCGGTGTTTTGCTCTGAAACGCCCGTTCTAGAGCCTTTGTCGGAAAAATTTCCATGGTGCTCAATGGCCATCAACGGCTATGCTAGAGTGGATCCAAACCAATAACAGGTAATACCGGTTTTACGTCATCTCAAAGGGAATGGGGGGCTTCCTGACACAACCGGACAAGCCACGCTGGGGCTTCAATGCGCTATTTGTTGATGTTGCTGTTCTGTTTGCCCCTCCTGGCAAACGCCGTCGAATTCGACGAGTTCACCCAGAGCCTCCCGCTGGGTCGATCCCTGCAAGTGTTCGAAGACCCGAGCGGTCACGCGAGCATTGCCGACGTCCGCGCGCAAGCCGCTGCCGGACAATTCAAGGCCCACGATAAAGCCACGCTCAATGCCGGTTACTCGCGTTCGGCGTTCTGGCTGAAAATCGACCTGCATTACCGCCCGAGCAATCCGGCAGCGCAGCGTACCTGGCTGCTGGAGCTGGCCTATCCGCCACTCGACCATCTCGACCTCTATCTGCCCGATGCCGCCGGTGACTATCGTCTGGTGCGCCAGACCGGGGACGCGCTGCCGTTCGCCAGTCGCGAGATCCGGCAGAACAACTACCTGTTCAACCTTACGTTCCGGCCGGACCAGCAACAGACCGTCTATTTGCGACTGTCCAGCGAAGGCTCGATCCAGGCGCCGGTGACGTTGTGGTCGAGCACCGCGTACCTCGAAGATCAGCCGGTGCGCCTGTACGTGCTGGGCCTGATTTATGGCGTGCTGCTGGGGATGCTGGTCTACAACCTGTTCATCTACCTCAGCGTGCGCGACACCAGTTACCTCTATTACATCTTCTATATCGGCTCGTTCGGCCTGTATCAGCTGTCGGTCAATGGCGCGGCGGTCGAGTATTTCTGGCCGGACAACCCCTGGTGGGCCAACGCTGCGACGCCGTTCTTCATCGGTTGCGCAGGCCTGTTCGGCAGCCAGTTCGCCCGCAGTTTCCTGCAGACCAAGAACCACAGCCGCTGGCTCGACCGTTTGTTGATCGCCCTGATTGCCTTCGGCGCACTGGTAATCGGTCTGTCGCTGATGACCAGTTATGCCCTGGCCCTGCGCCTGGCAACGACCCTGGCGCTGACCTTTACCGTGGTGATCTTCGCCGCCGGGATCCTCGCCTGGTGGCGCGGCCTGCGAGTGGCGCGCTACTTCATCATCGCCTGGTCGGCGTTTCTGCTCGGCGGGATCGTCAACACGATGATGGTCCTGGGATTGCTGCCGAACGTGTTCCTGACCATGTACGCCAGCCAGATCGGCTCGGCCATCGAGGTGGCGCTGCTGTCGCTGGCGCTGGCCGACCGCATCAATGCGATGCGCGAACAACAGGCGCAGACCCTGTTCGACGCCGGCCAGAAGCTGGAAGTGCTCAACCAGCAACTGGCCCACAGCAACAAGCTCAAGGACGAATTCCTCGCGACCCTGACCCACGAACTGCGCACGCCGATGAACGGTGTGATCGGTTCACTCGAGTTGATGCAGACCGTCGAACTGGACCCGGAGCTGGAGCAATACCAGCAGACCGCCGCCGGTTCGGCGCGGGACATGATGCGCATGGTCAACGGCATCCTGACCCTGACCGAACTGCAGGCCGGCAAGCTCAAGGCGACGCCGGGCAGTTTCAGCCTGCGCGCCGTGGTCGAGGCGCTGCGTGTGCAGTTCGATGGCAACGCCTCGAGCAAGTCGCTGGACTTCAAGGTCGACGTGCTGCCGACTCTGCCGGATCGTCTGCAGGGCGACAGCGCCAAACTCGCGCAATGCCTGGAATGCCTGCTGGACAACGCGATCAAGTTCACCCGCGTCGGCGGCCTCGCACTACGGGTTACCGGCAAACCGTCGACAGACAATCGTCTGGCGCTGTCCTTTGCAGTGATCGACACCGGCATCGGCTTCACCGATCTGGGCGAGGCGACGATGTATCAGCGATTCTTCCAGCTCGACGGTTCGATGACCCGCGAATACGGCGGCCTGGGCGTTGGTCTGGCGATCTGCCGACAACTGGTGGAACTGCTCGGCGGCAAGCTCACGCACCGTTCCGAGCCAGGGCGCGGCAGTCGCTTTCAGCTGGATGTCGAGTTTGAGTTGCCGGCGGTTGAAGCGGCGCCGACGCTCGTTCGCGATGCCGTGCGCGCACCGCAGGACTGCACCGTGTTGCTGGTGGACGACAACAGCGTCAATCAGTTGGTGATGCGCGGCATGCTGCTCAAGCTCGGTTTCCGCGTGCGCACTGCCGACCATGGTGCCGCGGCGCTCGAATATTTGCAGCGTGAAGCGTTCGATGCGGTGCTGATCGATTGCCAACTGCCACCGCTTGATGGCGCATCGTTGTGCTGCCAGATCCATGACCTGCCGGGCTGCGCCAACCTGCCGGTGTTCGTGATCGCGCTGGGGGCGGATCGAGAGCATTGCGCATCCGCCGGCTCGATCGATTACCTGAGCAAACCGGTGAAATTTGAAGACTTGCAGGTTGCGATGCAACGGCGCGTGTTGAGTTGTTGATAGGGTGAAAGCGCCGGCATTTAGGCCGGTATGACACTTTGATCGGTTCGGGGGCGGTGCTTAACTGAAGCTCTGGCCGATCAAGGAGCCCCGTCATGAACCTGCATCAGTTCGCCGAAACCCACGAAGTCACCAACCAGCCACCGTCGCTGGACGGCACCAACCTGTACCGCATCGACCTGCCGTTGCAGGAGTGGTCGCGGCGGTTCGGCGCCGGCTGGGCCGAGTCGCGGATCGATGCCTACGGCGCGTTGGCCGGCGGGCCGCTGATGGAGGCCGGGTTCCTCGCCAACCAGAACAAACCGGTGTTCGCCAGCCATGACCGCTACGGTCATCGCGTCGATCTGGTGGAATTTCATCCGGCGTATCACGAGCTGATGCGCACCGCCATCGAACATGGCCTGACGTCGTTGCCCTGGGCTCATCCACAGGACGGCGCCCACGTTGCCCGCGCCTCCATGAGCTATCTGCATAGCCAGGCCGAGGCCGGCAGCGGTTGCCCGTTGACCATGACCTTCGCCAGTGTTCCCGCGCTGCGTTTGCAGCCGGATCTGGCCGAACAGTGGCTGCCGAAAATCCTCGCCACCGAATACGATCCGCGCAATGTCGGCATGGCCCACAAGGCGGGCGTCACCATCGGCATGGCGATGACCGAGAAACAGGGCGGCACCGACGTGCGCGCCAATACCACCAAGGCTTATCCGGTCGGCGCCAGCGGCCCGGGCCAGGCTTATGAACTGGTGGGGCACAAGTGGTTCTGTTCGGCGCCGATGTGCGATGCGTTCCTCACGCTGGCACAGACCGACAAGGGCCTGACCTGCTTCCTGCTGCCGCGCCATCGTCCGGACGATACGCGCAATCAGTTCTATATCCAGCGCCTGAAAAACAAACTCGGCAACCAGTCCAACGCCTCCAGCGAAGTGGAGTTCCGTGGCGCGCTGGCGTGGATGGTCGGTGAAGAAGGGCGCGGGGTGCCGACCATCATCGAGATGGTGGCCATGACCCGTTTCGATTGCATGGTCGGCTCCAGCTCGCTGATGCGTCAGGCCCTGACCCAGGCCAGCCATCACTGCGCCCATCGCAAGGTCGGCGGCAAGCTGCTCAGCGAACAACCGCTGATGCAGAACGTGCTGGCCGATCTGGCGCTGGAAAGCGAAGCCGCGCTGGCCCTGAGTCTGCGCATGGGCAAGGCGCTGGATCATCTGAACGATCGCCACGAAGCGCAGTTCGCCCGACTGGTGACGGCGGTGGGCAAATACTGGATCTGCAAACGCGCGCCGGCCATGATCAATGAAGCCGCCGAATGCATGGGCGGCGCCGGGTATGTCGAAGACAGCATTCTGCCGCGCCTGTACCGCGAAGCGCCGGTGAACTCGACATGGGAAGGCTCCGGCAACGTGCAATGCCTCGATGTGTTGCGTGCACTGTCGAAGGAGCCGGGCGTGCTCGATGTGCTGTTCAACGAGCTGGGCGACGGCCATGGCGACAAACGGCTGGCCGCGCATATCCAGCAATTGCAGGCGTCGTTCAAGGACACCGGCGACATTCAGTACCGTGCGCGGCAATTGACCGAAGACATTGCCCTGGGGCTGCAAGCGAAGCTGTTGCTGGAGGCCGGGAACTCGGCGGTCAGCGATGCGTTTATCGCCAGTCGTCTGAGCGGTGGCGGCCGGGTCTACGGTGCCTTGCCCCGTGGGCTGGATGTCGAGTCCATCGTCGCCCGCTCGACACCGCAAGGTTTCTGAAGGGCGATTGCGACAAAGCCATTACGCCACTGTTTCCGTGACGCCACGATGCAGGCAAGATGAAGCTCTGCAAGTCAGAACACAGGAAGCTGATCGTGACCGAAGCGTTTATTGTCGTTCAAACCGCCGAACAAGCCGTGGATCGTCTGGCCGAGCTGCATGAGCGGGCCACCACGGCGCTGAACTCGGCGCTCAAGCGTTATCTCAAGGATCGCGTCGAGCCCGACGCCGAGCAACGTGCCCTGTTCCGTTATCCCGAACTGCGTCTGACCTACCACTGCCAGGGCGAAGTCCCGCAAACCACCCGCGCTTACGCCAAGGTGCAGTTGCCGGGCACCTACAGCGTGACCGTCACCCACCCGGCGGCGTTTCGCAAATACCTGCTGGAGCAGCTCACGCCGCTGATGCACGACTTCACGGTGACCGTGGAAGTCGGGGTCAGCGCACAGAACATTCCATATCCGTACGTGGTCGAGCAGGGCGATGAACTGGCCGGCTCCGGCGTCACCGCCGCCGTGCTGGCGCGGGTGTTCCCGAGTACCGACCTGTCTGCTGCCACCGACGGTATCGCCGACGGTCTCTACGACTGGGAAAACACCGATCCGCTGCCGCTGGCATTGTTCGATGCGGCGCGCGTCGACTTCTCGCTGCGTCGCCTGGTGCACTACACCGGCAGCGACTGGCGCCATGTGCAGCCGTGGATCCTGCTGACCAACTACCACCGCTATGTCGATCAGTTCATCCTTCATGGCCTGGAGCAATTGCGCCGCGACCCGCGTTTCGTGCGCATGGTGTTGCCGGGCAACGTGATCATCGAAAAGGGCATGGACCACGGCGAAGCCTCGGCCATTGCGGCCGGTGTGGTCTGGCACCGCTATCAGATGCCGGCCTATCACCTGATCGCCAGCGATGGCCACGGCGTGACCCTGGTGAACATCGGCGTCGGCCCGTCCAACGCCAAGAACATCACCGACCACCTGGCGGTGCTGCGTCCGCATTGCTGGCTGATGATCGGTCACTGCGGCGGCCTGCGTCAGTCGCAGACCATCGGCGACTACGTATTGGCCCACGCTTACATGCGTCGCGACGGGATTCTCGACCGGGTGGTGCCGCCGAACATTCCGATCCCGGCGCTGGCCGAGGTGCAATTGGCGTTACAACAAGCGGCTGCCAACATCACCGGCGAGAAGGGCGACGACCTGAAGAAACGCCTGCGCACCGGCACCGTGCTGACCTACGACGACCGTAACTGGGAATTGCGCTGGGCCCAGGAACGACCGCTGATCAACCTGTCCCGCGCCGTGGCCGTGGACATGGAAAGCGGCACCATCGCCGCCCAGGGTTATCGCCTGCGGGTGCCGTACGGCACGTTGTTGTGTGTGTCGGACAAGCCGCTGCACAGCGAAATCAAGCTGCCGGGCTCGGCCAACGCGTTCTACGAGCGCGCGGTGAGCCAGCACTTGAAGATCGGTATCGAAGCGGTGGACCTGCTGCGCACCGAACTCAACTCGCTGCACTCGCGCAAACTGCGCAGCTTCGACGAGCCGCCGTTCCGCTAACGGTTTGTCGTGGTCATTTGGCGGTCTGGGCACTAGCATTAGCAGCCCAGATCGCCAGATGTTGTTTTGCCCATGTCCCGTCCCCCACGTCCATCTTCCCGCCGCCCCGGCGCGAAGCCGTCCTCTTCAGCCCCGCGTCGTGTCGCCAAGGCACCACCGGCCGAGCCGAAGTTGATCCTGTTCAACAAACCGTTCGATGTGCTGACGCAATTCAGCGACGGCGAAGGGCGGGCGACGCTCAAGGATTACATCGACGTTCCGGGCATCTACCCGGCCGGGCGGCTGGACCGCGACAGCGAAGGTTTGCTGCTGCTGACCAACGACGGTCAGTTGCAGGCTCGGATCGCCGACCCCAAGCACAAGCTGGCGAAAACCTATTGGGTGCAGGTCGAAGGTGTGCCGACGGCCGAGCAGTTGCAGCGTCTGCGTGACGGCGTCGAACTGAATGACGGCATGACCTTGCCCGCTGAAGCGCGGCAACTGGAGGAGCCTGAACTGTGGCCGCGCAATCCGCCGGTACGCTTTCGTGCAACGATTCCGACAACCTGGCTGGAACTGGTGATTCGCGAAGGCCGCAACCGTCAGGTGCGGCGGATGACGGCGGCGGTCGGGCTGCCGACATTGCGGCTGGTGCGGGTCAGGATTGGTGACTGGACGATCGAAGGGCTCGACCAGGGCCAGTGGAAAGAAGTGCCGGCTCGCTTATAGAGCGCCGGATTCGATCAGACCGATCACCACGCTCTTGATGATGAACGCGGCCACGCCGAGGCCCAGCACGAAGAACAGAATGAACGAGCCGAAGCGCCCGGCCTTGGACTTCTTCGCCAGATCCCAGACGATGAAACCCATGAAAATGATCAGGATGCTGACCAGACCGGTCATCATCCACTCTTCAAATACTGCTGGATCCATCGGGCATCTCCGGCGCTGTGCGGCTGAAAGGGCGGCCGGGAGTATACGCCAGCGGCGAACGACGCAGCATTGACCTGCGTCGGTGTGCCGCAGTCATTCGTCGATTTCAGCTACGCAAATGAGTCAGCGGTAGTTCGGTGCTGTTGAGCACCTGATTGAGCACAAAGCTCGAGCGCACGCTGGTCACGCCTTCGATGCGGGTCAGGTGCCCCAGCAGCAGCTTCTGATAATGGTCCATGTCCGGCACCACCACTTTCAGCTGATAGTCGGCATCCACCCCGGTGACCAGGCTGCATTCCAGCACTTGCGGCAAGGTGCGGATCGCTGCTTCGAAGTTCTCGAAACGCTCCGGCGTGTGCCGGTCCATGCCGATCAGCACGTAGGCGGTCAGGCTCAGGCCGAGCATCTTGCGATCGAGCAGGGCCACCTGACGCGAAATGTAGCCGTCGTCCTCCAGTTGCTTGACCCGGCGCGAGCACGGGGAGGGCGACAGACCGATGCGCTCGGCCAGTTCCTGGTTGGAGATGCGGGCGTCGCGCTGCAATTCCGCCAAAATGCTGAGGTCGTAACGGTCGAGTTTGCTCATCAATCGGTCCTTTGTCCTAACTATTGCGGCGGATTATCTATCCAGGGTTAAAAATTGCGCAAGTGATGTTTATTTGAGCAATCTTCGCAATCATCTGTCGCAGCCTCCGGCCTATTCTTATCACCAGAATCACTGCTCGGTAACACAGTCCACGCGGCCCGCCCTATCCGGCCTGCCGCGGCCGCCACCCCCACCGGGGTTGTGCCGGCCCCCGAGCTGCACACTGTCCAGAAGACGGCGTGAGGTGAGCCGACGTCAAAAGCGTCGAGCCAGGACGAAGTTCTCTAAAAGGGAGGCCGACGGGTCTCCCTTTTTTCTTGCCCGCAATTTGGCCTCGCTCGCTCAATAAATAAATGGCGTGACTGATAACCTGTAGCAGAACCCGGTGTGCCCATTCCCGGTCTTAGCTACAAACCCTCTTAATTACAGGGTCCAGCCCGCAGTGAGGAATTTCATGAAGTCGCGTATCTGGCGTCTGGCCAGTGTTGGTGTGCTGTGTGTGAGTGTCTGTGCGCAAGCGCTGGCCGATGAGCCGCAGAATCGCGGCCCTGAAAATGGCGGACGCGAACGGGAACACCAGGAAAACAATCAGGGCCACGGCGGCAACAATCAGCCGCGCCCGCAGAACAACGAAATCATTCGCGGCGACAACAGCCGCCAGTTCGAGCACAACGGTCAGCAGCACAACAATGGGCAGTGGCAGAACCACGACCAGAACCGTCCGGCCTACAATCCCAATCCGGTTCGCCAGCCGCCACCGCCGCCACAACTGCCGGCCAACAGCCTGCCGATCCAGCCACGCCCCGACACCGTGCGCCAGACTCAGGAACCGCGTCAGGGCTATTACCGCGATGAGCGTCCACAGAATGGTTACCACCAGAACTGGCAGACCGGCAATCGTCCCAACGACAACCGCTGGCCGGGTCGTCCGGACGGGCATGGCAACGGCTGGGGCCCCGGCCCGCAATACCGGCCGGGCCATGTGATCGACCGTTTCCCGGATCGTGACTTCCGCGTGCCATATCGTGGCCAGGATTACTTCTACTCCGGCGGTTACTGGTATCGCCCGCAAGGCCCGCGCTACATCGTGGTTCAGCCGCCACGCGGTATTCGTATCCAGTACCTGCCGGATTACGCGCGTGAAGTGTGGATCGGCGGTTCGCTGTTGTTCCTGGCGGCAGGCTCGTACTACGCCTACCAAGAAGCGACGCAGGATTACGTGGTGGTCGAGCCACCGGTGCAGCAACCTCCGCAACCGGCGAGCAACGGCTATGACGTCGAAGCGTATCCCGCCAACGGCCAGTCGCCGGAGCAAGTCCAGCAGGATGGCTACCAGTGCTATCAGTACGCGGTGCAGCAAAGCGGTTTCGATCCGCGCACCGCGACCTACCAGCCCGCACCCGAAGTGGTGCAGGCCTACCGCCAGGCCCAGGGCAATTGCCTGAGCAGTCGCGGTTATCAGGTCAGTTATTGAGCCCTGGCGGCCTTGACCACTTCCTGCGGGTCGGCGTGCACCAGCACTTCGGCCCGTGGGTAGGCGGCATGAATCGCATCCGCCGCCTGATCGCTGATGCCATGGGCGACTGACAGCGTCAGATCCCCCGGCAATTCCAGGTGCAACTGCACGAACCAGTGATTGCCGGAAATTCGTGTGCGCAGATCATGTGCGCCCAAAACGCCCGGCACGCCGCACGCCAGTTCGAGCATGTGCTGACTGACATCCACCGGCAGTTCTTCATCCATCAGCACCGAAAAACTTTCCCGGGCGATCTGGATCGCGCTCCAAAGAATGTACGCCGCAATCCCCAGGCCGAACCACGCATCCAGTTGAGCGAAACCCAATCCGGCCAACACCAGCGCGATCAGAATGCTGCCGTTGAGCAACATGTCCGAACGGTAATGCAGCGAGTCCGCTCGCACCGCGTTGGAGCCGGTCTGCTTGATCACCCGGTGCTGCAGCATCAACAGCGCCGCCGTCAGCAGCAGGGAAAACACGATCACCCCGATGCTCAGCCAAGGCGCGCCGAGCGGCTCCGGATTGTTCAAGCGCTCATAAGCCTGAAACGCGATCAGCACCGCACTGCCGCCAATGAACAGCGCCTGTGCCATGCCCGCCAGGGACTCGGCCTTGCCGTGACCATAACGGTGATCGTCATCCGCCGGCCGCAGCGCGTAATGCACCGCCAGCAGATTGAGCAGCGAGGTGACGCCATCGAGGGCCGAATCGGTGAGGCCGGCGAGCATGCTCACCGAACCGCTCAGCCACCAGGCGATGGCTTTGGCGATGATCAGCGTACAGGCCACCGCCACCGAGGCGCGGGTCGCCAGCCTCAGCAGGCGGGCGTGTTCGGGGCTGGAGGTCATGGGGGCGTTGATTCCTTATGCGGCAGGTTGCAGGCCGAACATCGCCAGTTGCTGGGTGCTGCCCTTGTGCTGGATCAGCCGTGGGTCGTCCAGCGGCAGATTGCGGCCGAGTTCTGTTTCGAGAATAGCCTGCAACTTGAGGTTATCGACCTGGCCGTCCGGGCCGATGGCTTGCTTGAGCTTGGCCGGATCGACCTGCGCCGTGTGGCCCGGTTCGAAATAGATCGCGCCGGTGGTGAAGTCCACGGCAAACGCGATCACGCCCGGAAGGATATAGAACAACAGGCCCACGGCATCGAGCACGGCAATCGCCGGGTCGATCTTGCCGTCGATCTGGCCGCGCCGGTCGGGATAGAAAATCGAACCGCACGCGGTGATCTGAGTGAGCAGGGTGGCAACCAGTACACCGCCGATCAGGCGAAAAGGTAAGCGCATGGGAATCTCCTGAGTCATCTATTAACGAAGCGTCATCGTGTGAAGTTAAGACCCTGACGAACGCTCAGCAGTTCGCCGTTATACTCGGCCCGGCAGGGCATGCCCACAGTAAATTGCGGCCCCGTCTCACCCCTATCGAAATACGTTGAGGATTGAAGTTGTTTTCTCCAGATCCATATCGCGTGATGGCTACCGAATCCTTCCGGGGTTCGGCCCTCCGGGCTAAAGCTGTGAGCGCGCCATGCTGCGTTGCGGGACTTGGTAAGGAAACGACCCTTACCTGCGTCCCGCGCCTTGCCTGGCACGCTCACAGCTTTAACGCGACTCGCAATTTACTGTGGGCACGCCCTGGGGAGCCAGTATGAATTCGTTGCCAATCGATGAAGTTTTACCCGCCCTGCGTGAAGCCCTCGCGACACGCCACGAAGCCGTGCTCGAAGCACCGCCCGGTGCTGGTAAAACCACCCGCGTGCCCTTGGCCCTGCTCGATGAAGCGTGGTTGAACGGGCAGACCATTCTCATGCTCGAACCCCGTCGGTTGGCCGCGCGCGCAGCCGCAGAACGGCTGGCCAGCGAGCTGGGCGAGAAGGTCGGTGAAACCGTCGGTTATCGCATCCGTCTCGACAGCAAGGTCGGCCCCAATACGCGCATCGACGTGGTCACCGAAGGCATTCTCACCCGGCGCTTGCAGGACGACCCGGCGCTGGAAGGCGTGGGTCTGCTGATCTTCGACGAATTCCACGAACGCAGCCTCGACGCCGATCTGGCGCTGGCGCTCAGTCTGAACGGTCGCGAACTGTTTCGAGCTGAACAACCGCTGAAGATTCTGCTGATGTCCGCCACCCTCGAAGGCGAGCGTCTGGCCGGCTTGCTCGACGACGCACCGATCCTGCGCAGCGAGGGCCGGATGTTCCCGGTGACGATGCGCTGGGGCCGGCCGTTCCAGCCCGGCGAATACATCGATCAACGCGTCACACAAACGGTGCTCGAAGCCCTGCACGACGAAACCGGCAGCCTGTTGGTGTTCCTGCCGGGGCAGGCGGAAATCCGGCGTGTTCATCAGCAATTGGCGGACGCCATCGGTGAGCGCAGCGACGTGTTGCTCTGCCCGTTGCACGGCGAACTCGACCTGAACGCCCAGCGTGCCGCCATCGACCCGGCCCCGGCTGGCCAGCGCAAAGTGGTGCTGGCCACCAACATCGCCGAGACCAGCCTGACCATCAACGGTGTGCGCGTGGTGATCGACGCCGGGCTGGCGCGAGTGCCGCGTTTCGATCCGGGCAGCGGCATGACCCGCCTCGACACCCAACGCATCTCCAGGGCCAGCGCCACTCAGCGCGCGGGCCGGGCCGGGCGTCTGGAACCGGGCGTGTGTTATCGCCTGTGGTCGCAGGATCAGCATGAGCAACTGGCGGCTTATGGCAGTGCGGAAATTCTTTCGGCGGATCTCGCCGGTCTCGCTTTGCAACTCGGGCGTTGGGGCGTGGCGCCGAGTGATCTGATCTGGCTGGACGTACCGCCAGCGGCCGCTTATGCACAGGCGCAGGATTTGTTGCAGCGCCTCGGTGCGCTGGACGGCGAAACTCTCAACCGTCACGGTCAGGCCATGGCCGAACTGCCGGCGCATCCGCGCATCGCGCATTTATTGCTACGCGGTCAGGCGTTGGGGCTGGCGACCATGGCGTGCGACGTCGCTGCGTTGCTCGGCGAGCGGGATATCTTGCGCGGCGCCGGGGCGGATCTGCACAGTCGTCTGGTGCTGCTGTCCGGCGAAGAACGTGCGGCGCGCGGTGCTCAGGGCGGCGTGCAGCGCGCCCGGCAACTGGCGCGGCAATATCGTGGTTATCTGCGCGGTAAGGCGAGTGAACCGGTCGCCGACCCGGATCACCCGCGCTGGCTCGGCGCCTTGCTGGCGCTGGCCTACCCGGACCGCGTCGCCCAGCAGCGGCGCGCCGGTGGTGCCGAATATCGACTGGCCAACGGCCGTGCGGCGTTGTTCGCCGAAGCCGACAGCCTGATGAAAGAACCGTGGATCGTCATTGCCGACTTGGGCAGCCGTCAGGGGCAACGCGAGGAACGGATTTATCTGGCGGCGGATTTTGATCCGGCGCTGTTCGATTCGGTGCTGGCCGAACAGGTACACAACGTCGATCAACTGGACTGGGACGAACGCGAGGGCGTGCTGCGTGCTGAGCGTCAGCGCAAGGTTGGCGAACTGATCCTCAGCCGCGAACCGCTGACCGGTCTCGACGAAAACGCCCGCAGTCAGGCACTGGTCAATCTGGTGCGGCGCAAGGGTCTGGAACTGCTGCCGTGGACCCCGGAGCTGCGCCAATGGCAGGCGCGAGTCGCGTTGCTGCGCCAGCTCGATCTGGACACCAAGGGCGACAGCCAATGGCCGGACGTCAGCGACGCCACACTACTGAAAACCCTTGAAGACTGGCTGATGCCTTATCTGGGCAAGGTCTCGCGGCTCAGCCATTTCGCCAACCTCGACCTGTCGAGCATCGTGCGCAATCTGCTGCCGTGGCCACTGCCGCAACAACTTGACGAACAGGCACCGCATCACCTGAGCGTGCCGTCGGGCTCGTCGATTCGCCTCGACTACAGCGAGCAGCCACCGATTCTCGCCGTGCGTTTGCAGGAGTTGTTCGGCCTCGCCGACACACCGCGCATTGCCGGCGGGCGGCAAGTGGTCAAGTTGCATCTTCTATCGCCAGCACGGCGGCCGGTGCAGGTGACGCAGGATCTGGCCAACTTCTGGCGCAGCACCTATGCGGAAGTGAAGAGGGATTTGAAGGGGCGGTATCCGAAGCATTACTGGCCGGATGATCCGCTGGTGGCTGAAGCCACTGCGCGGGCCAAACCGCGCGGTACGTGAGGTTCAGCGACTGGCCTTGGCGGTCAATTGTTCCCGGCAATAATCGGCAAACAACTGCGCAGGTTTGGTCAGTTGTCCGCGCTTGAGCCACGCCGCTACCAGCCCTGAACCGGTGACGTCTTCGACGATGTCCACGCACACGACTTTCTTGCCGTCGTAGGTGCATTCCGAGTGCGGGCGGGTGACCAGGATCGAGAAGCCGAAACCCTGGCCGACCATGCCGCGCACCATTTCGATCGACGGCGAGCTGAACTCGATGCGCGGCGAAAGCCCGAGCTCTTCGAACAGGCTGACGAAGTAGGTGCGGCTCGGTTGTACGTCGAGCAGGATCATCGGCTCCAGGCACAAGTCCCGCAGCGAAACCTGCTTGAGCTGGGCGAAGCGATGATCTGCCGGCAGCAAGGCGTAAGGCCGCTGGGCCGGCATCAAGGGTTCGGTTTCGATGGTGGCGTCGAGGTCGTGCTTGTACAGGATCGCGAGGTCGAAGGTGCCCGAGGTCAGGCCTTGCACCAGTTCCTGTTGTTCGCCGTCGCGGATGCGGATCTTCACCCCCGGATACAGCGCCGAGAAGCCGGCAATCAGTTGTGGCAAGTACAGCGGCGCGACGGTTTCGAAACAGCCGATATCGATCTGCCCGGCCACCACGTCGTTGTCGGCGAGGGCGTTCTGTTCGAACTCCTTGGCCATGCGCAGCAGTTCCTGGGCCTTGCGGAAGAACCGCGCGCCGCTCGGCGTCAGGGACACGCCCTGAGCGTGATGGCGGATCAACAGTTGCACGCCGAAGCTGTCTTCCAGCCCCTTGATCGCCGTGGAAATCGCCGGTTGCGCGATGTACAGCTTGCGCGAGGCTTCGGCGACGCTGCCGCATTCGACGGTGGTGATGAAGTATTTCAACTGACGCAGGTTGTAAGCGGCCACGGTGAACCTCAAAGCGAACGGATTCCACATCCAAGCAATTTGTACGCCGCCGGCCTCCGTTCTGTCGGCAGTTTTTTTGTCCCTGAACAATAGCCCCATACGCGCGCGAGGGGGCTATCGGCTGGTTACCTTTTTTATTGTCTGCGAAGACATTTTTACTGGTTTTAGCTCGCACGGGCCTGAGCGACTATCACTGCGCACTGTTCTCAAAAGAATAAAAGTCCAAGGAGCAACCACCGTGTTCGAGCTTGCAGACTGGCAGCGCAAGGCCGCTGAATTGAGTTTTCCTGATCAGGCCGTGATCGACGGCAAGTTGCGTTCAGCTCAGTTGGGGCAGACCTTTGCCGCGATCAACCCGGCCACCGGCCAGCTTCTGGCAAACGTCGCCGCGTGCGGTGAAGAAGATGTCGACGCGGCGGTGCGCAATGCGCGGCAGGTATTCGAGGCCGGCACCTGGGCCGGGCGTTCACCGACCGAGCGCAAGCAAGTCTTGTTGCGTCTGGCGGATCTGATTCTGGCCAATCGCGAAGAGCTGGCGCTGCTCGATTCGCTGAACATGGGCAAACCGGTGATGGACGCTTACAACATCGACGTGCCGGGCGCCGCCGGGGTGTTTCGCTGGTACGCCGAAAGCCTCGACAAACTCTACGATCAAGTCGCGCCGAGCGCTTCGAATGTGCTGGCGACCATCACCCGCGAAGCGCTGGGCGTGGTCGCCGCCGTGGTGCCTTGGAACTTCCCGCTGGACATGGCCGCGTGGAAACTCGCCCCGGCGCTGGCGGCGGGCAACTCGGTCATTCTCAAACCCGCCGAGCAATCACCTTTTTCCGCATTGCGTCTGGCCGAACTGGCGCTTGAAGCCGGGCTGCCGGCCGGTGTGTTGAACGTGCTGCCGGGGCTCGGCGAACAAACCGGTAAAGCCCTGGGCCTGCACCCGGATGTCGATTGCCTGGTGTTCACCGGCTCGACGCAGGTCGGCAAATATTTCATGCAGTACTCCGCGCAGTCGAACCTCAAGCAGGTGTGGCTGGAGTGCGGCGGCAAGAGCGCCAACCTAGTGTTCGCCGACTGCAAGGATCTGGATCTGGCGGCGCAGAAAGCCGCATTCGGGATCTTCTTCAATCAGGGCGAAGTCTGCTCGGCCAACTCGCGATTGCTGGTGGAGCGCTCGATTCATGATGAGTTCGTCGAGCGACTGAAGGCCCAGGCCGAACGCTGGCAGCCGGGCGATCCGCTGGATCCGGCGAGTGCGGCCGGGGCGATTGTCGAGACTCGTCAGACCGAAAGTATTCTGCGCTTCATCCATCAGGCAGAGCGCGAAGGTGCGACCCTCGTCTGCGGCGGGCGACAACTGAGTTTCAACGGTTCGGACAACTACGTTCAGCCGACGATTTTCACCGACGTGCAGCCGCACATGACCCTGTTTCGCGAAGAAGTGTTCGGCCCGGTGCTGGCGGTGATGCCGTTCGATGACGAGGCCCACGCCTTGCAACTGGCCAACGACAGCGTCTACGGTCTGGCGGCGTCGCTGTGGACGGATGATCTGCATCGCGCGCACCGGGTGGCGCGGCAATTGCGAGCCGGTACGGTGTCGGTCAACAGCGTCGATGCGCTGGACGTGACCGTGCCGTTCGGCGGCGGCAAGCAATCCGGTTTCGGCCGCGATCTGTCGCTGCACTCGTTCGACAAATACACCCAGTTGAAAACCACCTGGTTTCAACTGCGCTCATGACAGCCGCTCACAACAAAAAAGGAGATCCGGCGATGACCACCTCACGTGAAACCCGCGACTACCAGGCCGCCGATGCAGCGCACCACATTCATGCGTTCGTCGACCAGAAGGCCCTCAACGACGAGGGCCCACGGGTGATGGTGCGCGGCGACCGCCTGCACCTGTGGGACAACGACGGTCGGCGTTACCTCGACGGCATGTCCGGGCTGTGGTGCACCAACCTCGGCTACGGGCGCAAGGACCTGAACGCGGCGGCGAGTCGGCAACTGGAGCAGTTGCCGTACTACAACATGTTTTTCCACACCACTCACCCGCAGGTGATCGAGCTCTCCGAGCTACTGTTCAGCCTGCTGCCGGGGCACTACAGCCACGCGATCTACACCAACTCCGGCTCCGAGGCCAACGAGGTGTTGATCCGTACCGTGCGCCGTTACTGGCAGGTGCTGGGCAAGCCCGAGAAGAAAATCATGATCGGCCGCTGGAACGGCTACCACGGTTCGACCCTGGCCGCGACGGCGCTCGGCGGCATGAAGTTCATGCACGAAATGGGCGGGATGATTCCCGACATCGCGCACATCGACGAGCCGTACTTCTTCGCTCATGAAGGCAACCTGACCCCGGCGGAATTCGGCCTGCGGGCGGCGCAGCAACTGGAAGCGAAGATCCTCGAACTGGGCGCGGACAAGGTCGCAGGTTTCATCGCCGAGCCGTTCCAGGGCGCGGGCGGGATGATCTTCCCGCCGGAAAGCTACTGGCCGGAAATCCAGCGCATCTGCCGCAAATACGATGTGCTGTTGTGCGCCGATGAAGTGATCGGCGGCTTCGGTCGCACCGGCGAATGGTTTGCCCACGAATACTTCGGTTTCGAGCCGGACACTCTGTCCATCGCCAAGGGTTTGACCTCCGGTTACATCCCGATGGGTGGCCTGATCCTGTCGAAGAAAATGGCCGACGTGCTGGTGGAGCAGGGCGGCGTATTCGCCCACGGCCTGACCTATTCCGGGCACCCGGTGGCGGCGGCGGTGGCGATTGCCAACCTCAAGGCATTGCGCGATGAAGGCGTGGTGACGCGGGTCAAGGATGACATCGGGCCGTACCTGCAGCAGTGTCTGCGCGAGGTGTTCGGCAATCACCCGTTGGTGGGCGATATCCAGGGCACGGGCATGGTCGCGGCGCTGCAACTGGCCGAAGACGAGGCGACACGCAAGCGCTTCGCCAACGAGAACGACATCGCCTGGCGCTGCCGCACGATCGGTTTTGAAGAGGGGGTGATCATTCGCTCGACCCTGGGGCGAATGATCATGGCGCCGGCGCTGATTGCCAGCCGTGAAGAGATAGACGAGCTGGTGGGCAAGACGTTGAAAGCGCTGGATCGTACGGCGCAGGAATACGGCCGGCTCTAACTCCCAATATCGTTCCCACGTCGAGGCGTCGAACCGTCTGCGTGGGAACGCCTCAAGGGACGCTCCGCGTTCCAGCTCTCGAATGGGACGCAGAGCGTCCCGGGCTGCATTCCCACGCGGAGCGTGGGAACGATCTCCGCCAGACTTTTCCCAATCTGCACCCACCTCGGGCACCCCCGCCCGACGCGCCCTTTCGCGGTGCGCACTACCCAGTTTTTTCATCGTTCGCGTCTAACTATTTCCTCGTTTTCCTGACGCCAAGCCTGGGTCAACATCGATTTCGCCAGCCAAGGCATTGCCCGCCAGAGTCCAGCAGAGACCGCAGCGTGCAATCGCGACACCACGGCTGGCCGTACTGCCCATGACAACTAAATCAACAGCGTTGGGAGTGCTCCATGAACAAGTCCTTGTTTACCCGTCTTGCATGTCCTCTGGCGATTTCCGCCCTTTCAGTCACCGGCGCCCAGGCCGGCACCTTGTCGATCGGCCACACCACGTGGGTCGGTTACGGCACCCTGTATCTGGCCCAGGATCTGGGCTACTTCAAGGAAAACGGCCTGACCGTCGAATTGCCGGTGGTCGAAGAAGCCTCGATGTACATGGCCGCCCAGGCGTCCGGGCAATTGTCCGGCTCGGCCTCGACCATCGACGAAGTGCTCAAGTACCGCCCGCAGTTCTGCTTCAAGGCCGTGGCCGCGCTGGATGACAGCCATGGCGGCGACGGCGTGCTGGTCGGCAAGAACGTGAAGAGCCTGCAGGAACTCAAGGGCCAGGCCGTGGCCGTCAATGAAGGTTCGACCTCGCAGTTCTGGCTGTCGTACCTGCTGAAAAAGAACGGCATGAGCATGAGCGACATCACCGTGCAGAACATGACTGCCGACGATGCCGCCACGGCGTTCATCGCCGGTCGTGTGCCGGCCGCCGTGACTTGGGAACCGCATCTGTCGATGGTGCGCGACAAGCAGCAGGGCAAGGTGCTGATCGACAGCAGCAGTACGCCGGGGGTGATCGTCGATGTGGTGGCGCTCAACTGCACGGTGATCGAGAAGCAGCCGGAAGACGTCAAGGCGCTGGTCGCCGGCCTCTACAAAGCGGTGCAGTACACCAAGGACCATCCACAGAAAGCCTACGAAATCATGGCCAAGGGCGTCGGCGGTTACCTGTCCGATCCGAAGGAACTGGCCGCCGCCGCGCAAGGCGTGCGCTTCTACGATCAGGCCATGAGCGAGAAGCTGCTGGGCAAACCCGGCGCGCCGGGTGACAGCGCACCGCTGATCAAACTGGCCAACGAAACCGCCAGCGAATTGCAGGGCAAGCCCTACAACGTCAGCAACGACGATCTGGTGGATAACCGTTTCGTCAGCCCGCTCTAGGAGATTGGTCATGTTCAAGCGCAATTCATGGCTGAGCCGCTGCATCACGCCGAAGACCGGATTGCCGGTGCCGGTGGTGTGGAGCGCCAGCGGTCTGGCCTGGGTGTTGCTGGTCGGCCTGTGGGCCGGGTTGTCCTACGGCGGCATCGTGCCGGGGATGTTCCTGCCGACGCCCGGCGCGGTGGTTGAAGCCGCCGTGCGCCTGAGCCGCGACGGCACCCTCGGCCAGCATGTCTGGGCCAGTGTCGAAGTGGTGATGGTGGGCTTCATCGTGTCGTCGCTGGTGGCAGTGCCTCTGGGCTTGCTGATGGGCAGCTTCCGTATCGTCCAGGCGTTCCTCGAACCGCTGGTGAATTTCATCCGTTACCTGCCGGTGACCTCGTTCGTGCCGCTGTTCATCCTGTGGATCGGTATCGGTCTGGAGCAGCGGGTGTCGGTGATCATTTTCGGCGTGTTCTTCCAGCAACTGGTGATGGTCGCGGACGTGTCCAAAGGCATTTCCAAGGATTTGATCAACGCCTCTTACACCCTCGGTTCCAACCGGCGTGACGCGGTGCTGCATGTGATCGCCCCGGCGTCGTTGCCGGGTGTGCTCGACACCTTGCGGGTGACCATGGGCTGGGCCTGGACCTATCTGGTGGTCGCCGAACTGGTCGCCGCATCGAGTGGCCTCGGCTACTTGAGCCTCAAGGCCATGCGCGGCTTTCAGGTGGATGTGATTTTTCTCGCCATCGCGATCATCGGCCTGCTCGGCCTGGTCACCGATCAACTGTTCCGCTTCTTGCGTTTGAGGATTGCCGCATGGGCTCAGTAACCGCTGCCAACCGTCGTTTCATCGAGCCGGTCGCCGCACCGGCACTCGCCGCGCCAAGGTTGCAGGTGGACAAGGTCAGCCTGCGCTACAGCAAACCCGGCGGCGGAACATTCACTGCGCTTGAAGAAGTGTCGTTCGAAGTGCCGGATCAGCAATTCGCGGTGCTGGTCGGGCCGTCAGGCTGCGGCAAGTCGAGCCTGCTGTACCTCACCGCCGGCCTGGCCGAGCCGACATCCGGCGAGATCTACGTCGGCGGCCAGCAAGTGCAGGGCCCCGGCGCGGATCGCGGGATGGTGTTCCAGAGCTACACGCTGTTCCCATGGCTGACCGTGCGGCAAAACGTCGAGTTCGGCCTCAAGCGTCGGGGCATGCCGGCGGCGCGGCGCAAGGAGATCGTCGATCACTATGTGCATGAAGTCGGGCTGTCCGGGTTCGCCGACAACTACGCCAAGCAGTTGTCCGGCGGCATGATGCAGCGGGTGGCGATTGCCCGGGCGCTGGCCAACGACCCGCAGATCCTGCTGATGGACGAACCCTTCGGCGCCCTCGATAGCCAGACGCGCCTGCAAATGCAGCAGCTGTTGTTACGGGTGTGGGGCAACAGCAAGAAAACCGTGCTGTTCGTCACTCACGACATCGACGAAGCGATCCTGCTCGGCGATCGGGTGTATGTGATGGGCGCGCGGCCCGGGCGGATCAAGCAGATTCTCGATGTGCCGATCGAACGCCCGCGCACGCTGGACATGGTCATGGAGCGCTCGTTCATCGACATGAAACGGCAGATCTTCGGGCTGTTGCACGACGATCTCGAAGAGGCTCACTGAGATCAGTTGGGTGGCAGGAGGAACTTCGCAATCACCGGCAAATGATCGGAAATGCGCAACGTATCGTCCTGCCGCACTGTGGCTTCGACCCGTTTGATCTTCGGGCTGTAGAACAGGTAATCGACCGTGCGGTCCGGGCCGTTGAGGCCGGGGTCGTTGGGGTAATGGGTCAGCCACTTGGCGCGGTCGATGCCGCTGGCTTCGTTGTTGGTCGGGATCATCGGGTACTTGTCCCACAACAGATGCAGCGCACTGTCCACGGAGTAGGGCGTGCGCTGTTCGGTGGGCAGGCGCCGGTACTGGCCGAGCGGCAAGAGGTTGAAGTCACCCCCGATCAGCCACGGCGTGCCGTGGCTTTCGTGTTTGTCGAGAACCTTGGCCACCGCCGTCACTTGCGCCTGCAAGGTTTCGTCCGGCTGCATGGCGCGATCCAGATGCGTGTTGAACACCACCAGTTGCCCGCCATCGCTGAACGGCAGGGTGGTGGCGAGTAGGGCGTTTTTCGGCTGGAACTGACGGCTGATGATATTCAGCGGCTGCACCGGCAATTGCAGGCGTTCAGCGTGTTCGATGCGCAAGCGACTGAGGGTCGCGAGTTGCCGGCCGACGCTGCCGAAGACATGCGGATCCGGGACGAAATCGGCCTTCCAGTCGAAGGCATGGGCACTGCACGGGTAGAGGTCGGCGAGGCGTTCCTGCAGCAGTTTGAGCTGGTTCTGATAGTCGCTGGCCTTGGCGCCGTCATCCAGTTCCTGCAACAGCACCACGTCTGGCTGTTCGTCGCGGATCACCCGGGCCACTTCATCGAGGCTGAACGCCATGTCTTCCGGGGTGGGTGCTTCGTCGTCGCCTTGCGCCAGGTCATTCCAGAACACATAACGCTTGCCGGCCAGGTATTGCACGTTCCAGGTCATGACCTTCAGCGCCTGGCCGGGCACCAGCGTCGGCGGCTGCCCGGTGCAACTGACCGGCAGGGTCTCCCGGGCGTCGGGGCGCCAGGTCAGGCTGAAAATCATCACGCCGATCAGGGCGACGGCCAGCAGCACGGAGAGCAGGATGTAGCGCAGTAGACGGGTCATGGCTCGGCTTATAGCGATACGGAAGTGGTCCCGAGCATACCCGAGACCCGTCGCTCAGCCCAAGCGCAGAGCGGTCAGGCTATTCCGTCACGTTTGTCGGGTAATTCGCTGATCAACATGAACAGGCGGAACAGCACCACGCTGGTGAACAGTTGCAGGAAGCTGTGGCCACTGTCGATCAGCACGGCGATCAACGGATTCTGCGGATCGGGATAGACCTGCAAGGTCAGGCCCTTGAGCAGCCACAACGGCCCCATCACACAGAGGATGCACGCCAGAATCCGCAGGAAGTGCCCACGGCTCAGGCGCAGGCTTTCCTTCATCGCCTGCAACGGGCCGTAGCCGCGCAGCACCAGCAGGTATTCACCGAAGGCCAGGGTGACCATCAGCCACAGGCCTGGCAGGAAATACAGGGACAGGCCCAGCAGGATCAACATCGTGTTGAGCGCAGTGAGCACGGCGAAACGCGGCCACAGGCGCGCCGACATCGCCAGCAGATCGAGGGTTTGCGGGGATTCGCCGCGGGTGCGGGCGTCGAGAAACAGGATCAGCGCGGCGGTGTACAGCGGATAGACCAGCAGGCCGACGATCACGCTGATGGCCGAATAACCGTCCGGGTCGCTGGCACGATCGACCACTTGTTGCAGCGCGGCTTCGAAGATCACCAGCGGCAGACACAGCTGGACGATCCGCACCAGATTGCGTTTAAAGAAATACAGCGAGTCACGCAGCACATCGAAGGCATTCATCAGTCGGTATCGCAGGTCAAAAACAGTGGCTCACTTTAACCGATGATGTGCTGCCGGGCGCAAACGTAAACGTTCGGTAAAGACCATTGAAACATTCTGTCACTGCCTCCATTACAGAGCTGCGCCTCCTCCACTGTGGAGGAGGGCAACGTTATCCCCGGCAATCTACGAGGTCGCCATGAACAGCGAAGAGCAAACCCTGATCGATGGACTGTTTTCCCGGCTGCAGCAGGCCGAAACGGAGGCAGCCCCGCGTGACGCCCAGGCCGAGGCGCGGATCAAGGAACACCTGACGCGCCAGCCGGCCGCAGGCTATTTCATGACCCAGGCGATTCTGGTGCAGGAGGCCGCGATCAAGAGCCTCGACGAACAGAACAAACAACTGACTCAACAGGTTCAGCAACTGCAGGCCGAACTGCAATCGGCCAAGGCGCAAAGTGCTGCCTCGGCGCCGAGCGGTGGTGGTTTCCTGTCGAGCATCTTCGGTGGCAGCAGCCCGCGCCCGGCGCCGACCCAGAGCGCCCCGGCTTCTACTGGCGGCTGGCGTGAGCCGGCACCGCAGCAGAACTTCGCTGCACCCGCGCCACAACAGAACTTTGGCGCGCCACCACCGGGTTATGGCCAACAGCAAGCGGCCCCGGCGGCGGGCAGCAGCTTCCTCGGCGGCGCCCTGAAAACCGCGGCCGGTGTGGCCGGTGGCGTGATGCTGGCCCAAGGCATCAGCAGCCTGTTCCATCACAACCAGCAGCCGGAAGAAATCGTCGAAGTGATCAAGGAAGAGCCTGCGCAAGTGGCCGATCAGGGTAATAACGGTTGGGGCGATGACCAGCGCATGGCCAACAACGATTCCTTCGGCAACAACCAGGGTGGCTTCACCGACACCGACTACAGCGATGATAACTCATCGTTCTTCGATGACGACGATTCCTTCGTCTGATTCACCATTCGTCCGGGGCGCCTGAGCGCCCCGGGCCGATTATTCGCGGAACCTTCCTTCGGGCTGGCATACTGAGCGCCTTTTTCGGGCCTGGTGCCTGATCCGGCTCATGCGCGTCAGCGCTCACAGGAACTCCGGTGAAAAAAATCGCAGTGTTCGCCGATGTGCAGAACCTCTACTACACCGTCCGCCAGGCCTATGGTTGCCACTTCAACTACGCGGCGCTGTGGGCGGATGTCAGCCAGCACGGGCAGATCGTCGAGGCTTATGCCTATGCGATCGACCGGGGCGACAGCAAACAGCAGCAATTCCAGCAGATCCTGCGCAACCTCGGTTTCACCGTGAAACTCAAACCCTACATCCAGCGCAGCGACGGCTCGGCCAAGGGCGACTGGGACGTGGGCATCACCCTCGACATCATGGACGCCGCCGACCACGTCGACGAAATCGTCCTGGCCTCCGGTGATGGCGACTTCGACATGCTGCTCGAACGCATCATCAACAAACACGGCGTGCAAGCGGTGGCCTATGGCGTTCCCGGCTTGACCGCCAACTCGCTGATCCGCGCCGCCAGCCGTTATGTGCCGATTGAAGGCACGCTGTTGCTCAAGAATTGAACGGAGTTGAACCCGGTTTGGAACGCATTGCAGTCATCGACTTTGAAACCACCGGCATCTCGCCGAGCAGCAGCTGCCGGGCCACGGAAATCGCCGTGGTCATGCTGGAAAACGGCCGCATCGTCGAGCGTTACCAGAGCCTGATGAACGCCGGCGTACGCGTCCCGGCCTTCATCGAACAACTCACCGGCATCAGCAACGCCATGCTGCGCACCGCGCCCTCGGCCGAGCAAGTGATGAACGAAGTCAACGAATTCGTCGGCTGCACGCCCCTGCTGGCGCACAACGCCGCGTTCGACCAGAAGTTCTGGGACTTTGAACTGGGCCGGATCAAACGCACCCGCCTGCAGAACTTCGCTTGCTCGCTGCTGCTGGCCCGCCGCCTGATGCCAGCGGCGCCGAACCACAAGCTCGGCACGCTCACGACCTTCGCCCAACTGCCGCATACCGGCCAGGCCCACCGGGCGATGGCGGATGCGGAGATGGCGGCGAATTTGCTGGCGCATCTGGCGGATGAATTGCGGCGCAAGCACGGTGTGCGCGAGCTATCGCACGACCTGCTGTGCAAATTGCAGAAAGTCCCGGCTGCCAAGGTCGGCGAGCACCTGCAACGCTATCGCTGAATAAGCGTGGGAACGATCGGCGGTAGGTGTTAATGCTTCAGGGTTTTCCGTTGCCTTCGATATGCCCCAACGGCACCCGCTTCTCTATCGCACTCGACAACACGATCGACGTCTTGCTGAACCCGAATTTCGCCACCCGGTTGATCAGCTCTTCCAGCTCGGTCATCGAGCCCACGGCGGCCTGCATGATCACGCACGGGTCGCCGGTGACGCGGTGGCATTCGGTGAGTTGCGGAATTCTGATCAGTTCGTCGTACACCTTCGGGTTGCCGTGCTGGTTCAGGCGCAGTTCGATGACGCACTGGATCGGCAGGCCGAGCTTGGCCATGTCGACCTTGGCCGAGTAGCCGGTGATGACGCCGCTGGCCTCCAGTTTGGCCACGCGCTCGGCGACGGCGGGGGCGGAGAGGTTCACTTTGCGGGCGAGATCGGCGTAGGACGCGCGACCGTTTTCGAGCAGGGCGCTGAGCAGCATGCGGTCATATTTGTCCAAGGTCGGACTCCTGAAATTGCCAGACTTTCGAAATCGCGGTTTTGGCCGTCGATCTCCGTGTTTTCAAAAGTGTACCGGCGCTATAAACAGGTTTTGTAACTTATTTTTAGCGGTTGGCCTTTCTAGAATAACCAGTCTCCCTGCCTTGATGTCGAGTCGTCTCATGTCTGCCGTGCGCCGTTTTTCCTTGCCGCTGATCGCCGCGTTTTTTGCGTTGTACGTGATTTGGGGATCGACCTATCTGGTGATCCGCATCGGCGTCGAATACTGGCCGCCGCTGATGCTCGGCGGCGTGCGCTTCGTGATCGCCGGCAGCCTGATGTACGCGTTCCTGCGCTGGCGCGGGGCACCGGCGCCGACCTGGGCGCAGTGGAAAGCGGCGGGGATCATCGGGATTCTGTTGCTCAGTTTCGGCAATGGTGCGGTGACCCTGGCCGAACACAGCGGTGTGGCGTCGGGTGTTGCCGCACTGGCAGTGGCGACGGTGCCGCTGTTTACCTTGCTCTGCGGTTATTTCTGGGGCGCTCGCAACACGCGTCTGGAATGGGCCGGGGTGGCGATGGGGATTATCGGCATCGCGATGCTCAACATGGGTTCCAACCTGCAATCGAGCCCGCTGGGCGCGGCGTTGCTGATTTTCGCGGCGGCGAGCTGGGCGTTTGGTTCGGTGTGGAGCAAGCACCTGCCGTTGCCCCAGGGCGCAATGGCCAGTGCCGTGGAAATGCTGGTGGGCGGCGTGGTGCTGTTGATCGGCAGCGCGGCGAGCGGTGAACACCTGCAGGCCATGCCGCCACTGGAAGGCTGGCTGGCGCTGGCGTACCTGATCTTCTTCGGCTCGATCATCGCTTTCAACGCCTACATGTATCTGTTGAAAAACGTTCGCCCGGCGGCGGCCACCAGTTATGCCTATGTGAACCCGGCGGTGGCGGTGTTGCTGGGGATCGTGTTTGTCGGCGAGACCATCGGGATCGAAGAGGCGTTGGCGATGCTGGTGATCATCGGCGCGGTGGTGCTGATCGGTCTGCCGCAGTGGCGCCGCCCACGGCAGCTGCCGGTGGTCACCGAGCCGGCTGCCGCAACGAAGGCCATAGCGACGGAGCAGCGTGCGAATTAGGGTAAACTGCGCGCCATCGCACACTTTGCTCTGATTTTTCCTACGGTACTCCCATGACTTTCGCCACCCTTGGCCTGATCGAACCCTTGCTGCGCTCCCTCGAGAAGCTCGGCTACCAGACCCCGACGCCGGTGCAGGCGCAAGCCATTCCGGCCGTGCTGGCCGGTCGCGACCTGATGGCCGCAGCCCAGACCGGCACCGGCAAGACCGCCGGTTTCGCCTTGCCGCTGTTGCAGCTGCTGAGCATGGAAGGGCCGAAAGTCGCTGCCAACTCGGTCCGTGCATTGATCCTGGTACCGACCCGCGAGCTGGCCGAGCAAGTCCACGAAGCCGTGCGCCAGTACGCCGAAAACCTGCCGTTGCGCACTTACGCGGTGTACGGCGGCGTCAGCATCAACCCGCAGATGATGAAGCTGCGCGGCGGCGTCGATCTGCTGGTGGCAACCCCGGGCCGTTTGCTCGACCTGTTCCGCCAGAAGGCGCTGAAATTCAATCAGCTGCAAACCCTGGTGCTGGACGAAGCCGACCGCATGCTCGACCTGGGCTTTTCCGAGGAGCTGGCGAACATTTACCGCGCGCTGCCGAAGAAACGTCAGACGCTGCTGTTCTCCGCGACCTTCTCCGATGACATCCGCCTGCTGGCCGGGCAGATGCTCAACGATCCGCTGAGCATCGAAGTCAGCCCGCGCAACGTCGCCGCCAACACCGTCAAGCAATGGGTGGTGACGGTGGACAAGAAGCGCAAGCCGGAACTGTTCGTGCACCTGATGCGCAAGAACAAGTGGAAGCAGGTGCTGGTGTTCGCCAAGACCCGTAATGGTGTGGACGCGCTGGTCGAGAAGCTCCAGGGCCTGGGCGTGAATGCCGACGGCATCCACGGCGACAAGCCGCAAGCGACTCGGCAGCGGGCGCTGGACCGTTTCAAAATGAGCGAAGTGCAGATTCTGGTGGCCACCGACGTCGCCGCCCGTGGTCTGGATATCGAAGACCTGCCGTTGGTGGTCAACTTTGATCTGCCGATCGTTGCCGAGGATTACATCCACCGTATCGGCCGGACTGGCCGCGCAGGTGCGACCGGTGAGGCGATTTCGTTGGTGTGTGCCGATGAAGTGAACATGTTGTCGGCGATTGAAATGCTGACCCGCAGCACGTTGAAGCGCGAGATTGAGCCGGACTTCGTGCCGGAGCACCGTGTGCCAGACACCGATGCCAGTGGCCAGGTGATCAAGAAGCCGAAGAAACCGAAAAAGCCCAAGGCTTCCGGTGGCGGTGGCAAGCGCAATCTGGGCAAGTGGGTGGACAGCGGGGATACCCCGGCGCCGGAGGTGGCGATCAAGCCTGTGCGCAAGGTGCCGGTATTCAATACCGGGCCGCGCAAGCGTAAGCCTTAAGCGTCAGACAGGGTCGTTCCCGCGCAATGCGGGAACGATCAGTTACGCTGTTTCAACCAGTCCAGCATTCCAGCTCCGGCCGCCCGGCCACTGGCAAAACACGCCGTCAGCAAATACCCGCCAGTCGGCGCTTCCCAATCCAGCATCTCACCGGCACAGAACACCCCCGGCAACGCCTTGAGCATCAGCCGCTCATCCATCGCCTCGAACGTCACGCCACCGGCACTGCTGATCGCTTCGTCCAGCGGACGGGTTTTCACCAGCGTCAGCGGCAAGGCCTTGATCGCCCGGGCCAACAGCGCCGGATCGGCAAACGTCGCAGCATCAGTGAGTTCCCGCAACAGCGCCGCTTTCACCCCATCAATCCCGACCTGACTGTGCAGATGCTTGGCCATCGAGCGCGAACCCCGTGTTTTGCTCAATGCCGCCTGCAATTTATCCACAGGCCGGCCGGGCAGCAGGTCGATGTGAATTGTCGCTGCACCGTGCACATTGATCGCCTCACGAATCGGCGCCGACAGCGCATAGATCAGGCTGCCCTCGATCCCGGTCGCGGTGATCACGCATTCACCCAGACGCGGAACATCGTCGTTCAAACCGATGGAGATATTTTTCAGCGGCGCGCCGGCGAATTTGCTGACCAGCACTTCGCTCCAGGCCTGCACCTCGAAGCCGCAATTGCTCGGCTGCAACGGCGCCAGTCCTACACCGCGTTGCTCCAGCGGCAGCATCCACGCACCGTCGGAGCCCAGCCGCGACCAACTGCCACCGCCGAGGGCGAGCAGGGTGGCGTCGGGGTTGAGGGTTTTCTCGCCCTCCGGGCTGTCGATGCGCAACGCACCCTTTTCATCCCAGCCGAGCCAGCGGTGGCGGGTGTGGATAACCACGCCGCTGTCGCGCAGGCGCTTGAGCCAGGCACGGAGCAACGGCGCGGCTTTCATGTCGGTGGGGAATACCCGGCCGGAGCTGCCGATGAAGGTTTCAATGCCCAGTTCGTGAATCCAGCGGCACAGTGCATCGGCGTCGAACGCGCGCAGCAACGGGGCGATGTTCGGGGCGCGTTCGGCGTAGCGCGAGAGGAACGCCGGGTAGGCTTCGGAGTGAGTGATGTTCATGCCGCCGACCCCGGCCAGCAGGAACTTGCGGCCCACCGAGGGCATGCCGTCGTACAAATCGACGCGGACTCCGGCCTGGCTCAGCACTTCGGCGGCCATCAGGCCGGCGGGGCCACCGCCGATGATGGCGACGTGAGCGGAAGGGGCGGCGGAAGTCTGAGTCATGGCAGCGGCAATAGCGTGGCGGAATAAGCCGCGCATTCTAGCAGCAGCGGCCATCGTCAGGCCTGATCAAAAAACAACCAGCTTGCTGCAGGCCATGTTCAGCGTGGGCTGTAGTCCGTTTCGCTCAGGTTATCCACAGGCCGTTCCACAGCCATTGTGGGTAACGCAGCACAACTCAATGACAACCCGATGACTGCCAGACGCGCTGCGCACTGTGATGAAGGATGCCGTGACGGCGGGCCAAGGCCTGGCGATCCTTGCTGTAACCGCCGCCGATCACCCCGACCACCGGGATGTCGCGGCCCAGACAGTGGCGCATCACGCTTTCGTCGCGGGCGGCGACACCTTCGTCAGTCAGTTGCAGATAACCGAGGGCGTCGTCCTTGTGTACGTCGACACCGGCGTCGTACAGCACCAGATCCGGTTGATACAGCGGCAGCAGGTAGTTGAGCGCATCGTCGACCACTTTCAGGTAATCGGTATCGCCCATGCCGTTGGGCAGCGGAATGTCCCAGTCGCTTTCGGCTTTGCGTGCGGGAAAGTTCTTTTCGCAGTGCAGGGAAACGGTGATCGCTTCCGGGGTGTTGTGCAGAATCCGTGCAGTTCCGTCGCCCTGATGCACGTCGCAATCGAAGATCAGCACCCGGTTCACCCGGCCGCTTTGCAGCAGATAGTGGCTGATGATCGCCAGGTCATTGAAGATGCAGAACCCGGCGGGGTAGTCGTAGTGGGCGTGATGGGTGCCGCCGGCGAGGTGACAGGCCAGGCCATGCTCCAGCGCTTTCTCTGCCGCCAGAATCGAACCGCCGACGGCCCGCACCGTGCGCCGGGCCAGTGCTTCGTTCCATGGCAGGCCGAGACGCCGCTGGTCTTCACGGGACAACTCGCCACTCATGTAGCGTTCGATATAACCGCGGTCATGGGCCAGGGCGAGGATGTCGGCAGGGCACAGTTCAGGGCGCAGCAGGTCTTCGTCGCGGGTCAGACCGCTGTCCACCAGGTGATCGCGCAGCAGGCGGAACTTGTCCATGGGAAAGCGGTGATCCGCCGGAAACTCGGGGCTGTAGTCTTCGTGGTAGATCAACGGCAATGGCATGGCGGACTATTCATAAAGGCTGTAGGAAAGAGTGCAAAGCCTACCAGCGATGTAGACTTGCGGCATGGAAACGGAGGGGCACGATGGAGCCGATACTTGAGCTGGAAAGCGCGCGACTGCTGATGCGTCAGTGGCAGGACGCGGATTTGCCGGCATTTGCGGCGATGTGCGCCGATCCGCAGGTGATGCGCTACTTTCCCGCCCCCTTGAGTCGGCTGGAAAGCGCCGCGCTGATCGGCCGTGTACGCGGTCATTTCGCCGAACACGGCTTTGGCTTGTGGGCGCTGGAACGCAAGGACACCGGCGAATTCATCGGTTTTACCGGGCTCGGCGTGGTCGGTTTCGACGCGCCGTTCACCCCGGCGGTGGAAATCGGCTGGCGCCTGGCGAAAGAACACTGGGGCCTGGGATATGCCAGCGAGGCGGCGTGGACTGCGCTGCGTTGCGGCTTTGACCGGTTGGCCCTGAAGGAAATTGTGGCGTTCACTGCGCAGAGCAATCTGCCGTCGGAAAAGGTCATGCAGGCCATCGGCATGCATCACGACCCGGCCCATGATTTCGATCACCCGAAAGTGGCTGTCGATCACCCGTTGCGTCGACATCTGTTGTACCGCATCACCAGGGAGCAATGGCTGCAGACCCTGCATGGCTAAGCCGACACGGACGTTTACAATGGCGCGATCATGGCTCGCGCCAGAACCTGAATTGGCCGCCGCAGCCAAGACTGCGCGGCATAGCGTTGTGTGAGGAGAGTCTGAATGAGCCAAGTGTTGGAAGATCTGGTGGATCTGCTGACCCTCGAACCGATCGAGGAAAACCTGTTCCGTGGTCGCAGTCAGGATCTGGGCTTTCGCCAGTTGTTCGGCGGCCAGGTGCTCGGCCAGTCGCTGTCGGCGGCCAGTCAGACCGTTGAAGAAACGCGTCATGTACATTCGATGCACGGTTATTTCCTGCGCCCGGGCGATGCCAAGTTGCCGGTGGTCTACTCGGTTGATCGCGTACGCGACGGCGGCAGCTTCAGCACCCGTCGCGTGACCGCGATCCAGAAGGGCCACCCGATTTTCACTTGCAGCGCTTCGTTCCAGTACGACGAAGAAGGCTTCGAACACCAGAGTCAGATGCCGCAAGTGGTCGGCCCGGAAAACCTGCCGTCGGAGCTGGAACTGACCCAGCAACGCGCGCACCTGATCCCGGAACACATGCGTGAAAAGCTGTTGTGCCCGAAACCGATCGAAGTGCGCCCGGTCACTGAAAAAGACCCGTACAACCCGCAACCGGCGGACCCGATCAAGTACGTGTGGTTCCGTGCCGACGGTGCATTGGCCGACATCCCGGCGCTGCACAAATACCTGCTGGCCTACGCCTCGGACTTCGGTCTGCTGACCACGTCGATGCTGCCGCACGGCAAATCGGTCTGGCAGAAAGACATGCAGGTCGCCAGCCTCGACCACGCGCTGTGGTTCCACAACGACCTGCGCGCCGATGACTGGTTGCTCTACGCCATGGACAGCCCTTGGGCCGGCAACTCTCGCGGGTTCTCCCGTGGCAGCGTGTTCAACCGCGCCGGACAACTGGTGGCGTCGGTGACTCAGGAAGGCCTGATCCGTCATCGCAAGGATTGGGCATGAGTCTGGCGGATGTGCGGCACTGGGTGTTCGACATGGACGGCACCCTGACCGTCGCCGTGCATGATTTCGCGGCGATCCGCGTGGCACTGGCGATCCCGCCGGAGGACGACATCCTTACCCACCTCGCGGCGTTACCCGCCGAAGAAGCAGCGGCGAAGCATGCGTGGCTGCTGGAGCATGAGCGGGATCTGGCGCTTGGCTCGACCCCGGCAGTCGGCGCGGTGGAGCTGGTGCGTGATCTGCACGCGCGGGGCTATCGCCTCGGCATCCTGACCCGCAATGCGCGGGAGCTGGCCCATGTGACGCTGGAGGCCATCGGCCTTGCGGACTGCTTCGCGGTAGACGATGTACTGGGCCGCGATGAGGCGCCGCCGAAACCGCACCCGGGCGGTTTGCTGAAACTGGCCAAGGCCTGGCAAGTGCCGGCGAGCGAGATGGTGATGGTCGGTGATTACCGCTTCGACCTCGACTGCGGTCGGGCAGCGGGCACCCACACGGTGCTGGTGAACCTGCCGGATAATCCTTGGCCGGAGCTGACCGACTGGCATGCGAAGGATTGTGTGGAATTGCGGCGGATGTTGTTCGCTTGAAAAAAAAACGGGGGCTTCGGCCCCCGTTTTTTATTGGTCGAATATCGCTTTCTGGCCTTCCGGCGAGGTCAGCATGCCGTCGCCGTTGTGCCCGACGCCGGGCACTTCCACCAGCCGCTGATTCACCCCTTCCGGATGCCGACGCAGCAGATAGCTGAAGAACATTTTTCCGCGCACCAGGCGATAGGCGCCTTGCGCTTCGGCGGCGCAGCTCTTGTCCAGCGCCGGGTGTTGCGGGTCGGTGTCCTGCTGGCCGAGCAGATAAATCACCTCGCGTTTGACGTAACTGCCTTCAAGCTGCGCAGGCGTTTGCCCACCGGAGTAGATCGGCGGATCCACCAGACCGTACTTCCAGCGGTTGAAACCCGGGCACTGCGCGTGATCGAACGCCACCGGCCGTTGTTCATTGAAGTAGGCGTACGAGGACGGGTTAGCCACCACATAACGCAAGCGAATGCCTTCGGCCTTGAGCGCCGGTTGTTCGCGGGCGAGCAAGGCATAGCGCTGCACGACTTGGCCACCGCCGGAGTGGCCGAAGATCACGATCTGCTTCACGTCCGGAAACTGCTTGCGATCACTCAGCCGACCAATGATCTCGTCGAGAGCGGCATAGGAGCTGAGCGGGTTCGGCCCTGTGGATAAACCGCCGCCCATCCACTCATTGCCTTTCCAGCGCAGGACGCTGGCGGGCAACGAGTAGAGAGCGACATCGCTTTCGTTGAGAAACTGCGGGGCGATCACCAGGGTGTTGGCGGTTTGCCCGGCCAGTTCGGCGGCGCTCTCGCCACTCTTGCGATAGGTCTCGGCGTTGCGCAGCTTGCCATGAATGACGATCAGCACCCGCTCGATTTTCGCGGGTGCCGGGCCGATGCCCACCGCCATTTCGCCGGCCTGCAATTGCAGGCGTCCGGGGCTGATCGCGTCGACGCCGGCCGCTTGTGCGGTGCCGCCGATGAACAGTAAAGCCAACAGCCATTTATGCATTTACAGGTTTTTCGCCGCAAAGGTATCGCACTGGCCGACCTGGCCCTGGGCGAATCCGGTTTTGAACCAGCGCACCCTTTGCGCCGACGTACCGTGAGTGAACGAGTCCGGCACTACACGGCCCTGACCCTGTTGTTGCAAGCGATCATCACCGATGGCGTTCGCCGCGTTCAAGGCCTCTTCGATATCGCCCGGCTCCAGCCAGTTCAGACGTTTCTGGGCGTTGTAGGCCCAGACACCGGCCAGGCAATCCGCTTGCAGTTCCTGGCGCACCAGCAGACCGCCGTCGCCTTGCATCTGCCGACCTTGCTGGCGGGCGGCCTGGATTTTCGCCGAGACGCCCAGCAGCGTCTGCACATGGTGTCCGACTTCGTGAGCGATCACGTAGGCCTGGGCAAAGTCGCCAGCGGCTTTGAAGCGTTGCGACATTTCCTGGAAGAACGCCATGTCCAGATAGACCTTCTGGTCTGCCGGGCAATAGAACGGGCCGGTGGCCGAGGTGGCCATGCCGCAGGCCGAATTGACCCGGTTGCTGAACAGCACCAGGGTGGGGTCCTTATATTGGCGACCGGCCTGCTGGAAAATCGCGCCCCAAGTGTCTTCGGTGTCGCCGAGAATCGAGCGCACGAATTCAGCCTGTTCATCGTTGGCCGGTGGTGCCTGACGGGTTTGCGAAGTCGGTGCGGCTTGCTGGGTGCCTTGGCCGGTGAGCTGGCCGAGAATCTGTAGCGGGTCTTGCCCGGTGATCCAGCCGATACCGACTATCAACAGGATCGCCCCGAGGCTCAGGCCTTTGCCGCCACCGAAGCGCATGCCTCCACCGCCACCGCCCATGTCATCGCCACGGGCATCGACGACGTTGTCACTGCGTCGACCTTTTCTCCATAGCATGTGGGATTCCTCGTCTGTTCAGGTGGAAAGTGTGTGGTGATGAGTGTTGCTGGTGTGTGAGTGTGGCGCCAGTCCGGTCGTCCGTCCATTCGCACACAGACAAACAGGCCCGACCTCGCGTGATGAGGTCGGGCCTGTTATTGACGAGCGCGGGCGCCGGGAATTCAATCTGCTGGCGGATTTCTTTCGCCGGGTCAGGTATCAGCGGTCAAAGGCGTCCCACACCGGCGCGAAATCCGGGCTGACCTGACGTTCGCGCTTGGACAATGCGGCAATCAGTGCGCGGTCGTAATCGTCCAGTTCCACATTCAGTGAGGCCAGGTTGGCCAGTTGATTGGTCTTGCTGCTGGCCTTGGGAATCGCTGCGACATTGTCCTGATCCAGCAACCACTTCAGTGCGACCTGAGTCGGCAGCACGCCGTGTTTCTCGGCGATCTGTTGAATCTGCGCAATCTCAGAGACCTTGTTACGCGCCAATGGCGTGTAGGCCGTCAGCGCCAGATCGTGTTGACGGGCGTAGTCGAGCAAAGCGTTTTGTCCGAGCAGGACGTGGTACTCGACCTGAATGGCTGACAGAGGAATGCCATAGTCCTCGACGACTTTGCGCAGCAACGGCAGCGGAAAATTCGCCACACCGATGTTGCGAGCCAGACCTTGCTCCTTGAACGATGCGAGGGTTTCAAGAGTGCGCGGCAAGTCCCAGTCAGTAGTCGGCCAATGGATCATGAACAGGTCGACGTACTCACTGCGCAACGCCTTGAGGCTGCGATCCAGCGAGTGACGCATGGCATCCGGTTGCAACTGGTCCCACCAGACCTTGGTGGTGACGTGGATCTGCTCGCGGGGTGTCGGCGTATTCGCCAGTGCCTGTCCGACCGCGTCTTCATTGTTGTAGGCCGCCGCCGTGTCGATATGTCGGTAACCGAGTTCCAGCGCTTGCTCCACGGCGCGGGTGCATTCGTCGCCGAGCATCGGCCAGGTGCCGAGGCCGAGTTTGGGCAGGTTCAGTCCTTGTCTGTTGACGATGTGCTGCATGGTCGGCGCTTCCTGCATTGATGTAGTTTCGGAATTAGATTCCGAAAACTAAACAACGTCGGCCTGCATCAGCAACTCGTCAGCCGAGAAAGAGGGCGATTATCGAGCGGTCGGTTCCAGATTTCGCAATCGCTGATATGTATTTTAGAATCGGCAAAATTTCACTGGGATCGCACCATGGCCGGCAGTCAGATCGAACGGGTTTTCAGCGTACTGGAGAGCCTCACCCACGAGCCGCGCGGACTGCCGCTGCAAACCCTCGCCGAACAAATCGACATTCCGAAAAGTGCGACACATCGCTTGCTCGCCGAATTGTCCCGGCTGGGCTATGTCCGGCAGAACCCGGAAACCCTGCGTTATCACTTGTCGACCAAATTGGTGGCGATGGGTTTTCGTTACCTGTCGAGCAGCGGCGCCGACATCGTGCAGCCGGTGCTTGATCGACTGGCGCAGGAAACCGGCGAGCTGGTACGACTGGGCGTCACCGACGGCGAGCGCCAGACCTGGATCGCCAAGTCACAGGGCGCGCGCAGCGGATTGCGCTACGACCCGGACATGGGCCGCGATGCGCCGCTGTTCTACACCGCGTCCGGCCATGCGTGGCTGGCGAGCATGAGTGATGCCGAGGCCTTGTCGCGGGTTGAACGTCAGGCCGCCGAAATGCCGGCGGATATCGGGCCGAATGCACCGCGAACCAACATTGAATTGCTCGAGCATCTGCGCGTGGCGCGGGAGCAGGGTTACGCCTGTGTCGAAGAGAGTTCGGCGGTAGGCACATCGGCCATTGCCGCCGTGGTGCGGCATCCGGCAGATGGTCGAGTGATCGGGGTATTGAGCATTGCCGGACCGAGTGCGCGGATGCCGGGGGCGAGGTTGCATGAACTGGCGCCGCTGTTGTTGAGGTTTACCGAGGAGTTGTCGGCGGCGAGCCTGGCTTCGGAGCTGTTCGTCTAGCCGCGCAACGGAAGACGGGATCGGGTTGTCTGTAAAACTGTGCGTTGATCGCACAGAATTTGGCTTGAAGGGTGTGAGAATTTGGAACCTGGTTCTAAATTATCGCTGGAGGCTTTTTCCTCATTTTGATTTCCAGAGATCACCAATGACTGTCAGCACCCCGCTTTCCGGCATCAACCAACCCTTCAAGGGGATCTTGCTGATTGTCGTGGCGACGTTCCTGTTCTCCAGCCACGATGCGCTGTCGAAATACCTCTCGGGTTTTTATCCGATCATCATGGTGGTGTGGGCGCGATATCTGGTGCACACGCTGCTGATGGCGGGGATTTTTCTGCCGCAGTCCGGGTTGCGTGTTTTGCGCACCAAACGCCCGTTGTGGCAGTTGGCGCGGGCGTTGTGCCTGCTGGGCACCAGCCTGTTTTTCACTACGGCGCTGCTGTACATCCCGCTGGCCGAGGCCACAGCGGTCAACTTTCTCGCGCCGGTGCTGGTGACGGCGCTGTCGGTGCCGTTGCTCAAGGAGCGGGTGACCCGGGGCCAGTGGATCGCGGTGATCTGCGGGTTTATCGGCGTGCTGATCATCGTCCACCCCGGTGGTGAATTGTTCACCCCGGCGATTCTGTTGCCGTTCTGCTCGGCGCTGTTTTTCTGCTTCTATCAACTGCTCACCCGCAAGCTCAGCGAGATCGACAGCCCGACCACCAGCAACTTTTTCGCCGGGTTGTGCAACACGCTGGTGATGAGTGCGCTGGTGCCGTTCTTCTGGCAGGTGCCGAGCCTTGGGCACGCTTTCTTGATGCTGGCGCTGGGCACGTGCGGGATGACGGCGCACCTGTTTCTGACCCAGGCGTTTCGCCATGCCGCGCCAGCGTTGCTGGCGCCTTTCGGCTATTGCCAGATCGTGTTTGCGGGGTTGCTGGGCTGGCTGCTGTTTGCCCACACGCCGACCCTGATGACGGTGATCGGGATCGCGGTGATCTGTTGCAGCGGACTGGCGGCAGCGTGGCAGCAGAGCCGACGCTGAAGTCGTGACCGGCCTGAAATCAGGCCGGTCAGTGCAGGACGGTTATTCGGTGACGGTAGGAATCTTGCGCGGTGCCATGAAGTACATCCAGGTCAGTGCGATGAAGTACATCGCCGGAATCAGGGTGAACAGCACGGTGTAGTTGTTGTTGGTGACGGTGAGGATGTGGCCGACGATCTGGGTCATGAACATCCCGCCGATCGCCGCGCACATGCCGCCGAAACCGAACACCGTGCTCATCATGTGCTTGGGCGTGTAGTCCATCACCAGGCTCCAGATGTTCGCCGTCCAGGCCTGGTGCGCGCCGATGGCCAGGGAGATGGCCGCTACCGCAACCCACAGGTTGGCGGAACCGGCCGCCATGACCACACCGATGATGCAGCAGGCGAACAGGAACATCGACAGCAGCCGTGCCTTGATCGAATTCATGCCGCGACCGATCAGGAACGAAGACAGAATCCCGCCGCCCACGCTGCCGAAGTCGGCGGTGACGTAGATGATGATCAGCGGAATGCCCATCTGGGTGACGTTGATGCCCAGGTTGTATTGCTGATTGAGAAACGGCGGCAGCCAGTACAGGTAGAACCAGAACACCGGCGCAGTCAGCGAGTAGGCGAGGGCGAAGGCCCAGGTGCCGCGCATGCGCAGGATTCGCGAGAACGGTACGCGGGCCTGTTCCGGTTCGACTTCTTTCTGGATGTAGTCCAGCTCCGACTGTTTCACGCTCGGGTGATCTTCCGGGTTGAAATACTTCAGGCCCCAGAACAGCAACCAGATCCCGCCCAGTGCCGACATGCACAGGAACGCGGCCTGCCAGCCCCACACATGAAGAATCAGTGGCAGCAGCATCGGAGTGAACATCGCGCCGACGTTGGTGCCGGCGTTGAAGATGCCAGTGGCGACAGCACGTTCGCCGGCCGGGAACCACAGGCGCGTGGTTTTCACGCAGGCCGGGTAGTTGGCCGCTTCGGTCAGACCGAGGATGAACCGGCAGACCATGAAGCCCACCGCCGAGGTCGCCAGACCGTGGGCGCCGGTGGCCAGGCTCCAGAGCAGCACGGCGCAGAAGAACACCCGTTTTACGCCGACCCGGTCGATCAGTCGTCCTTGCAGCACGAAGCCGATGGCGTAGCCGACCTGAAACCAGAAGTTGATGTTGGCGTAGTCCATCGCCGTCCAGCTCATTTCCTTGGCGAGGATGGGCTGCATGACGCCGAGGGCCGCGCGGTCAATGTAATTGAGGGTGGTGGCGAAAAACACCAGCGCCAGCATGCCCCAACGGGTCTTGCCGACGGCCATGGCGCCGCGGATCTTGTCGCCGATGCCACCCGTGGCAGTGCTCATGGCCGGGGCCATGCGGGAAGTCTGTGAAGGAATCATGTGTTCCACCCGTTTTTGGATTTGTTATTTGGTGTGCTTTTTTTGTGCACGCTGCGACCGGTGGTTCAGATCCGGACTCAAGGTGAAAGGGATGTTGGGCAGTGGGCGAAAAATCGTCAATTCGCCAAACCGGCATTGTGTTCGATAATCGCACGCAAAACTAACCGGGTAGTACAGTTTAAATTGCTCAATGAAAAACCGGGACCAATAATTCGCTCACCTTATAAAAGCGGCGCAATCCTCGTAGCCGAAGTCTCCACCGGGAGTTGAAACATGCAGCGATCCATTGCCACCGTTTCCTTGAGCGGAACCCTGCCGGAAAAACTCGAAGCCATTGCCGCGGCCGGGTTCGACGGGGTGGAGATTTTCGAGAACGACCTTCTGTACTACGACGGCAGTCCCCGGGAAATCCGGCAGATGTGCGCCGACCTCGGGATTGCCATCACCCTGTTCCAGCCGTTTCGCGATTTCGAAGGCTGCCGCCGCGATCGTCTGGAGCGCAATCTGGAGCGGGCCGAACGCAAGTTCGACCTGATGCAGGAACTGGGCACCGACCTGGTGCTGGTGTGCAGCAACGCCTCCCCTGACAGTATCGGCGATCAACAGATCCTCATCGATGACCTGCGCCTGCTGGCCGAACACGCCGGCGCCCGTGGCTTGCGCATCGGTTATGAAGCGCTGGCCTGGGGTCGTCACGTCAATACTTATCAACAGGTCTGGGACATCGTGCGCCAAGCCGATCACCCAAGCCTCGGCGTGTTGCTCGACAGCTTTCACACCTTGTCGCTCAAGGGCGATCCACGGGCGATTGCCGAGATTCCCGGCGACAAGATTTTCTTCGTGCAAATGGCCGACGCGCCGATCCTGGCGATGGATGTGCTGGAGTGGAGCCGGCATTTCCGCTGCTTCCCGGGACAGGGTGAATTCGATCTGCCGGGCTTCCTCGCGCCAATCATCCAGAGCGGCTACACCGGGCCGCTGTCGCTGGAAATCTTCAACGACGGCTTCCGTGCCGCGCCGCCTCGGGCCAATGCGGCTGACGGTCTGCGTTCGCTGCTGTATCTGGAGGAGAAAACCCGCCAGCGTCTGGAGCAGGACATCCGCCCTGTGGATAACCGCGAAATCCTCTTCGAGACGCCGAAGGCCAGCGCCTACAACGGCATCGAGTTTCTTGAGTTTGCCGTCGACGAAGCGCTCGGCGCCAAACTGTCGAACTGGCTTGAGCGACTGGGTTTCGTCAAGGCCGGGCAGCATCGCTCCAAGAGCGTCAGCCTGCTGCGCCAGGGCGATATCAACCTGATCCTCAACTCCGAACCTTACTCGTTCGCCCACAGTTTCTTCGAGTCCCACGGCCCGTCGCTCTGCGCCACCGCCGTGCGGGTCAAGGACAGCGCCAGTGCGCTGGCCCGCGCCGTCGCCTATAAAGGTCAGCCGTATCGCGGACTGGTCGGCCCCAACGAGCTGGAACTGGCAGCGGTGCGTGCGCCGGATGGCAGCCTGATTTATCTGGTGGATGAAGAGGCGGATGTCTACGGCACCGACTTCAATCTGCTGCCGGATGCGGTGGCTCGCGGCGGCCTCAAGCGCATCGATCACATGGCCATGGCGCTGCCGGCAGACAGCCTCGACAGTTGGGTGCTGTTCTACAAAAGCCTGCTGGATTTCGAGGCCGACGACGAAGTGGTGCTGCCGGATCCGTACGGTCTGGTGAAGAGTCGCGCGCTGCGCAGTCGCGACAGTTCGATCCGCTTGCCGCTGAACATTTCCGAGAACCGCAACACCGCGATCTCACACGCGCTGTCGAGTTATCGCGGTTCCGGGGTGCATCACATCGCCTTCGACTGCGACGACATCTTTGATCAGGTCAGCCGTGCCAAAGAGGCGGGCGTACCGCTGCTGGATATCCCGCTCAACTATTACGATGATCTCGCGGCGCGTTTCGATTTCGATGACGAGTTTCTCAGCGAACTGGCGTACTACAACGTGCTCTACGACCGTGATGCCCAGGGCGGCGAGTTGTTCCACGTCTACACCGAGCCGTTCGAAGGGCGCTTCTTCTTCGAGATCATTCAGCGCAAGAACGGTTACGCCGGTTATGGCGCGGCCAACGTCGCGGTGCGACTGGCGGCAATGGCCAAAGCACGCAGTGGCGCTGTTCGCCAGGCGAAGTTGTAGGAAATTCGTAAACGCGGGATTAAACACGGGTCGCGCGGCTTCCTTCGCTGGGGCGCGCGGCCCATAATCGCCAGCCTGTGCAGTGATGGCCGTGAGCCCGCAATGACAATGACTTCAGAACTTTCCGCAGCCCCCGTTTTACCAGCGGTAGAGCCGCGCAAGAGTCGCAAGAACAACCCGGAAAAAACCCGCGAAAACATCCTCCAGGAAGCGATCGTCGAGTTCGTCCAGCAGGGCCTGTCGGGTGCTCGCGTGGACGCGATCGCCGAGCGTATCCACACCTCGAAGCGCATGATCTATTACTACTTCGGCAGCAAGGAGCAGTTGTACGTCGAGGTGCTGGAGAAGCTCTACGGCGATATCCGCAGCACCGAAAGCCGTCTGCACCTGGCCGAGCTGCCGCCGGTGGAAGCGATCCGGCGCCTGGTGGAATTCACCTTCGATCACCACGATCGCAACGTCGATTTCGTGCGCATCGTCTGCATCGAAAACATCCACAACGCTGAATACGTGAAGCGTTCCGATGCGATCAAGGCGATGAACAACACGATCCTCGATTCGCTGGGCGAGATCCTGGCGCGCGGTGCCGCTGAAGGTGTGTTCCGCGCCGGGCTCGACGCGCTGGACGTGCATCTGCTGATCAGTTCGTTCTGCTTCTATCGCGTGTCGAACCGCCACACGTTCGGTGAGATCTTTCAGATCGACCTGCCGGACGAAACCATCAAGCAGCGTCATCGCGAAATGATTTGCGAGTCGGTGCTGCGTTACCTGCAGGCCTGATCGGTATCGAGGGGGCGTCGCCCCCTCACGGTTTTATCCTTTCATGCTTTGAAAATGCGCCAGCATTCGCTGCGCATCCGGCGCTACGCCGCTGAACAGTTCAAACGCCTTCACGGCCTGAAACACCGCCATGTTGCCGCCATCCAGGGTTCGGCACCCCAGGGCGCGGGCATTGCGCAGCAGTTCGGTTTCCAGCGGGAAATACACGATCTCCGCCACCCACAACTCTGGGCGTAGCAATGCTGCCGGCACTGGCATGCCCGGTAGTTTGGCCATGCCCATTGGCGTGGTGTTCACCAGCCCGTCAGCGTGACTCAACGCACTCGGCAGATCATGTCCGGCCACGGCGCGGCCCGCGCCAAAATGCTGATTGAGGTTGTTGGCCAGGCTTTCGGCCCGCTCAATGTCCACATCAAAAATGCTCAGTTTTTGTACGCCTTCGCTCAACAAGGCGTGGGCCACCGCCGCACCGGCGCCACCGGCGCCCATCTGGACGACGTGCTCGCGGGCGACGTCTGGCAGGCCGCGACGAAATCCTTCGGCGAACCCCAGGCAGTCGGTGTTGTGGCCGACGCGTTTGCCGTCCTTCAACACCACGGTGTTGACCGCTCCGATGCCTCGGGCCTCGGGTGACAGTTCATCGAGCAGCGGGATGATTGCCTGCTTGCACGGGAAGGTGATGTTCAGTCCGGTGTAATTCATCCGCTCGGCGGCCAGCAGCAGGTCGGGCAGGGCGTTGCTGTCCAGTTGCAGTTGATCGAGATCGATCAAGCGGTACAGGTAACGCAGGCCCTGTTCGTCGCCTTCGTGTTCATGCAGCGCCGGGGTGCGAGACGCCTGGATGCCGGCGCCGATCAGCCCGGCCAGTATCACGTTGTTGCGGATCATGCGGTTCACCCCTTCAGACGCTGGCTGAAATGTTCCAGGGCCAGGCGATAACCGTGGCTGCCGAAGCCGCACATCACGGCCGTGGCGATGGCCGAGACGAACGAGTGATGACGGAACGGCTCGCGAGCGTGGACGTTGGACAGGTGGACTTCGATCACCGGCAATTCGCTGGCGACCAAGGCATCGCGGATCGCTACCGAAGTGTGGGTCCAGGCGGCCGGGTTGATCACGATGCCGGCGCAGCGCTGGCGGGCGCCGTGAATCCAGTCGAGCAGTTCGCCTTCGTGGTTGGTCTGGCGAAACTCCACGGCCAGGCCGAATTCTTCGGCGGCGCGCCCGCACAGGGCAGAGATGTCGGCCAGGGTTTCGTGACCGTAGGTCGCCGGTTCACGGGTGCCGAGCAGGTTCAGGTTCGGGCCGTTGAGCACCAGAACGATAGGGGGCATGGGGGCAAACTCCACTTATTGTTTTTGGCTTGGGTCGAGGGTTTCGACCTGTGGAGTTAAATTGTACTAGCTGGTTACTTTAATCAATTGCTCTACATCGACAGTCCTGTTTTGTGTGCGGTGATCGCACACTGGCAAGAATCAACGCGGCAATTGCTCCACCAGAAAATCAATGAAAGCCCTGACGCGCAGCGGCATGTGGCGATTCTGCGGGTACAGCAGGGTGAATGGCCGCGAGCGTCCGCTGTAGGGTTTGAGCACTTCCACCAGCGAGCCGTCGGCCAGTTCCTTTTCCACAATGAAGCGATAAGTCTGGAACAACCCGGCGCCATGTCTGGCCAGGGTCACGCCACCGAGTACGTCATCGGAACAGCAGAAATTGCCCTCGGCGAGGATTTCCCGTGGCGCGTCTTCGTCGTAAAACAGCCAGGTGATTCGCCGCCCGCTGCTGGGCAATTCGTACTGGATGCATTCGTGCTGTTCGAGGTCTTCGAGGGTCTGCGGCGTACCGGCGCGTTTCAGGTAATCGGGGCTGGCGACCATCACCAGCGCCGCATCTTCCAGGTGTCGGGCGATCAGGCCTGAGTCGGGAATGGCCCGCACGCGGATCGCCATGTCGTAACCCTCGCCGACGAAGTCGATGTTGCGATTGCTGATGTGCATGTCGACCTTCACCTGAGGAAAGCGCGCGCGAAACGCCGGCAGCAGCGGCAGGATCCGATGATGGGCGTAGGTTGTAGGAATACTGATGCGCAGGGTGCCGGACGGTTCCTGCTGCTGGCCCATGACTTCCCGTTGCGCCTCGACCAGTTGCGCCAGTGCCTGACGGCATTCTTCGTAGTAGCGCCGGCCGCTGTCGGTCAATTTCACACTGCGGGTGGTGCGCGCGAACAGCCGCACGCCCAGGCGTTCCTCCATGCGTGACACCGAGCGGCTCACGGCAGCCGGCGTCACCGAAGCCGCCTGCGCCGCGCCGGTGAAACTGCCGCACTCGGCGGCCAGGCAAAACAACTCGATGCTGCCCAGCTGAAGATCGTCGAAGTGTCGCTGCATGATTGATTACACCGGGGAATGAGTCTTCGTATGTAGCAAATGCGCGGCCGCTGCGAAAGAACTGCTTACCATTTTGCGCGGGGCTTTCCTGAATCCCGCACTAGGCTCGAAAACGTAATGACCATTGAAGGCAACAATGCCGATGGTCGGAATTGTCAGGGAATGGCAGTTTTCGAAACTCTTTAACCTAACGGATGGGTTAGCATGAAAGTGTGCAGTTACAAGGGATTGTCGGTGGTGATCATGCTGCGAGACGAACATTGTCCGCCCCATGCGCACGTAGATTCAGGTGCATGGAGTGCCCGCTTCAAATTCAGCTTCTGGCACAACGGCGTGGAGTTATGGGATGTGCTGCCGCTGTCGCGTCGGCCACCGATTGCAGTGCTTGAGGGGCTGCGCCAATCGCTCCGTGAAACCGTTCATCTGCGGCGGGCTCGCCGAATCTGGTGGACTCGTTTGCAGACGGCGTGTCTCGATAATCAATGGTGGGACGGGGACTCGAACGAAGTGGCCGTCATGCGCGAAGTCACCAATGCAACCTTCAGAATCGGATCGGCGTATTACGAGCCAGAAGAAAACAAAACCTTGCTGGCCCTGGTCGGTGCTCAGGAAGGTGTGGAGATCGAACTATGAAAACAGTAAAGGCCGGTTTGCATGCTGATCGACCGGTAACGGAAAAGCGCCTCGATGAAGCTGTCGATCGTGGGGGGCTGCGCCGACGCAGCAGCCTGCAAGCCGTATCGGTGTCCTTTCAGAAACCGTGCCTGGTCATTCACTTTGAAGACGACAGCGGCGTACTGCTGCCGGTGAATCTCTACCGGGAATTCGATGATTTCGAACCGGAAGACTTCACTGGGTTGAATGTCGGTTTTGCCGGCACTGCCCTTTGCCACGATGGCAAGGACCTGCAGGTTTCCATCGCCGGCATGATCTCGGCCAGTCAGCCATTGATGGCGATGGCGGCTTCAGTGATCGCCTCGCGCAACGGTCGCCAGAGCAGCGCTGCCAAGGCCGAGGCTGCCCGGGCCAACGGCAGGAAGGGCGGGCGCCCGCGCAAGATCGATCCCGTGTCATGAACAGGCACAAAAAAGCCGTCGGTCAGGACGGCTTTCTTGTTTCTGGCACCTGCGATCAACGCCGGGTCAACAGCACGCCGGATTCCATGTGGTGGGTCCACGGGAACTGGTCGAACAGCGCACAGCGGGTAATGCGATGCGTGTCGTGCAGTTGGGCGATGTTGGCCGCCAGGGTCTCCGGGTTGCAGGAGATGTACAGGATGTTGTCGAAGCGACGGGTCAGTTCGCAGGTGTCCGGGTCCATGCCGGCCCGTGGCGGGTCGACGAACACGCTGCCGAACTCGTAGCTCTTCAGGTCGATGCCGTGCAGGCGACGGAACGGGCGAACTTCGTTCAGGGCTTCGGTCAGCTCTTCGGCGGACAGACGCACCAGGGTGACGTTATCCACAGCGTTTTCGGCCAGATTGCTCAACGCAGCGTTGACCGACGTCTTGCTGATTTCCGTGGCCAGCACTTTGCGCACGCGGGTCGCCAGCGGCAGGGTGAAGTTGCCGTTGCCGCAGTACAGCTCCAGCAGATCGTCGCTGCGATCGCCCAGTGCTTCGTATGCCCAGTTGAGCATCTTCTGGTTCACGGTGCCGTTGGGCTGGGTGAACGCGCCTTCCGGCTGGCGATAGCTGAAAGTGCGACCGCCGACGTCGAGTTTCTCGACCACGTAATCGAGGCCGAGTACTTCGCGCTTGCCCTTGGAGCGACCGATGATGCTGACACCCAGGTCCGCCGAAAGCTTGGTGGCCGCCGCATGCCAGTGCTCGTCCAGCGGACGGTGATAGCACAGGGTGATCATCGCGTCGCCGGCCAGGGTGGTCAGAAACTCCACCTGGAACAGCTTGTGGCTCAGCGCCGCGCTGGCCTGCCATGCCGCTTTCAACTGTGGCATCAACTGGTTGATGCGCAGGCTGGCGATCGGGAACTCTTCGATCAGGATCGGCGTGCGTTTGTCATCCTGCGAGAACATCGCGTAATGCCGCTCACCGCCCTCGCGCCACAGGCGGAATTCGGCGCGCAGGCGGAAGTTCTGCAGCGGCGAGTCGAACACCGCTGGCTCCGGTGCGTCGAACGGGGCCAGCAGGTCACGCAGGCGCGTGACCTTGTCTTCGAGTTGTGCGGCGTAGGCCTGGGAATCAAAAGTCATGCGTTGAACCAACCCAGCTTGATCACGAACAGAATCGACAGGATCACCAGCGCCGGGTTCAGCTCACGGGCGCGGCCGGACAGCAGTTTGATTGCAGTCCAGGCGATGAAGCCGAAGGCGATGCCGTTGGCGATGGAATAGGTGAAGGGCATCGCCAGTGCGGTGACCACGACCGGCGCGGCGACGGTGATGTCGTCCCAGTCTATTTCCGCCAGGCCCGAAGTCATCAGCACGGCGACGAACAGCAGCGCTGGCGCGGTGGCGAAGGCCGGCACGCTGGCGGCCAGCGGCGAGAAGAACAGCGCCAGCAGGAACAGGATCGCGACGACGATGGCGGTCAGGCCGGTGCGGCCGCCGGCGCTCACGCCTGCAGCGGATTCGATGTAGCTGGTGGTGGTCGAGGTGCCCAGTAGCGAACCGGCCATTGCCGCCGTACTGTCGGCGATCAGTGCACGGCCCATTTTCGGCATGTGGCCGTCCTTGCCCATCAGGCCGGCGCGCTTGGCGACGCCGATCAGGGTGCCGGAGTTGTCGAACAGGTCAACGAACAGGAAGGCGAAGATCACGCTGACCAGACCGATGTCCAGTGCGCCCTTGATGTCCAGTTGCAGGAAGGTCGGGGCCAGCGAAGGTGGCATCGAAGTCACGCCGCCGAACGGGGTGAAGCCCATCACGATCGAGACGATGGTCACTGCCAGAATGCCGATCAGCACTGCGCCGCGTACTTTCAGGGCTTCAAGGGCGACGATCAGGGCGAAACCGAGGGTGGCGAGGATCGGTGCCGGTTGCTTCAGGTCACCGAGGCCGACCATGGTCGCCTGGTTACTGACCACGATACCGGCGTTGTGCAGGGCGATCAGTGCCAGGAACAGGCCGATACCGGCGGCAATCGCCGAACGCAGCGGCAGCGGGATACTGTTGATGATCCATTCACGGATGCGGAAGATCGACAGCAGGAAGAAGCACACGGCCGAGATGAACACTGCACCCAACGCCACTTGCCAGGTGTGGCCCATGTGCAGCACGACGGTGTAGGTGAAGAAGGCGTTCAGGCCCATGCCCGGCGCGAGGGCGATCGGGTAGTTGGCGATCAGGCCCATCACCGTGGAGCCGATGGCAGCCGCAAGGCACGTGGCGACGAACACCGCGCCTTTGTCCATGCCGGTCTCGCCGAGGATGCTCGGGTTGACGAACAGAATGTAGGCCATGGCCAGGAAGGTCGTGACGCCCGCCAGAATCTCGGTCCGCACGTTGGTGTTGTGTGCCTTGAGTTGAAACAGCCTTTCCAGCATGTCTGCTCCCCGTGGCGCGCGTGGCGCCGTGAATGTATCGACCTCAACAGCAAAGCACAGACCGTCGCAAGCGCCTGGAAAATTGTGGTGGGCCGGAAAAAGCCGCGCATCATACCAGCAGCGTGAGGAATATGGCGGATGTTGGTATCGATCGTCGGCGAAGTTTTGTGTCGCGGCCAAACCGGCCATACTGCGCGCTGATTTTTCGGGAATGGATCGCATGAACAAGCATTGGATGAAGGCCTGCGGGTTGATCGCACTGTTGCTGACCGGGGCACCCGCTGCATTCGCCGCATCGGCACCGCCGCTGAGCGAGGTGAAAGTCATCAAGGTTCAGTCGGCGTCCTGCGGGCTCGAAGACATTACCGATGGTCAGGTGCAGACCCGGTGCGATCACAGCGCGCCGGGCATCAAGGTTTATGTGCTGGAAATCGGCTATGGCCAGAGCCAGCCCCAGGCCGCACTGGACGGTTTTGAAGTGAACGGCACGCGAAGCCCGGTGTGTGCCTTTGATAACGGCAATCTGACCGAGTGCACGCCCGGCAGTAAAACCGTTGGTTCTCTCTATACCTTCGATCTGGCAGGCCGGCAGGAGGGCACTTTCACGTTCAGCAACACATCGATCAACGCCCCGCGCAACACGATGTCCACCCAGCTTTACATCAAGTAACGGCTGTCGCCGAACAGGGCAGGTCAAAGCTGACTACGCTTTAAAGATCACCCAGCGGATTGCACCCATGACCTTTAGAGCCCTGATTACCCTCGCCGAGGGCATCGATGATCTGCAATGCGTGACCCTGATCGACGTGCTGCGCCGCGCCGGCGTCGAAGTGGTGGCCGCCAGCATCGAAGGCCGGCGCATGCTGACCTGTGCCCGAGGCACGCGACTGACCGCCGACGGGATGCTCATTGATGTGCTGGCCCAGACCTTCGACCTGATCGTCCTGCCCGGTGGCATCGTCGGCGCTCAACATTTGGCGGCCCACCAGCCTTTACAGCAACTGCTCAAGGATCAGGCCAGCGCCGGGCGACTGTTCGCCGCCATCGCCGAATCCCCGGCGGTCGCACTGCAAAGCTTTGGTGTTTTGCGCCAAAGACGCATGACCTGTTTGCCCGCCACCAGCCATAACCTCTCCGGATGCACGTTTGTCGATCAAGCGGTGGTGGTCGACGGCAATTGCATCACTGCCCAGGGTTCCGGCGCAGCACTGGAGTTCGCCCTGACACTGGTTGAGCAACTGGCGGGCAAGGCCGCCAGATCGAAGGTGGCGGGAGAGTTACTGGCCTGAGATCGTCAGGCGTGAGCGGCGATTCGCTGGATGGCTGGCTGCTCACGATGCTCCGCTTGCCAAAGATCGTAATCGGTTTGAACCCCTAGCCACATGCGAGCCTTGCCAATCCCCGCTCGCTCCAGACGGACGGCCAGATCCGGGCTGATCGGTGCATGTCCGTGCAATACACGAGAAAGGTGAGGGCGGGCGAATCCGAGATGCCGAGCCAATTCGGTGACACTGATACCAAGCTCCGGCAATACATCCATCAGCAGCGTTTCACCGGGGTGTGGCGGGTTGTGCATGGGCATGAGCCTGCCTCCTGTCAGTGGTAATCCAGATAATCAACCAGTTCGATGTCCGACCCTGCAAATCGAAAGATAACCCGCCAGTTCCCGGACACGCTCAGTGACCAGTACTCGCAAAGTTCCCCTTTCAGTGGATGCAGACGCCAACCGGGAAGGTCCAGATCCCCGGGAACCGCTGCCCGATCCATGAACTGCAGCATACGCGACAGCCGTTTAGCGTGATCGGCGCGAATCCCGCGAGTCGAACCGTTTTCATAGAAGCCACGAAGGCCTTTGTGCTGAAAGGATTTGATCATGGGGCGAGTGTAAGGCGATACATTACACTCAATGCGGTATCTATGTACCGCATCTTTTCGAGCTGATTGTGCTTGGCGGGTTTATTCCGCAGGTGACAGCGGTGCAGCTAGGCCTTCACCTCTTCCACCGGCACATGCATCCGGTCGCGATTGGCCAGGGTCGGGAACAGTTTGATCCAGGTTCCGGTCACCACCAGCGTACCGATCCCGCCCATCACCACTGCCGGTACGGTGCCGAACCAGTGGGCGGTGAGGCCGGATTCGAATTCGCCCAACTGGTTCGAGGCGCCGATGAACAGGCCGTTCACCGCGCTGACCCGGCCGCGCATTTCGTCCGGGGTTTCCAGCTGCACGAACGAGGCGCGGATCACCATGCTGATCATGTCCGCCGCGCCCAGCACTACCAGTACCGCCAGCGAGAACCAGAAAGACGTCGACAGACCGAAGGCGATGGTGGCCACGCCGAATACACCGACGGCGGTGAACATCACCCGGCCGACGTTGCGTTCGACGGCGAAGCGCGCCAGGAACAGCGACATCATCAACGCCCCGACCGCCGGCGCCGAACGCAGCAACCCCAGGCCCCACGGCCCGGTCAGCAGGATGTCCTTGGCGAACACCGGCAACAATGCCGTGGCACCGCCGAGCAGTACGGCGAACAGGTCCAGCGAGATCGCCCCGAGGATGTCCGGGCGGCTGCGGATGAAACGAATCCCCGCCAGCAACGAGTCCAGCGTCGCCTTGCCCTTGTTCAGCGGGGTTTGTCGGGCAGGCAGGTTGAGCATCAAGGTGCAGGCGATGACGTACAGAATGACCGTCGGGCCATAGACCCACACGCTGCCGAAGGCGTAGAGCAGACCGCCCATCGCCGGGGCGACGATAGTGGCTGATTGCTGCGCCGATTGCGCGGCGGCGACCGCCCGCGGGAACAAAGCGCTGGGCACGATACTCGGCAGCAGCGCCTGGGTGGTCGGCATCTCGAAGGAGCGTGCTGCACCGAGCAGGAACGCGAGGATAAAGATCATTTCCCGGGTGACATGGTCGGTGGCGCTGCCGATGGCCAGTGCCAGGGCGATCAAGGCCTGCAACGACTGACAGATCGCCGCGACCTTGCGCCGGTCGTAGCGGTCGGCAACGTGGCCGGTGTGCAGCATGAACAACACGCGTGGGGCGAACTCCACCAAACCGACCAAGCCAAGATCGAGCACGTTGCCGGTCAGTTGATAGAGATTCCAGCCGATCGCCACGGTGAGCATCTGGAAACCGCTGGCGGTGAAGATCCGGGCAAACCAGAACGCAAGAAAGGGACGGTGGTGGCGTAACAGCAAGGGCTCTTGGCTGGGCATCTGCGGGCCGGTCTTGAACGAGGGGAACCGCGAGATTATCACCAGTCTGTAACAGGAAGTTGCTATGACAAAAAATTTAGTTAGCCAGACATCGATTTTTTGGCACCCCGACACCGAACCCGGCCAAGGATGTATTTCAGGGCTTTACCAAGACTCTGAGGCAACTTGTCACGCGGCAAAAGACCACGCGGTTCCCCGTCGGAAATGGGACTACTCTTTCAACGTTGATTGATCCAGATCAAGACCCTTCGCGGAACTGATCCGGGACCCGTCGGCAGACTCCCTGCGTCGCGATGCCTGTAAAAAGAAGAACGAATCCGAGTTCGCCGCACTCCATACCCGTGGGGGCAGTGGTTCAAGGCCGCCAGCCTTGGAACCGTTATCTGATAGAGGAAAGCTTATGTTCGGTTTAGAGGCACTAGATCTCGCCCGAATTCAGTTCGCGTTCACCATCTCGTTCCACATCCTGTTCCCGGCGATCACCATCGGTCTTGCGAGTTATCTCGCGGTGCTGGAAGGCCTGTGGCTGAAAACCGGCAACGACACCTACCGCGATCTCTACCATTTCTGGTCGAAGATCTTTGCCGTCAACTTCGGCATGGGGGTGGTCTCGGGCCTGGTCATGGCCTATCAGTTCGGCACCAACTGGAGCCGCTTCTCGGACTTCGCCGGTTCCGTCACCGGGCCTTTGCTCACGTATGAAGTGCTTACGGCTTTCTTCCTCGAAGCCGGTTTCCTGGGCGTCATGCTGTTCGGCTGGAACAAGGTCGGACGCAAGCTGCACTTCTTCGCCACGGTCATGGTGGCCATCGGCACGTTGATTTCGACGTTCTGGATTCTGGCTTCCAACAGCTGGATGCAGACCCCGCAGGGTTTCGAGATCGTCAACGGTCAGGTCATCCCGACCGACTGGCTGGCGATCATCTTCAACCCGTCGTTCCCGTATCGCCTGATGCACATGGCGACGGCGGCGTTCGTGGCGACTGCATTCTTCGTCGGCTCCTCTGCGGCCTGGCACCTGCTGCGCGGCAAGGACAACCCGGCGATCCGCACCATGTTGTCGATGGCGATGTGGATGGCGTTGATCGTTGCGCCGATCCAGGCGGTCATCGGCGACTTCCACGGCCTCAACACCCTCAAGCATCAGCCGGCGAAAATTGCCGCGATCGAAGGCCACTGGGAAAACCACGGCAATGAGGCGACGCCGCTGATCCTGTTCGGCTGGCCGGACATGAAGGAAGAGAAAACCAAGTACGCGGTGGAGATCCCGTACCTCGGCAGCCTGATCCTGACGCACTCGCTGGACAAGCAAGTTCCGGCGCTCAAGGAGTTTCCACCGGAAGACCGGCCGAATTCGACCATCGTGTTCTGGTCGTTCCGGATCATGGTCGGCCTCGGTTTCCTGATGATCTTCACCGGTCTCTGGAGCCTGTGGCTGCGCAAACGCGACACGCTCTACACCTCGCGGCCGTTCCTGTACCTGGCGTTGTGGATGGGCCCGTCCGGCCTGATCGCGATCCTGGCGGGCTGGTTCACCACTGAAATCGGTCGTCAGCCGTGGGTGGTCTACGGGCTGATGCGCACGGCGGATGCGTCCTCCAACCACAGCTTCATGCAGATGAGCATCACACTGATCATGTTCGTGGTGGTGTATTTCGCGCTGTTCGGTGCGGGTCTGGGCTACATGATGCGCCTGGTGCGCAAAGGGCCGAAGACCGACGAAGGCAAGGAAACCAACGACGGTGGTCCTGGCCAGAAACGCACACCGGCCCGTCCGTTGTCCGCTGCCGACGACGATGGCGCCGAACACGATCGCAGCCTGACCAAGGAGATTTGAATCATGGGTATTGATCTTCCGCTGATCTGGGCCGTGATCATCATCTTCGGCATCATGATGTACGTGGTCATGGACGGTTTCGACCTGGGGATCGGGATTCTTTTCCCGTTCATCCCCGGCAAGACTGACCGCGACGTGATGATGAACACTGTCGCCCCGGTATGGGACGGCAACGAAACGTGGCTGGTATTGGGGGGCGCTGCGTTGTTCGGCGCCTTCCCGCTGGCCTATTCGGTGGTGCTGTCGGCGCTGTACCTGCCGCTGATCTTCATGCTGATCGGGCTGATTTTCCGTGGCGTGGCGTTCGAGTTCCGCTTCAAGGCCAAGGACGACAAGCGTCACCTGTGGGACAAGGCGTTCATCGGTGGTTCGGTGGCGGCGACGTTCTTCCAGGGCGTGGCGCTTGGCGCATTCATCGATGGGCTGCCGGTGGTCAACCGGCAATACGCCGGCGGTTCACTGGACTGGCTGACGCCGTTCACGCTGTTCTGCGGCGCTGCGCTGGTGGTGGCGTATGCCTTGCTCGGTTGCACGTGGCTGATCATGAAGACCGAAGGCAAGCTTCAGGAGCAGATGCATGACCTGGCGCGCCCTCTGGCCTTCGTGCTGTTGGCGGTGATCGGCATCGTCAGTCTGTGGACGCCGCTGGCCCATCCGGAAATCGCGACGCGCTGGTTCAGCATGCCGAACCTGTTCTGGTTCATGCCGGTGCCGATTCTGGTGCTGGTGACGATGTACGGTCTGATCCGCGCGGTGGCGCGCAATGCCAACTACATGCCGTTCCTGCTGACCCTGGTGCTGATCTTCCTCGGCTACAGCGGACTGGGTATCAGCCTGTGGCCGAACATCGTGCCGCCGTCGATCTCGATCTGGGACGCCGCCGCACCGCCGCAAAGCCAGGGCTTCATGCTGGTCGGCACGCTGTTCATCATCCCGTTCATCCTGGGTTACACCTTCTGGAGCTATTACGTGTTCCGCGGCAAGGTCACCCATGAAGACGGCTATCACTAGGGGGGATCACGATGGCGCCGACAGCGGCGCCATCTCCCTCAACCGGAGGATGCAAGCATGACCGGCAAACATTCCCTGCACGACATTGAAGAAGCCGAAAAAAAGCCGCTGTGGCAGCGGCTCGGCTGGTTGGCCATGATCTGGGTCGGCAGCGTCGGTGCATTGTTCATCGTCGCCAGCCTGATGCGCATGTTCATGAACGCCGCAGGCCTGACTACACACTGAAACTTCCCATCCCGTCGCCTTGCGGCACGGATTTTTGACCCTCCGACCGGAGGGTTTTTTTTGCCCGGATTATTTACGCGCCTTGAGGATGACGAACTTCGGCGTGGCCGCGACTTGCTCGACGCCCCGGAACAGCCGCGCCAGTTTGCTGTGATAACCCAGGTGACGGTTGCCGACGATGTACAACGCACCGCCGACGACCAGCGCTTCACGAGCCTGCTGGAACATGCGCCAGGCGAGGAAGTCGCCGACCACCTGTTGTTGATGGAACGGCGGGTTGCACAGCACCACGTCGAGCGATTGCGCTTCCTGCCCGGCCAGACCGTCGCCGGCGCGAACGATCACCTCACGTTCACCCAACGCCGCGCGCCAGTTCTCGGCCGCCGATTGCACGGCCATGAACGACTCGTCCACCAGCGTGTAATGCGCATCAGGGTTTTGCAGGGCGCTGGCGATGGCCAGTACGCCGTTACCGCAACCGAGATCGGCAACCCGCGCCGCGCCGAGATTCTTCGGCAAGTGCGGAAGAAAGGCGCGAGTACCGATATCCAGCCCTTCGCGGCAGAACACGTTGGCGTGGTTGAGCAGTTCGATGGCCGGTTCGTCGAGGCGATAGCGGGTCGGATAAGGCGAGACGGCCGCAGCCTTGGCCTCAGGCGTGGCGATCAACAAGCGCGCCTTCTTCACGGCCAGCGAAGCCTGAACCGGGCCGATGTAGCGTTCCAGCAGATCACCGGCAGCGCGGGGCAAGTGTTTGACCATGGCTGCGGCTATCACCTGGGCACCGGGCGCCAATTGGCCTTGCAGGCGAATCAGTTGTTCTTCCAGCAGCGCCAGGGTTTTTGGAACGCGGATCAGTACCCGGTCGAATGGCCCGACCAACGGCTCGCTGGCCGGCGTGCCGCGCAGCGCATCGAATACCCGGCCATTGCGCAGCAGGTTTTTTTCAAGACCCTGAAACGCCAGGAACGAATCGCCGCTGCTGCTGACCTGCACTTTGCCGCAGAGGCTGATGGCCAGCGCGCCGAAGCTGTCGTTGAGCACCAATACCCGAGTGTTTGCCGCCGGGTTCTGCTCGGCCAGATGATTGAGCAGGTATTCGTCGGCCGCATCGAAAGCTTGCAGCGGTTCGTTCTGCTGTTCGGGCTGGCGGATCAGATCAAGCTGGGCGAAGGGCGTATCGAGCAAAGGCATGGGGCGGGGGACTCTGGGTAATCAACGGGTGTCCCGCGGCCCAGGGTGTTGTGCGGCGGAACCGTCCGAGTGGACAGCGGCGCGAAGTTTCGCGGCATCACTCAGGAAGGTCGCAAATGGTACTTTTTTTTCGACTGCATTACTTGCCTGATTTCGGGGATGCCGACTAGATGATCCCGGCCTTGGCGGCGGCGATGACTGCGGAGACCTTGTTGCAGACATTCAATTTCAGAATCACGTTTTGCACATGATAGTTAACGGTGCGTTCGCTAAGGCTCAGGATTCGGGCGGTTTCATAGGCGGTTTTACCGGATGCACACAGCTTCAACACCTCGACCTCCCGAGCGGACAGGCGAGGCGGTCGGGCCTTGGCCGGTCGCGTGGGAAGCGCTTGCGCGAACAACTCGGCCAGATGGCTGGTGACGTAAAACATGTAGCCAAAATGTTCATACAACTCGATTGCGCTGATCGGACAGTGAGGCCGAGCCAGGCTGAGAATGCTGCACAGGCCACTTTCTTCGTGATGAAACGATTGCGACCATCCGTATTGCAGTCCTTGTTCCTGTAACGCTTCCCACAACTTCGGAGTTTTTGAGAAGAGTTCCTTGTTCCAAGTAATTGGCAGCATTGACTGATTGCAGTGTGCTACTACCGGATCATCTTTGCAGTAACATTCCTCTTCGTATTGTTTGTTCCATGCTTCGGGGTAGTTATTGATATTCAAGGCTTTGGGTAGTATCTCTCGTTCAGTCGATGTGACTGAAATCCCACAGAATTTGAAGCCTATGTTTTTGGCAAATGTCAGCAGAATCGGGTAGGCGGTTTCAATTCTTGTGGCGAATGTCACCTGCTGTATCTGCCGCTCCTTCCACAGTTCCATTTGAAGAGTCTCCGAGAGTGTTTCGCTGGGGTGCGATCTTGGATCCAAGAGTCAGGCACGGAAACGAGTGTAGGACGCTTCTTGTATGGGTGTTTGGATTTTTTTGTTCTTAGAGGCTGCTCTGGATAGGAATATCGGATTTCAAGATAGGTAAAAGTTCAGGCCTTGAAGTGGGGTGAGTTGTACTCAAGGCGTCATTCAAAGTTTTGACTCAAAGGCTGTTTGGTCGTTGTTAACAATTCTGTTTTTCTTGAAAAATGATGGTGTTAAATACCACTACAAAACGTCGGTGTTTCAAAGCCTCTAATTGAGTGACACTGAAGCTCTTTGTCGAGGGAGCGCCGCATGACCGCCAGCGCAGAAAAATTCAGCCGCCAGACGCTGCTTGACGTGCAGCCTTTGACTCCAAGCCTGTTCACTTTGCGTACGACCCGTGACGCAGGCTTTCGCTTTCGCGCCGGGCAATTTGCCCGCCTTGGGGTGACCAAAGCCGACGGAAGCACGGTGTGGCGGGCCTATTCCATGGTGTCGTCACCGTTCGATGAGTTTCTTGAGTTCTTTTCCATCGTGGTACCCGGGGGTGAGTTCACCAGTGAGCTGAGCCGTCTGAAGGCAGGTGACACCTTGCTGGTGGATCGCCAGGCCTTCGGGTATCTGACGCTGGATCGTTTTGTCGAGGGTCGGGATCTCTGGCTGTTATCCACAGGCACCGGCGTGGCGCCGTTTCTGTCGATCCTGCAGGACTTTGAAGTGTGGGAGAAATTCGAGCGAATCATCCTCGTCTACAGCGTGCGTGAGGCGCGGGAGCTGGCTTATCAACAGTTGATTGCCGAGTTGACGCAGCGTGACTATCTGGCCGAGTACGCTCACAAGTTCCAGTTCATTCCTGTGGTGACGCGTGAGCCCTGTTTGGGGGCCCTCAACGGGCGCATTACCACGCTCATCGAAAACGGGGAGCTGGAGCAGACGGCAGGTGTTGAACTTGATCCGGCCCATTCGCGGGTGATGCTCTGCGGTAATCCGCAGATGATCGACGACACCCGGGCCCTGCTCAAGCAGCGGGGCATGAGCCTCAGCCTGACGCGGCGGCCAGGGCAGGTGGCGGTGGAAAACTACTGGTGAAGAAACGGCGCCTTCAGGCGCCGTTCATGGGGTTCAGGACCGATTGTTCTGGGCCTTGAGCAGATCGCGGATCTCACCCAGCAGTTCTTCTTCCTTGGTTGGCACTGGTGGCAAGGTCGGAGCGACGGCTTCTTCGCGTTTCAGGCGGTTGATGGCTTTGACGCCCATGAAAATCGCGAAGGCGACGATGATGAAGTCCAGAATGCTCTGGATGAACTTGCCGTAGGCCATCACGACCGCAGGGGCGCTGCCCTCGGCGGCTTTCAGGGTTATCGCCAGGTCACTGAAGTCCACCCCGCCGATCAGCAGGCCGATTGGCGGCATGATGACGTCCCCGACAAACGACGAAACGATTTTGCCGAAGGCCGCACCGATGATGATACCGACGGCCATGTCGACCACATTGCCTTTGACCGCGAAGGCCTTGAACTCGCTGAGCACGCCCATAGTTATTTCCTTGTTACAGATGAGTTTGGTGTACGCAGTGTAAATCAGCAAAACGCGTCCTGCGCGAAACACCTTCTTACAATGCTCGTTTTTATCGACACATCAATTCGCGATTAGTTTGCAAAGTGCCACTAATCGCGCGCGAATTACTCCGCAAGGCTCTGATCGAGAAGCTATTTTTCTCAATCGATGGAGTGTGGATTTTCTATTTATGTTCGCCGTCGTGACTCTCTAGCCTCTGGTTGGCGCACCTGGATGCGCCTCAAACAACAGAGGAACCTGAAATGAATTCCACACTTGGTTCAGGGGTATTGCCCCTTCGCCGTACCGTCGGCGTATTGGCCGCCAGCCTGCTGACCTTTTCCGTGAACGCCGCGCCCCTGACCCGGGATAACGGTGCGGCGGTTGGCGACAACCAGAACTCGCAAACCGCCGGCGCCAATGGCCCGGTGCTGTTGCAGGACGTGCAACTGATCCAGAAACTGCAGCGCTTCGACCGCGAGCGTATTCCCGAGCGCGTCGTGCATGCCCGTGGCACCGGTGCTCATGGCACGTTCACCGTCACCAACGATCTCAGTGATCTGAGCAAAGCCAAGGTGTTCGCTGCCGGTCAGGTCACACCGGTGTTCGTACGTTTCTCCGCTGTGGTTCATGGCAATCATTCCCCGGAAACGTTGCGTGACCCACGGGGCTTCGCGACCAAGTTCTACACCGCTGACGGTAACTGGGATCTGGTCGGTAACAACTTCCCGACGTTCTTCATCCGCGACGCCATCAAGTTCCCGGACATGGTGCATGCTTTCAAGCCTGATCCGCGCACTAACCTGGACGACGACTCGCGCCGTTTCGACTTCTTCTCTCATGTACCGGAAGCCACTCGTACATTGACCGAGCTGTATTCCAACTCAGGGACACCCGCCAGTTATCGGGAGATGGATGGCAACGGTGTGCACGCCTACAAGTTGGTCAACGACAAGGGTGAAGTGCACTATGTGAAGTTTCACTGGAAAAGTTTGCAGGGGATCAAGAATCTCGATCCTGAACAAGTCGCAAAAGTTCAGGGTCGTGACTACAGTCACATGACCAATGACTTGGTAACTAATATCAACAAGGGCAATTTTCCGAAGTGGGACTTGTACATTCAGGTCCTGAATCCGCAAGATTTGTCCAAGTTTGATTTCGATCCATTGGACGCAACCAAGATCTGGCCCAATGTTCCCGAACGGAAAGTTGGACAAATGGTCTTGAACCGCAATCCGGCAAATGTCTTCCAGGAAACTGAACAGGTGGCCATGGCGCCGGCCAATATTGTTCCCGGTATCGAACCTTCGGAAGATCGCTTGTTACAAGGCCGAGTGTTCTCCTATGCCGATACTCAAATGTATCGCCTGGGTGCCAATGCCCTGCAACTCCCCATCAACGCTCCAAAAGTTGCGGTGAACAATGGTAATCAGGATGGCGCGATGAACTTCGGCGCCAGCAATACGGGCGTGAACTACCAGCCGAGTCGCTTGCACCCGCGTGAGGAGCCACAAGGCGCACGGTACAGCCAGACGTCCCTGCAAGGCAGCACTCAGCAGGCGAAAATCCAGCGTGAGCAGAACTTCAAGCAAGCCGGTGATCTGTATCGATCCTTCAGCAAGAAGGAACGTCAGGACCTGATCGAGAGCTTTGGCGGTTCGCTGGCGAGCACCGATGACGAGAGCAAGCACATCATCCTGTCCTTCCTCTATAAGGCCGATCCGGAGTACGGCGCCGGCGTGACCAAGGTGGCCAAGGGTGACCTGGATCGGGTCAAGGCCCTGGCGGCCAAACTGGTCGACTAAGAACGATCGCGGGGCCCGAAAGGGCTCCGTTTCCCTTCAAGGAGGTGACTCATGCGGTTCTATCTTTCGCTGTTGCTGGGCTGTCTGTCGTTCGCGACCATGGCTGCACCGGCCGAACAGGACCCTGATGTGCTCAAGGCGCAATTGCAGGACTACTACTTCAATGCCGCCCGTGAGGGCGATATCGCCGTACTCGACACCTTCATCGAGGCGGGCTATTCCCTGGATACCCGAGATGCCAAGGGTTACACCGCGCTGATGCTCGCGGCCTACCACGGCGAAGGTGACGCGGTGGACAAGTTGCTGGCTGCCGGGGCGAATGCCTGTGCCCAGGATCAGCGCGGAAACACCGCCCTGATGGGGGCCATATTCAAAGGGGAATTGCAGATCGCCCGTCGACTCATGGCTACCGACTGCAACCCGGACCAACGCAACGGGGCGGGTCAGACCGCTGCGATGTACGCAGGGCTGTTCAAGCGTGAGGCCTTGCTCGACGCCCTCAAGGCCAGGGGCGCCGATCTGAACGCGCAAGATCCGTTGGGCAACAGCGCCGCGCGTCTGGCCAGCGGGGAAATCCGTACCGCCGCGCCGCGCTGATCGGCGACGGCTGCGTTATCATCGCGGTTTTTGCCGGGGGTTCAGATGGCCAAGGCCAAGCGCATGTACGGCTGCACCGAGTGCGGCGCAACCTTTCCCAAGTGGGCCGGGCAGTGCGGCGAATGCGGCGCGTGGAACACCCTGACCGAAACCATGGTCGAGAGCGGTGGTGCCGCCGCCCCGAGCGGGCGCACCGGCTGGGCCGGACAGCAGGCGCAGATCAAGACCCTGGCCGAAGTCAGCATCGAAGAGATTCCGCGTTTTTCCACGGCCTCCGGCGAGCTGGACCGAGTGCTCGGCGGCGGTCTGGTGGACGGCTCGGTGGTGCTGATCGGCGGCGATCCGGGTATCGGCAAGTCGACGATTCTGTTGCAGACCCTGTGCAACCTCGCCAAGACCATGCCGGCGCTGTACGTCACCGGTGAGGAATCCCAGCAACAAGTGGCGATGCGTGCACGCCGCCTGGGGTTGCCACAGGATCAACTGCGGGTCATGACCGAAACCTGCATCGAAACCATCATCGCCACCGCCCGCCAGGAAAAACCCAAGGTGATGGTGATCGACTCGATCCAGACGATTTTCACCGAACAACTGCAATCGGCACCGGGCGGCGTGTCCCAGGTACGCGAAAGTGCGGCGTTGCTGGTGCGTTACGCCAAGCAAAGCGGCACGGCGATTTTCCTGGTCGGCCACGTCACCAAGGAAGGCGCACTGGCCGGCCCGCGCGTTCTGGAGCACATGGTCGACACTGTGCTGTATTTCGAAGGCGAGTCCGATGGCCGGTTGCGCCTGCTACGGGCGGTGAAAAACCGTTTCGGCGCCGTCAACGAGCTGGGCGTGTTCGGCATGACCGACAAGGGCCTGAAAGAAGTCTCCAACCCTTCGGCTATTTTTCTCACACGCGCTCAGGAAGAAGTCCCGGGCAGTGTGGTAATGGCAACGTGGGAAGGCACCCGGCCGATGCTGGTGGAAGTCCAGGCGCTGGTGGATGACAGTCATCTGGCCAACCCGCGTCGGGTCACCCTTGGCCTGGATCAGAACCGTCTGGCGATGTTGCTGGCGGTGTTGCACCGGCATGGCGGCATTCCGACTCACGATCAGGACGTGTTCCTCAACGTGGTCGGCGGGGTGAAGGTGCTGGAAACCGCATCCGACCTGGCGCTGATGGCCGCCGTCATGTCGAGCCTGCGCAACCGTCCGTTGCCCCACGATCTGCTGGTGTTCGGCGAAGTCGGCCTGTCCGGCGAAGTGCGTCCAGTGCCGAGCGGTCAGGAGCGTTTGAAGGAAGCGGCCAAGCACGGCTTCAAGCGCGCGATCGTGCCCAAGGGCAACGCGCCGAAGGAAGCGCCTCCAGGCTTGCAGATCATTGCAGTGACGCGTCTGGAACAGGCGCTGGATTCACTCTTCGAGTAATCAGAGCTCCATCAACGCGCCAAGCTCTCGTTCGAGCTCGGCCTCATCCCCGAGGTTGAGCTCGATCAGGCGGCGCAGGCGCTGGATCGATTCCAGGCTGATGTGCCGGCACTGGAAACCCAGTTGGCCATGATCGTCGTGCGCCAGTTGCACATCCATCTGGATGTCGGTGTCGTCGCTCAGGTGAATGTCGACGTTGAAGTCCTGCGTTTCATCCCCCAGCCACGGCTCCGGCCGCTCGATCAACAATCCCTTGAGCGACAGGTCGATCAGCTTCACCGGCCAGATGTATTCACCCTGGCTCAATTCGGTTCTGGCATCGAACGCGATACGTTTGAAGCGGCGACGCTCGGACGGGTGCTCGCTCATGGCGCAATCCTCTGGACGGTTCGCTGACTATAGACCCGCCACGTCGAGTGTTGCCAGTCAGGCAGGGCGTCCGACCAATGTCGGGGTATGGCCTTTGCCGCCAGTAGCGCTAAACTCGGGGTGGCTGTCTTTCTTGTCCACCCTGGCTGGAATAATAAAATGAAAAATAATAATAGCCTGCTGCGCCACTTACCCTGGCTAGTGCTGGCAATCGTAGGAGCGTGCGCCCTGGGCGTAGTGGCATTGCGCCGAGGCGAGGCGATCAACGCCTTGTGGATCGTGGTCGCCGCCGTGGCCATTTATCTGGTTGCGTACCGTTACTACAGTCTGTTCATCGCTAACAATGTGATGCAACTCGATCCACGCCGGGCCACCCCCGCCGTGCTCAACAACGACGGTCTGGACTACGTTCCGACCAACAAACACATTCTCTTCGGACACCACTTCGCGGCCATCGCCGGCGCGGGGCCTCTGGTCGGTCCGGTACTGGCTGCGCAGATGGGCTACCTGCCCGGCACGCTGTGGCTGATTGCCGGCGTAGTGCTGGCGGGCGCGGTGCAGGACTTCATGGTCCTGTTCATGTCTACCCGTCGCAACGGCCGCTCCCTGGGCGACATGGTGCGTGAAGAAATGGGCCGTATCCCCGGCACCATCGCGCTGTTCGGCTGCTTCCTGATCATGATCATCATCCTCGCGGTGCTGGCGCTGATCGTCGTCAAAGCCTTGGCCGAGAGCCCTTGGGGCATCTTCACCGTGATGGCGACCATCCCGATCGCGATGTTCATGGGCATCTACATGCGCTACATCCGTCCGGGCCGCATCGGCGAGATCTCGGTGATCGGCGTGATTCTGCTGCTCGGTTCGATCTGGCTGGGCGGGCAGATTGCCGCTGACCCGGTGTGGGCCAAGGCCTTCAGCTTCACCGGCGTGCAAATCACCTGGATGCTGATCGGTTACGGCTTCGTTGCCGCTGTGTTGCCGGTCTGGCTGATCCTCGCGCCACGTGACTATCTGTCCACGTTCCTCAAGATCGGTACCATCATCGCCCTGGCGATCGGCATTTTGGTCACCATGCCCGAGCTGAAAATGCCGGCCCTGACCCAGTTCGTCGACGGCACCGGCCCGGTGTGGAAGGGCGGCCTGTTCCCGTTCCTGTTCATCACCATCGCTTGCGGTGCGGTATCGGGCTTCCACGCACTGATCTCGTCCGGCACCACGCCGAAACTGCTGGATAACGAAACCAACGCCCGCTACATCGGTTACGGCGGCATGCTGATGGAATCGTTCGTGGCCATCATGGCCATGGTTGCCGCTTCGGTGATCGAGCCTGGCGTGTACTTCGCCATGAACAGCCCGGCCGCAGTGGTGGGTGGTGATGTGGTGGCTGTTGCGACCGCTGTCAGCAACTGGGGCTTTGCGATTACGCCTGAGGCGCTGCAAGCCGTGGCGCATGACATCGGCGAAACCACCATCCTGGCCCGTGCCGGTGGTGCACCGACCCTGGCGGTCGGTATCGCGCAGATCCTGCACAGTGTCCTGCCGGGTGAAAACACCATGGCGTTCTGGTACCACTTCGCGATCCTGTTCGAAGCGCTGTTCATCCTGACCGCTGTGGACGCCGGCACCCGTGCCGGGCGCTTCATGCTGCAGGATCTGCTCGGCTCCTTCGTGCCGGCGCTGAAACGTACCGAATCCTGGACCGCCAACCTGATCGCCACCGCCGGTTGTGTGGCGATGTGGGGCTGGTTGCTGTATCAGGGCGTGATCGATCCGCTGGGTGGCATCAACACCTTGTGGCCGCTGTTCGGTATCTCCAACCAGATGCTGGCCGGTATCGCGCTGATGCTCGGCACCGTGGTCCTGATCAAGATGAAGCGTCAGCGCTACATCTGGGTCACTCTGCTGCCGGCTGCCTGGCTACTGATCTGCACCACGACTGCAGGCTTCATCAAGTTGTTCGACGCCAACCCGGCTGTCGGCTTCCTGTCGCTGGCCAAGAAGTACAGCGATGCACTGGCCGCAGGCCAGGTGATCGCACCGGCCAAGAGCGTCGAGCAGATGCAGCACGTGATCTTCAACGCTTACACCAACGCAACGCTGACCGCGCTGTTCCTGTTCGTGGTATTCAGCATCCTGTTCTATGCGCTCAAGGTCGGCATCGCCGCCTGGGGCAAAAAAGAGCGTACGGATAAAGAATCGCCGTTCCAGGCCCTGCCGGACGCGTAACCAGAGGATTGCACCATGTTCAATGACCTGAGTCGCCTCGGTAAATACCTCGGTCAGGCCGCGCGCCTGATGGTCGGCATGCCCGACTACGACACGTACGTCGAGCATATGCAAACCAAACACCCGGACAAACCGGTGATGAGCTACGAGATGTTCTTTCGCGAACGTCAGGAAGCCCGTTACGGTGGCAAGGGTGGGCCGAAGTGCTGTTGAGCCGCTGATCGCGGTTCATCAGAGGTGAGGTGGGAGCAGGTCTTTCGGCCTGCTCCCATTTTTATTTGTGCAATTGAAGGAGATCGAGTTTGTCTTCTCCCATCCCGGTCACGGTGCTCAGCGGTTTCCTCGGCGCCGGCAAGACCACCTTGCTGCGCCATCTGTTGAAAGCCGAGCACGGCCTGAAAATCGCCGTGATCGAAAACGAATTCAGCGACGCCGGTATCGACACCCAGTTGCTGGGCGACGAGCCGGTGCAAGTCATGACCCTGGCCAACGGCTGCGTCTGCTGCACCATCCACACCGACCTGACCAAAGCCCTGTACTTGCTGCTCGAACGGCTGGACAGCGGCGAAATCGCCTTCGATCGGCTGGTCATCGAGTGCACTGGTCTGGCCGACCCGGCGCCAGTGGCACAGACCTTTTTCATCGACGAAGAACTGCGTGAGCGTTACCTGCTGGACGGCATCATCACCCTCGTCGACGCGGCCCACGCCGAGCTGCACCTGACCCAGACCATCGCCCAGGCGCAGATCGGTTTCGCCGACCGCTTGCTGGTGAGCAAGACCGATCTGGTGGACGAGGCTGCGTTCACCGCACTCAGCGAACGCCTGACCCGTATCAACCGCCGTGCGCCGATTCGCGTGGTCGAACACGGCAACATCGATCTGGCTGAATTGCTAGATGTGCGTGGCTTCAACCTGAATGCCGATCTCGGTGGCGGGGTGAGTCTGCGCCCGGTCAGCAAGGCGCCGTCCATCGACCGGATTTCCAGTCTGGTGCTGCGTACCGATCAGCCACTGGATATCGATCAGCTCAGCGAGTTCATGAACGAATTGCTGGAAGAGCACGGCAAGCAATTGCTGCGTTATAAGGGCGTGCTGAACATTGCGGGCGAAGATCGTCGGTTGGTGTTCCAGGGCGTGCTGAAACTCTACGGCTTCGATTGGGACACCGAGTGGGCCGAGGGCGAGGCGCGGGAGAGCGTGATCGTGTTTATCGCCGATGATCTGCCGGAAGAGAAGATCCGGGCGGGGTTTGCCAAGGTGGCGGCGAACTGAGTTCGCCGCTGTCTCAGTGTGTGGAACCGCTGAGAATCGTCTGTTCCAGATGATCCAGATGACGGTTCATCAGCGACACGGCCTCGGCGGCGTCATCACGCTCGATCGCCTCGACGATCCGGGCGTGATCCTGCCAGCCGCAACAGCTGTGCGTGCTTTCAGTGCAACGCGCAATCGCTAGTGAGGTCAGCGGCACCAGCGTGCCGAGAAAATGCGCCAACGGTGCATTCCCGGCCATTTTCGCCAACTGCAAATGAAACTCCCCGGACAGGCGAATCGCCGCGCCGCGTCGATCTTTATCCACAGCCTGGCGTTCACGTTCGATCAAGGCGCGCAGGCGTTTCAAGTCTTCAGCCTGCGCATGCTGGCAAGCCAGTCGCACCAGCGTGTTCTCGGCCAGGCGCCGGGCGTGCAAGGCCTGACGTGTCTGCTCGGCGTCCGGCGCGGCTATGCGCGGTCGATGGTTGGCCCGCAGCACGATGATCTGTTCGTGGGACAGTTGGGTCAGCGCCCGACGCACATCCGCGCGGCTGACACCGAACATGTGCTTGAGACTCTCTTCGGTGAAGCGGCTGGCGGCATCGAGGCGTTGTTCGAGGATTGCGTCGAACAGTCGCGGATACAGCTCGTCCACCGGCGTCTGCAGGCGGGAGAAGGGCAGGGCCGCCGAGGTCTGGCGAGGGTGCGACGGCGTGGCAAGACTGTTCATGGCCGGTCTCCAGTGTGAGGCGTTTCAGTGGCTCAGGTTGTCATCCGGGATATTCAGCTCGATCCCCATGCGTTGGCCTTCACGCAGGATGTGCCGGCGCATTTCGGCACTGGCCTGAGCGCTGTTCTTGCTGCGGATTGCGCGCACCACGGCCTCGTTTTCCTCAAGGCGTTCGGCCAGGTGCTCCGGCGAATTGCGCAGCACTTCGGCGCTCTGTTTGAGGGCGTTGCTGGTCTGTTGCACCACGCTCTGGAAAATCGGGTTCGAGGTCAGGGTGAACAGCTCTTCGTGAAACGCGATGTAAGCGCTGACGCCGGCCTCGCTGTCACCTGCCTCGAGGGCTTCGCGCATGTCCATCAAGGTCAGGCGCAGTTGCCCGACTTCCTTGCTGCTGATCGACTGCGCCACCAGACCTACGATGAACGGTTCGAGGGTGTAGCGCAGTTGCAGCACGTCTTCGAGGCTGGCGCCGGCCACTGCGCTGTCGTGGCTTTGGCTGTCACTGGCCTGGGCGTCGAGCACCACCACACCTTTGCCCGGCATCGAACGCACCAGACCGAGGGTTTCCAGCACGATCACCGCTTCGCGCAGGCTCGGGCGGCTGATGCCCAGTTGCTCGGCCAGTTCGCGCTGGCCCGGCAGCATCTCGCCGGAGCGCCACTGGCCACGGGCGAGGGCGGCCCGGAGTTTTTCTACCACTGAGTTGACGACGGTGGATGTAGTAATCACGTGTTCGCTCCATGAGCCGTGCCTGCATGTGCGCAGGCACGGCGGTCATTCAGAATTCTTTGGCCGCCGCTTGAGCGACCGTTTTTCTCGGCTGAAAGTTATAGCCCTGCTCGCCGTTGAGCACCTTGTTCGCCCGTTGCACATCGATATCCTTTTCCCAGCGGGCGATGGCTACGGTAGCGACGCAGTTGCCGATCAGGTTGGTCAGCGCCCGGCCGATGCCCATGAACCAGTCCACCGCCAGCACCAGCACCAGACCCACAACCGGAATCGCCGGGATGGCCGTCAGCGTGGCCGCCAGAATCACCAGCGCCGATCCCGGAATGCCGTGGGCACCTTTGGAGGTAATCAGCGACACCAGCAAAATCGTCAAGAGATCGGTCATGGCCAGCGGTGTGCCGGTGGCGTTGGCAATGAACACGATGGCCAGGGTCAGGTAGATCGAAAAACCATCGAGGTTGAACGAGTAACCGGTGGGAATCACCAGCCCGACGGTCGAGCTGCCGATGCCCAGATGTTCCAGCTTGCGCATGATCTGCGGCAACACGGCGTCGGAGGAGGCGGTGCCCATGACGATCAGCAGTTCTTCGCGCAGGTACTTGAGCAGCGGCCACATACGCAGGCCGGACAGACGCATTACCAGACCGAGAATCAGCGCGACGAAGGCGATGCAGGTCAGGTAGAACAAGCCGACCAGACTGCCCAGGTGTTGCAGCGAATCCAGGCCGTATTTGCTGGTGGTGAAGGCGATGGCACCGAACACGCCGATCGGCGCCAGACGCACGATCATGCCCATGATGCGGAAGATCACATGGCTCAATTCGTTGATCAGCCGCGAGATCCCGGAAGCCGCTTCGCCCACCAGATTCAACGCACTGCCGAACAGCACCGAGAACAACAGAACTTGCAGGATGTTGTTGTCGGCAAAGGCGCCGAGTACCGAGGTCGGGATCAGGTCCATCAGGAACTGGGTGGTGGTGTGCATGTGCTGGCCGCGCTCGGCGATGTCGCCCATGTCGGCGGCGGACAGCTGCTCCAGATGGATGTTGGCGCCGCTGCCGATTCCGGTGCTGAACGCGAATACCAGACCGATCACCAGGGCGATGGTGGTCAGCACTTCGAAGTAGATCACTGACTTGAGGCCGATGCGCCCGACCTTCTTCAGGTCGCCGGCGCCGCTGATGCCGCTGACCACCACGCAGAACACGATCAGGCCGATGAGCATCTTGATCAGTTTGATGAAACCGTCGCCGAGCGGTTTGAGCTGGGCCGAGTATTCAGGAAGGGTCAGCCCGCAGACGATGCCGAGCACCAGTCCGAGAACCACTTGGAGGAAGATTGAACGCGAGCACCATCTGAGCATGGGAGGAATCCTGGTCGGTGTCCTGGCTGCCGTACGCGGGGCGTATCAGATTCAGGACTTAATTATTGTGGTCTTACCGGTATGTCCAGTGCGGGTGCAGTCTAGGCGCTGATTTTGGCGGATCGCAAGTGAAAAATGACGAATTGGCATGACCGGTCTGACCAGTTGGGCGCAATGCCCCGACCTTGAGCCATTTGGCATTCGAAACTTTTTTGCGGACGAAAAAAAACCGGCCAATCACTTGGCCGGTTTTTCATGCTGCGGTTTTAGCGTCGCAATTAAGCGCCGTATACCGGCAGTTTCTTGCAGATGGCTTTGACTTTCTCACGAACGGCGTCGATCACCGCTTCGTTGTTCAGGTCAGCCAGGATGTCGCAGATCCAGCCAGCCAGCTCTTTGCACTCAGCCTCTTTGAAGCCACGAGTGGTCACAGCCGGAGTACCGAAGCGCAGACCGGAGGTGACGAACGGGGAGCGTGGGTCGTTTGGCACGGAGTTCTTGTTCACGGTGATGAACGCTTTGCCCAGAGCGGCGTCGGCGTCTTTACCGGAGATTTCCTGCTTGATCAGCGACAGCAGGAACAGGTGGTTTTCAGTACCGCCGGAAACCACGTCGAAACCGCGCTCGATGAACACGCCGGCCATGGCCTGGGCGTTTTTCACCACTTGTTGCTGGTAAGCCTTGAACTCAGGCTGCAGTGCTTCCTTGAAGCAGATCGCTTTGGCGGCGATCACGTGCTCCAGCGGGCCACCCTGGGCGCCCGGGAATACGGCGGAGTTCAGCTTCTTCTCGATGTCGGCGTTGGCGCGAGCCAGGATCAGGCCACCACGTGGACCGCGCAGGGTCTTGTGGGTGGTGGTGGTCACGACGTCAGCGAACGGAACCGGGTTCGGGTAGACGCCAGCGGCGACCAGACCGGCCACGTGAGCCATGTCGACGAACAGGTAGGCGCCAACCTTGTCGGCGATTTCGCGGAAACGCGGGAAGTCCAGGATCTGCGAGTAGGCAGAGAAACCGGCCACGATCATTTTCGGCTTGTGCTCGACCGCCAGACGCTCGACTTCGTCGTAGTCGATCAGGCCGTTGGCGTCGATGCCGTACTGGATGGCGTTGTACAGCTTGCCGGAGGAGGAAACGCTGGCGCCGTGGGTCAGGTGACCGCCGTGAGCCAGGCTCATGCCCAGGATGGTGTCACCGGCCGACAGCAGGGCCAGGTAGACAGCGGCGTTGGCTTGCGAGCCGGCGTGCGGCTGAACGTTGGCGTAGTCGGCGCCGAACAGCTCTTTGGCGCGGTCGATGGCCAGTTGCTCAACAACGTCGACGTACTCGCAACCACCGTAGTAGCGCTTGCCCGGGTAGCCTTCGGCGTACTTGTTGGTCAGAACCGAGCCTTGAGCTTCCATCACCGCTGGGCTGGTGTAGTTCTCCGAAGCGATCAGCTCGATGTGTTCTTCCTGGCGCTGGGCTTCTTGCTCCATGGCGGCAAAAAGATCGGCGTCGTACTTGGCAATAGTCAAATCACGGCTGAACATGGCGGTCCTCAAGGATCGGGGGCAGAAAAGGGGGGCATTCTAACCCATCGGGTTTTGGATGGCATATGAAACGACATCATGTCGCAGACAAGTGGCGTTCATGACCAGATATGTGGCGTCCGTGCCGGCCTTTTCGCTGACCAGCCGGTTCGCACAATAACCGAGGCCGGCCCACGATTGTGTGATCGACATCAATCCCTGTGGAAGCGGGCTCGCTCGCGAAGGCCGCGCCGCCGATCTTCAGTCGAACATGAACAGCGCATCATTGCTGAACTGCGCCTCGAAGCGGGTGGCCGGCATCGGCCGCCCGAACAGATAACCCTGAACCTCGTCGCAACCATGCTCGCGCAGGAAGTCCAGCTGCTCGTGGGTTTCCACGCCCTCGGCGATCACCGCCAGATTGAGGCTGTGGGCCATGGCGATGATTGCCCGGGCAATCTGCGCGTCCTGCTCGCCGGAGGGCAGGCCGTCGACGAAGGTGCGGTCGATCTTCAGCACGTCGATCGGGAATTGCTTGAGGTAGTTCAGCGATGAGTAACCGGTGCCGAAGTCGTCGACCGCGATGCTCAGGCCGAGGTTCTTCAAGCCGGCAAGGATCTGCATCGCCTCGCTGACTTCGCGCATCAGGATACTTTCGGTCAGTTCCAGCTCCAGGCACGCCGGCGGCAGGCCGGTTTCCTTGAGGATGGTGGCGATCCGCGTGCCGAGCTGGCCGTCGGAGAACTGCCGGGCGGAAATGTTCACCGAGACTTTCGGCACGCGCACGCGGCTTTGGTGCCAGGTCTTGAGCTGACGGCAGGCTTCGCTGATCACCCAGTCGCCGACGTCTACCACCAGCCCGAGTTCTTCGAGCACCGGAATGAAATCCCCCGGCGGCACCAGCCCGCGACGCGGATGACGCCAGCGCAGCAGGGCTTCGGCGCCGGTCAGGCGTTTGCCGTCACCGCTGAACTGCGGCTGGTAATACAGCACGAATTCATTCTGCTCGAGGGCGTGGCGCAGGTCGCTTTCCAGCTCCAGACGCTCCAGCGCACTGGCGTTCATGTCGGCCTGATAGAACTGGAAGTTGTTCTTGCCGCGCTCCTTGGCATGGTACATCGCGGTGTCGGCGTTCTTCATCAGCTGACTGAGTTCGTTGCCGTCCTGCGGGCTCAGGGCGATGCCGATACTGGCCGTGACGAAGAACTCGCGACCCTCCAGCACAAACGGCCGCACCAGGCTGCCAAGAATCTGCTCGGCCACATGGATCGCACGGTTCAGTGCCATTTCGCGGCTGGAGCGGTGTTGCAGCAGCAAAGTGAATTCGTCGCCGCCCATCCGCGCCACGGTGTCGTCATCGTCGACGCAGGCCAGCAGCCGGGTGGCCATGTCCTTGAGCATGCGGTCGCCGGCGGCGTGGCCGAGAGAGTCGTTGATCGGTTTGAAACGGTCGAGGTCGAGGAACATCAGCACCACCCACGACTTCTGCCGGTCGGCCGATTGCAGCGCAGTGTGCAGGCGATCCTGGAACAGCGTGCGGTTCGGCAGATGGGTCAGGGCGTCGTAGTAGGCGAGGCGGTGAATCCGTTGTTCGCTGGCCTTGCGCTCGCTGATGTCGCTGAAGAAGCACACGTAACTGGCCAGGTCGCCTTCGTCATCGAGCACCGCAGTGATGCCGACCCACGCCGGGTAATGCTCGCCATTGCGGCGCTTGAGCCAGACTTCGCCTTCCCAGGTGCTGTGCTGATGCAATTGCTTGAGCACGTAACGCAGGTGCGCGTCCTGTTGTTCGTCGACGGTGAGCATGTTCGGCAACTGGTCGAGCACTTCGCTCACCGCGTAGCCGCTGACCCGACTGAACGCTTCGTTGGCCTGAACGATGTAACCGGCCGGGTCGGTGATCAGGATCGCCGAAGTCGAATGCTCGAATACCGTGGCCGCCATGCGCAGGTCTTTCTCGGCACGGCGCTGCTGGCTGATGTCGCGACCGACCCCGAGCACGCCTTCGAAGGCGCCGTGTTCGTCCCACACCAGCACCAGGCGCAGTTCGATCGGGATCTTGCGGCCATCGGCGCGCAGGCAGTCGAACAGGAACATCTGGGTCTGTACCTGACTGCGCAGGATTGCCAGTTGTTCGGGCTTGTCCAGGGCTTTGCTGACCCGGTCCATCAGGTGATAGATGCCGCTCAGTTGCTGCGGGTTGGCGATGGTCGACTGCCAGCCATTCTGGAAAATCCATTCGGCGTCGTAGCCAAGCACGGCTTGCACCGACGGGCTGACGTAGTTGAGCGACAGCTTGCTGTCGGTGGAGAAGATCACGTCGCTGATGCTTTCGGCGAGCATCCGGTAGCGCTGCTCGCTGTCTCGCAGGGATTCGCTGGCTTCGATCTGCTCGGTGATGTCCTTGGCCACGCCGATGATCCGCGTGACCTGATCGTGCTTGTCCCGGGCCAGCGCCTGTTCGCGGATATCGAAGCGCCGCCACTTGCCGTCGCGGTGACGGAAGCGTAACTGGCATTGCAGCAACTGGCTGTAACCGGCGTGACGCTGCATCTGCCGCGAGCGGTGGTAATAGTCGGCGTCTTCCGGGTGCAGGAGGATTTCCCAGAAGTACTCGCCCATCTGATGCAGCTCGGTACGGTTGTACCCGAGGGTCTGGCCGAGGTGGTGGTTGCTGAAAATCATCCGCTGACTGATCACATCCTGCACGTACAGGTGATCCGGCACGGTGCGCACCACGTCCGACCAGAAGCCTTCGCGCTCCAGCAGCGACAGCTCGATCAGCTTGCGGCTGGTGATGTCGTTGATGCTCAGGATCACAGCCTTGTAGTCGTGCTGTTCCTGCGGCAGGCGCAGCACCAGCCACAGGTGCTGGTCGCGGCCGTTGATGTCCGGCAGTTTGATTTCCAGTTCCAGCTGCTTTTGCTGCTGGAGCACGGCATCGAGCACTTGATTACCGATGGCGCACTGGCTGTGCGGATGACCGTCGATCAGCAGTTGCCAGGCGTGGTCGCAGGAATTGACGTTGAGCAGTTGCAGCGCCACCTGGTTGACCTCGGTGACCCGCAGCTCCTGGAGCAGTTGCTGGCGCTGTTGCGGTTGGTCGAGCCAGGCCTTGAGCTGGTCGCTGGTCTGGATCTGGGCCTTTTCGAAAACCTGCTTGAGCCCCGAAAGATCGAGCACGCACAGGGCCACACCAGTGCCTTCGAAAATATCCTGATAACGACGACGTCCTTCATGTACCTGACGCTGGCGGCGGCGCATGTTGAGCAACGCGATAAATGGCAACAGCGAGAACGCCAGACCCAGCAGGCATTTGCCGATGAACGCGGGCAGCAATTCTTCCAGTACATGTTGCCGATCGAACAGTCCGCGCAGTTGCCAGTCGCTGCTGCTCAGCGGCACGGTCAGCACGCTGTTGGCCAGATCGTCGGGCGTCAGGGTGCTGGTCTTGGTAGAGGGCAGGGCTTCGTCGCGACTGATGATCTGATGGTTGATGCGGTTTTCCACCAGCCACAAAGGGCGGATGCCGCTGTCACCCTGTTTGGTCAGCGAGGCAAAGAAGGTCGGGGTCAGGCGCAGTGCCCAATAGCCGCGGGTGCTGCCGCTGGCCTGATGCAGCAGCAGATGCACCACCGAGCCGTCGTCGGCATTGCTGAAATAATGGGCCTGGGCGTGGCTGCGGCGGACCAGATCGCTGAGGTAGTCGGCGTCCTGGCTGTCAGTGGCGCTGTCGCTGAGGATTTTTCCGGAGGGGCTGAGCAAGGCCAGGCTGCGCAGGTCCGGCAGCGATTGCTGCAACTTGCGCAGCAGCGCCTGCTGATCGTCGGTGGACTGCGGCTGTTCGACGATCGGTAGCAGATTGAGTGCGATCTGCGCGTTCAGCGACATGTTGAGGCTGACTTGCGAAGCGAGATCGGCGGTGTAGTCGATGGTGTACTGGCGCTGGTTTTTCTGGGTTTCACGCAGTTGATCGAGCAGTTGCCAGAACAGCAACGCCAGCAGCAACAGCACCAAAGTCGCCAGCGCGCCTTTCAATGTCCCACGCAGGGACGAGCCGGGCGCCGGTGGGGTGCTGCTCACAGAAGTAGGCGGAGTGACATTGGACAAGCTGTAATCCTGCGGTTTGGCTGGACTGGCGCGACGTGCACTATAAGCCGGACGCCCAAAGGGCGGCTAGCATGCCTTGAGTTGTGGCGAAGTGCCAGCCCCGCTCGGCTGGACTGCCACCGGTCATTCAGGTAGCTTTGCCGGTTACGCGGGAGCGTTCCAGCTCCTAGAATCAGACTTTTTTCAGCGCGCACGCATTGATCACCATCAAGTGAACGACGCGCATGGTCTGGCCGGGCATCGCCTGCGCTCCAATCATTCATCTGTCACTGACCCAAGGTTCTCCATGGCTCAATACGTCTTCACCATGCATCGGCTGGGCAAAGTTGTTCCGCCGAAGCGGGAAATCCTGAAAAACATTTCTCTGTCCTTCTTCCCGGGCGCCAAGATCGGCGTACTCGGCCTCAACGGTTCGGGCAAGTCCACGCTGCTGAAAATCATGGCCGGCGTCGACACCGAATTCGAAGGCGAAGCGCGCCCGATGCCGGAACTGAACATCGGTTATCTGCCGCAAGAGCCGCAACTCGATCCGACCAAGACCGTGCGTGAAGTGGTCGAGGAAGCGGTCAGCGTGATCAAGGACGCTCAGGCCCGCCTGGACGAGGTCTACGCCGCTTACGCCGATCCGGATGCCGACTTCGACAAGCTGGCCGCCGAACAGGCCAAGCTCGAAGCGATCCTGCAGGCCAGCGACGGTCACAACCTGGAGCGCCAGCTGGAAGTCGCCGCCGATGCGCTGCGTCTGCCGGCCTGGGACGCGAAAGTGGAACACCTGTCCGGTGGTGAAAAACGTCGTGTGGCCCTGTGCCGTCTGCTGCTGTCCGCCCCGGACATGCTGCTGCTCGACGAACCGACCAACCACCTGGACGCCGACTCCGTTGCGTGGCTCGAACACTTCCTGCACGACTTCCCGGGCACTGTGGTCGCGATCACGCACGACCGTTACTTCCTGGACAACGTTGCCGGCTGGATTCTGGAACTCGACCGCGGCGCGGGCATTCCGTACGAAGGCAACTACTCGGGCTGGCTGGAAGCCAAGTCCGATCGTCTGGCGGCCGAATCCAAGCAGCAATCGGCTCACGAAAAAGCCATGAAGGAAGAACTGGAGTGGGTGCGCAAAGGCGCCAAGGCCCGCCAGTCGAAATCCAAGGCTCGTCTGCAACGCTTCGAAGAAATGCAATCGCAGGAATTCCAGAAGCGTTCGGAAACCAACGAGATCTACATCCCGGCCGGTCCGCGCCTGGGCGACAAGGTCATCGAATTCAAGAACGTCACCAAGGGCTACGGCGATCGCGTACTGATCGACAACCTGTCGTTCTCGATGCCGAAAGGCGCCATCGTCGGCGTGATCGGTGGTAACGGTGCCGGTAAATCGACCCTGTTCCGCATGCTGATGGGCAAGGAAACCCCGGATTCCGGCACCATCGAAGTCGGCGAAACCGTGCAACTGGCCTGTGTGGACCAGAGCCGCGAAGACCTCGACGGCAGCAAGACCGTGTTCCAGCAGATCTCCGACGGTTCCGACCAGATCCGCATCGGCAACTACGAGATCCCGTCGCGTACCTACGTCGGTCGCTTCAACTTCAAGGGCGGCGATCAGCAGAAGTTCGTCAAGGACCTGTCCGGTGGTGAGCGCGGTCGTCTGCACCTGGCGCTGACCCTGAAGGAGGGCGGCAACGTTCTGCTGCTCGACGAACCGTCCAACGACCTCGACGTTGAAACCCTGCGTTCCCTGGAAGAAGCCCTGCTGGACTTCCCGGGCGCCGCCATTGTGATCTCTCACGATCGGTGGTTCCTTGACCGCGTCGCGACCCACATCCTGGCGTACGAAGACGACTCGCAAGCGGTGTTCTTCGAAGGCAACTACACCGAGTACGAAGCCGATCGCAAAAAGCGTCTCGGCGAAGCAGCGGCCCAGCCACACCGGGTACGCCACAAGAAACTGGCCTGATCACAGGTTGGTTGCATGAAAAAGCGGAGCCTTCGGGTTCCGCTTTTTTTGCCTGAAATTCAGACTGATTTATAGCGTGTGTACTATTTGTTTTCATAAATGCGACATTTTTGTCTGTTGCTGTGTACATATCGTTTGTTACAGTCCGGCTCAATCTCTTCCAACGACAACAAATTTGCCGAGACTTTTCCCATGATCGAATCCGTCGAATCCTTCCTCGCCCGTCTGAAAAAACGCGATCCGGATCAACCCGAATTCCACCAGGCCGTCGAAGAAGTCCTGCGCAGCCTGTGGCCGTTTCTCGAAGCCCATCCGCACTATCTGACCACGGGAATTCTGGAGCGCATCTGCGAGCCGGAGCGGGCGGTGGTGTTCCGCGTGTCGTGGGTCGACGATCAGGGCAAGGTGCAGGTCAATCGCGGATTCCGCATCCAGATGAACAGCGCCATCGGTCCGTACAAGGGCGGTTTGCGCTTCCATCCTTCGGTGAATATGGGCGTGCTGAAATTCCTCGCCTTCGAACAGACCTTCAAGAACTCCCTGACCTCGTTGCCCATGGGCGGCGGCAAGGGCGGTTCGGACTTCGACCCGAAGGGCAAGAGCGACGCCGAAGTCATGCGTTTCTGCCAGGCATTCATGAGTGAGTTGTACCGCCACATCGGTGCCGACGTGGACGTGCCGGCCGGCGATATTGGTGTCGGCGCGCGGGAGATCGGTTTCCTGTTCGGCCAGTACAAACGCCTGAGCAACCAGTTCACCAGCGTGCTGACCGGCAAGGGCATGACCTACGGCGGCAGCCTGATCCGCCCGGAAGCCACCGGTTTCGGTTGTGTTTATTTCGCCGAAGAAATGCTCAAGCGTCGCGAGCAGACCGTCGAAGGCAAGCGCGTGGCGATCTCCGGTTCCGGCAACGTTGCCCAGTACGCGGCCCGCAAAGTGATGGATCTGGGCGGCAAGGTGATTTCCCTGTCCGATTCCGAAGGCACGTTGTACTGCGAGGCAGGCCTGAGCGAAGAACAGTGGCTGGCGCTGCTGGAACTGAAGAACGTCAAGCGCGGGCGGATCAGCGAACTGGCGGCGGCATTCGGCCTGGAGTTCCGCGCCGGTCAGTTGCCATGGTCGTTGCCGTGCGACATCGCACTGCCATGCGCCACCCAGAACGAACTCGACGCCGAAGCCGCCCGCACCTTGCTGCGTAACGGCTGCGTGTGTGTGGCCGAAGGCGCGAACATGCCGACCACCCTTGAGGCTGTGGATATCTTTATCGAGGCCGGCATCCTGTTCGCGCCGGGCAAGGCCTCGAATGCCGGCGGCGTGGCGGTCAGCGGTCTGGAGATGTCGCAGAACGCCATGCGCCTGCTGTGGACGGCGGGCGAGGTGGACAGCAAGCTGCACGCGATCATGCAGTCGATCCACCACGCTTGTGTGCATTACGGTGAGGAAAACGGGCGGATCAACTACGTCAAAGGCGCGAATATCGCCGGCTTCGTCAAAGTCGCCGACGCGATGCTGGCGCAAGGCGTGGTTTAAGGCAGATCGATGCGGATCACTTCGATCAGTTGATTGCCGGCCGGGCGCTGCCACAGCACTTCGTCGTTGAGCCGGGCGCCGAGCAGTGCGCGGCCCAGCGGTGAGGCCCAGTTGATCAGGCCGTTGGCCGCATCGGCCTGATCTTCACCGACCAGTTGCACACGGCGCTCGGTGGCGTGTTCATCGGCGTATGTCACCCAGCTGCCGATCTGCACCTTGTCGGTCGAGGTCGGGGCGAGCGCGACCTGGGCGCTGCCGACCCGCTGATTGAAATAACGTAAATCCCGTTCGAGATCGGCCAGGCGCTGTTTGTCGGCCTGCTCGCCCATGGCCGCCTGTTCAGCATGCAGGGTTTGCAGTTCGGCGACTTTCGCCTGCAACTGGGCAAGCCCCTGTGGCGTGACGTAATTGGGCTGGGTGCTGACCTGCCGTTCGACCGGCTGGTCGGCCTGCGCGGCGGCATTGTCTTCGTTGACGAAAGCACGGCTCATGGTGACCTCCTGTGACAACCGTTGGGCCATGGTCGCAGGCAATGAGTTTCACTGGATGTCTGGAAACGACCTACTGCGAGCGATAAGCCCGCGCGGCGCCCTGATCCTTCTGTTGCTGCCAGGCCCGTTCGCGCTCGTCCCAATGTTCGTTGCGATAGTCTTCGCGGTCCTTGTTTTCCAGCATCGCCTGACACTGACGGAAGCCGTCGCTCCAGCCTTCGGCGTATTGTTTGTCCTTGAGATAGCGCGGCACGTTCTTGCGAAACTCGCCGCTGATCGAACCGGCCGCCTGACGACCGCTGATGCAACCGTCATCGAAACCGTCGGCGAACGCCGGTGGATAACCCTTGGCGATCAGGTCTTCGTGGGTGCTCTGACAGCCACCCAGCAACAGCAACACGCCCACAAAACCCGCACACCGCCACATCACACTCTCCTGCGCCGTTATCCGGCTGATAGGGAAAGTCTAGAAGCGGATTCGTCGATGAGGCGTGAAAGAAAGATCAAAACCTCAGTAGTGATACCACTTCACCTCAAGCATCACTTCGGTCTCCGGCGTTGCCAGATGGCTGAACTCACGCTGGGCGCTGAGGCGCAGGCCGAGGTTGCGGGATAACTCCCACTGCTGGTTCAGGCTCAGGCTGCGGCGCACTTCGCCATTGAAGAAGTAATCGCCTTTGGCCTCCACACTGAGATTGCCCAACGGGTTTTTCCACAGCACACCGGTATTGAAACCACCTGCGGGGGAAACGAACCCGGCGAAATCATTGTTGTGTTCAACACGCACGGTGCCGAGCGCAAACCCCAGTACATCATCACCCAGCGCCCAAGTGCCGCCACCGCCACCGTTGACATGGCTGACCAGGGTTTCGTCGTCATGCTTGCCCGGCACTCGCTCCAGACCGCCGGTGACTTGCCACGACAGCGGCTGCAACAGCGCATTGCGCGGCGTCAGCGAGCGGATGGTCGCCAGATCCAGCTGCTGGAACTGCCAGTGATTGCCTTCGTACTGGCGCAGCTTCATTTGCAGGATTTCGATCTGCGCGCCGAGGGGGAAACTCTCGGCGTTGTCGTTGAGATCGTGGTAGGCCATACGCAAGCCGTACTCGCCGAACGCGCGGTCACCGCGAGTGCCGAGACCGGCCTGCCAGGTGCGGGATTCGTGGCCGTCCTCGGGCAGGCCCGGCTGCGGGATTTGCAGCTCCGGCGCCGGGTTCTTGTTGATTGCCCGCAGCAGTTCGAAACTGCGCTGCGCTCGCTGTGGATCACGCTCCTGGCCGTTGGCGCGGTAGCGTTCCAGCCGATACGCGGCGTCGATGATCAGCGCCTGCCGGTCGCGGGGCAGGGACTTGAAGGCCGGATCCTGTAATTGCTGTTGGTCGGCGCTGACTTTCAGCACCTGGTCCTGTTCCTCGCCGGTCAGGGGCTCGGCGCGGCTGAGCAATTCACGCTCGCGGGACGGGCGGTATTCGATGTGCTCCACCAGTCCGGCTTCCTTCACCGCTTTGACCGTGTCGGTGGGGATCGCGGTCAGCGGGAATTGCTCGGTCAGGCGCAGACTCGGACGCGCGACCTGCAACAGTTCGAGCAGGCGATAGGAGCAGTTTTCGTCGAAGAAGAAGTAGTCGAACTGAATCTGCTTCAACTCCCACACATGCTCGACCATCCGTGCGGTTTCGGCTTGCGTCAGGTTGAGCCGGTATTCCCACAGGTCGCGGTTTTCCAGGCTGCGGTATTCCGAGAGTTTTTCCTGATAGGGCACCAGCGCGAACAGTCCCGGATATCCGCCCATCAGGCCTTTCCAGGCATACAGGATGCTGTTGTCCGAACCTTCGATGTAGGCGCCGAAGTTGATCGCGTAGCTGAGCAGCGAGGTCTTGTCGCTTTGCACGTCAGCCTGGTCGATGCGCAGCAGGGTGTGACCGAACATCGACGACGGGCTGTTGAGGTAGGCCGCCGGGAAAATCATCACCGCGCTGTGAGGCGAGACGTCCTTGAACCATTTCTTGAAGTCGGTGCAGTCCGGCGTTGGCAGGTCGCTCAGGTTGAGTTGATCTTTCAGCCAGCGCGTGCGCGCCGGGTAGACGCACTGCGCGTGTTGCTCGCCGAGACTGGCCGGGGCGTACAGCGCCTGGACGGTGGCGGCCAGTTCGTGGTCGGGGTGCTCGTTGCCGTCGGCGGCGAGGAAGAACTTCTTGTCGCTGACGTAACTGCGCCAGCCGCCGAGTTTGGCGGTTTCGTAATGGCCGAGGGAAATCCAGAAACGATCGTTGGCCAGTTGCTGCAAACGTTGAGGGTCGATGTGGGGCGCGGCGGACAGCGGGGCGCAGACACACAGCGCCAGCCAGGCAAGGCGTTTGAGCATAGGTGGCAACTTAAGTCGAAAAAAACAAAAGACCCAAAGAGGGGCGGGCCGAAAAAACAAAACCCGCTTCCCGAAAGAAGCGGGTGGGGTCGAGCTTAAGCCTGAGTCGCGTACTTGGCCAGACGAGGGTCTGCTTTCAGGACGGCCAGGGTGTTGGTATGCACGTCTTCGGCGGTCACGTCAGCCTTGCTGAAGATCTGCTGGAAGTGCTCGTGAGTGACGGCGGCGAAGTGCGCACGGTCTTCCGGCGCTACGCCCAATACCACGGCATAGGTCGTCAGCGCTTCGCCGTTGCCTTTTGCCATGTCTTCGGACAGCTCGTTCATCATGCCATTCATGGCAAACCAGGATTTGCCGCCATAGGTCAGCGACGCGTTGGTGGAGCAACCGTTGGTGCCGGAAGTCATGCCGAACGTCGCGTTGCCGGAGGTGCCGTTAGTGGTGGATGCCAGGAAGTGAGCCGGGGTGCCACGCTGACCTTCGAACAGCATGTTGCCCCAACCGCAATCCGGACCGCCTGGCGCCTGAGCCATGGCGTTGAGTGATACAACGGTGAAGAGAGTACCGAGAAGAATCCGTTTCATAGCTTTGTTCTCTTTGTGTGCATACCAATGGACAGGGTTCTGGCCCCGCTCTCTACCGAAAAACGCCGCTTGGCGATTTTTCGTACAGACCTTGTGGCGCCAGTGGGCCGGTATTAGTTCCAGCCGCGCAGTTTGGAGTTTAGGCACGTTCCGGCGGTTCCGTGATTTTTTGCACAATATTTGGAATAAACCCCGGTTCCATGGGCCCGGCCGCGGGGATGACCGGTTGTCTATGCTTTGTCGTGTGGCGCGCCTTGCCAGTGGGGCACGGGCAGCGCCAGAATGCCGCTATCTGCCCCGCCTGATTGTTAAGGAAGCCCGATGCCTGATCCTGTTGCTGCCAGCTTGCGTCTAGCGCCCGAAGCGCTGACCCGTCCGTTTTCCGCTGAACAGTTCAGCTTCACTACCACCAATGATCTGGAGCCCTTTCGCGGTGTGCTTGGCCAGGAACGTGCGGTCGAAGCCTTGCAGTTCGGTGTGGCCATGCCACGCCCCGGTTACAACGTATTCGTCATGGGCGAGCCCGGCACCGGCCGTTTCTCGTTCGTCAAACGCTACCTGAAGGCCGAAGGCAAACGCCTGCAGACCCCGGCGGACTGGGTCTACGTCAACAATTTCGATGAACCGCGCGAACCTCGCGCCCTGGAGTTGCCGTCGGGCACTGCCGCTGCGTTCATCGGTGACATCAACGGCTTGATCGACAACTTGCTGTCGACTTTTCCCGCCGTGTTCGAACACCCGTCCTACCAGCAGAAGAAAAGTGCCATCGACCGCGCCTTCAACCAGCGCTACGACAAGGCGCTGGACATCATCGAGCGTCTGGCCCTGGAAAAAGACGTCGCCCTGTACCGCGACAGCAGCAACATCGCGTTCACGCCGATGCTCGAAGGCAAGGCGCTGGACGAGGCCGAATTCGCCCAGTTGCCGGAAGCCGAGCGCGAGCGTTTTCACGAGGACATTTCCGGCCTCGAAGAACGCTTGAACGAAGAACTCGCGAGCCTGCCGCAATGGAAGCGCGAGTCGAGCAACCAGCTGCGCCAGCTCAACGAAGAAACCATCACGTTGGCCCTGCAACCATTGCTTTCGCCGCTGTCGGAAAAGTACGCGGAAAATGCGGCGGTCTGCGGTTACCTGCAAGCCGTGCAGGTTTACCTGCTGAAAACCGTGGTCGAGCAACTGGTCGATGACAGCAAGACCGATGCGGTCGCACGCAAGCTGCTGGAAGAGCAATACGCGCCGAGCCTGGTGGTCGGGCATCCGAGCAGCGGCGGTGCGCCGGTGGTGTTCGAGCCGCATCCGACGTATGAAAACCTGTTCGGTCGTATCGAATACACCACCGATCAGGGCGCGCTTTACACCACGTATCGCCAGTTGCGTCCGGGTGCGCTGCACCGCGCCAACGGTGGTTTCCTGATCCTTGAAGCGGAAAAAATGCTCGGCGAGCCGTTCGTGTGGGATGCGCTCAAGCGCGCCCTGCAATCGCGCAAGCTGAAAATGGAATCGCCACTGGGCGAGATGGGCCGTTTCGCCACCGTGACGCTCAATCCGCAGTTCATTCCGTTGAATGTCAAAGTCATCATCATCGGTGCGCGGTCGCTGTACTACACGTTGCAGGACCTCGATCCGGACTTCCAGGAGATGTTCCGCGTCCTGGTGGATTTCGACGAAGACATCCCGATGGTCGACGAAAGCCTGGAGCAGTTTGCCCAGTTGCTGAAAACCCGTACTTCGGAAGAAGGCATGGCGCCGCTGACCGCCGACGCGGTGGCGCGTCTGGCGACCTACAGTGCGCGTCTGGCCGAGCACCAGGGGCGTTTGTCGGCGCGTATCGGTGATCTGTTCCAACTGGTCAGCGAGGCGGATTTCATTCGGCATCTGGCCAACGATGAAATGACCGACGCCGGCCACATCGAGCGCGCCCTGAAGGCCAAGGCCACTCGCACCGGGCGTGTGTCGGCGCGAATTCTCGACGACATGCTGGCGGGGATCATCCTGATCGACACCGACGGTGCGGCGGTCGGCAAGTGCAACGGCCTGACGGTGCTCGAAGTCGGCGACTCGGCGTTCGGTGTGCCGGCGCGGATTTCCGCCACGGTGTACCCGGGCGGCAGCGGCATCGTCGACATCGAGCGTGAGGTCAACCTCGGTCAGCCGATCCACTCCAAGGGCGTGATGATCCTCACCGGGTATCTGGGCAGCCGTTACGCCCAGGAATTCCCGCTGGCGATTTCCGCGAGCATCGCGCTGGAGCAATCCTACGGTTACGTCGATGGCGACAGTGCGTCGCTGGGCGAGGCGTGCACGTTGATTTCGGCCTTGTCGAAAACCCCGCTCAAGCAATGCTTTGCGATCACCGGTTCGATCAACCAGTTCGGTGAGGTGCAGGCGGTGGGCGGGGTCAACGAGAAAATCGAAGGCTTCTTCCGCCTCTGCGAAGCACGCGGGCTGACGGGCGAGCAGGGCGCGATCATTCCGCAAGCCAACGTGGCCACGCTGATGCTTGATGAAAAGGTGTTGGCGGCGGTGCGCGCAGGGCAGTTCCACGTTTATGCGGTGCGTCAGGCCGACGAAGCGTTGAGCTTGTTGGTGGGCGAGCCTGCCGGTGAGCCGAATGAAGAGGGCGAATTCCCGGAAGGCAGCGTCAACGCGCGGGTGGTGGAGCGTCTGCGGGTGATTGCCGAGATGATCAGCGAAGAAGACCTGAAAGAAGCCGAGAAGGAACTGGCGCAGGAGGCGCTGGCCGAGGCCAAACCAGCTTAAGTCAGACTGCAGTCAAAAAATGGGAGCCTTGTGCTCCCATTTTGTTTTGTCGCGAACGTCGGCAAAAGTGCCATCACTCTGGCGTCAATATTCACACAATGACCATTCGGCGCCTTCTGGTTCTGTGCGGCTTGCGCGGCGGACTTTTCTTCTATTCTCTGCTCAAGGACATCGACAGTATCACGGGATCGAAACAGCCCTTCAGCAAGGGCTGAACACCGGCTTTACCGAGGGTCGCCGCCATGTCGCGCAACCTCTGTCTTACCCGTCAGTGCCTGGGTCTTGTGACCCGTATCGAATGCGCCATCAAGCCGTTGGCCGGCGATAACGGCATGTGGACATTGCTCTTCGCCGCCGGCATGGCCGGTGAACAACCTTCCGCCATCAAGGCTCAGGGCCCGTTTCATGGGCCGATCGCCGCCGAATCGATCCTCGATACCATCGTCGAAAGCCTGACGATGCACGGCTACGAGCTGGCCAATGATCCGCAGATCTGGTCCTTGCACCTGCAAGCCCAGCTACGGCAGATCAACGGTGGACGTGGGCGCAGCATCGGCGTTTTTGACCACTAGCTAGCGCCGATCATGGCGCAGCACCTTGTGTGTGGGCCTTGTCGAGTTTGACCTCAAAGCCGTACTGCACGGTGGCGAGGTCGGTTCGCTGATAGGTTTCCACGTGCGTCGGGCGGCCGTAGAAATAATGCACGCCGAACAGCGCCGGGCCTTCTGCGCTCGTGTCGTGGCTGACCGAAAGAATCTGTTTCAGGTAGTTGCCACTGTCGTCCTTGACGAAGAATCGCCATTCGTTGGCCGGGAACAGTTTCAGATCCACCACCAGTGCGTTGTTCCTGATTTCCAGGCCTTTGGGCAACGCCTTGGCTTCGAAGGCCTGCTTCTCCACCGTGGCCAGAAACAGCGGCATCGAGCCGACGGCAATCGCCGGGGTTTCCGGGAACAGGTTCAAGTCATAGGTGATGGTCGCCTGCAGCGGGTCCACCTGATAGGCCTCGGCCGGCAGTTCGATCGGTTCGTTGAGTTTGCCGCTGGTTTTTTCGGTGAAGAACGTCACCGGGCTTTCGCCGGGGGCCAGGTCGTCGCCCAGCAGTTCGTCATTGAAGGTTTTGCGGTGATCGAACTCGATGCGCGCGGCACTGGGCTCCTCCACTGACTGGCGGATATGGATGCCTTTTTTCAGCTCGTCCTCGGTCAGTGACGCACCTTTGAGCCAGTTGGGCGCCTGGTCGTCGTAGACGGTGATCGCCAGATCCAGCGGTTGCACGGTTTTCGCCGTGGTGTGCGAGTCGAACTCGCGGACCGGCAGGTCCAGTGGCTTGCGGGTGACGGTGGCTTCGGAAAAGTCCAGAACGCTGACTTCGAGGGTATCGATCGGGCCGTTGAAGTAGACCTTGTTGTAGCGGCGCGGATGCTGTTGCTCGAAGGCGTGCTGGTCGTCGTTCAATTGTTTTTCCAGTGCTTCGCTCCAGGCTTTTTGCTGTTGCAGGTGCACCAGTTGTTTTTGATAGAAGCCGACCTGCTCGGGGCTCTCGTTGATGGCGCCGGCGCGCACCAGGTACTGGCCGGTCGTGTCACGGGCCTGGACGATCAGCGGATTGAGCGGGGTGTTGGCGACTTCCGGGGCGAGCGGCAGGCTGTTGCTGAACTCGACTTCGGCGTAGTTCTTTTCCAGCTTCAGCAGGGTCACGCTGAGGTTGGCGTCAGTTCGGGTCTGGCCGATGTCCTTTTTGCCCAGATCGAAACTGTGCAGGCGTTTCGGGGCGATGACTTCAACCTGGCCTTGCAGGCTCACGGGGCGCGGCCGGGTTTTCTTGTCGACATCCAGGCCTTCGATGAACGGGTAGGTCACGGTCAGGTCATCGGGGTTGGTGACGTTGGAACTGGACGGGCTCAACTGAATGCCCGGATCGGTTTCCGACCATTCCGGCTGGTAGGCGATCACCCGCTTGTTGCTCAACGTCACCGATTGCCATTCCACGCCGTGGGGGAACAGGAACCCGCCGGGAATGTTGAGGTTGAAGGGGAACACCGGTTGCAGGTCGGTGAGGTAATCGGAGCTGGCATCCTTGTGCAGCACGAACAGGCCGTTGATGAAGGTGTCGACCAGCGCCTGAGGCGTCGGGTAATGCTTGAGCACGCCGAGGGCGTCTTCGCCGTATTCGGTTCTGGGCGGTTTGTTGTCGAGTCGTTGCTGCGCGCGCTCCAGCAGCAGTAACGAGCCGCCAAGTTCGGTCACGGCATCCTTGAGTTTCGGGTCGGTGATCGCGTCCAGGGACTGTTCGAACTGTGCAGTCTTTTCTTCGAGGCTGAGCGGGTGTTTTTCCTCACCGGGCGAGCAGCCGCCGATCATCAGGGCGAAGCAAATTCCGGCAGTCGTTAACGGCAATCGCACATCCATTTCCAGTCGTCCTGTCCACTGTCGCTGGGCTGTCAATGGTTTGGACACTAGCAGAAAAACTTTGTCACACACACGCAGGTAGCGGATTTCCGGGCGGTTTCTGGCTGTCATGGGGGACTGGTATACTCGCCGCCGATTACAACCCCCCTTGTGTGAGAGTCAATGGAACGCTTTATCGAAAATGCAATGTACGCCTCGCGCTGGCTGCTGGCGCCGATCTATATCGGGCTGTCTCTCGGGCTGCTGGCGCTGGCATTGAAATTCTTCCAGGAAGTGTTTCATGTCATTCCCAACGTGTTCTCCATGGCCGAGTCCGAGCTGATTCTGGTGCTGCTGTCGCTGATCGACATGGCGCTGGTGGGCGGTTTGCTGGTGATGGTGATGATTTCCGGCTACGAGAACTTCGTGTCCGAGCTGAACATCGACGAAGGCAAAGAGAAGCTCAGCTGGCTGGGCACCATGGACTCCTCGTCGCTGAAGATGAAAGTGGCGGCGTCGATCGTGGCGATTTCCTCGATCCATCTGCTGCGGATCTTCATGGATGCCAAGAACGTCGATCCCGAGCATCTGATGTGGTACGTGATCATCCACATGACCTTCGTGATCTCGGCGTTTGCCATGGGTTACCTGGACAAGCTCACCAAGCACTGATGAGTTGTCGTTCGCTGTAACAAAACCGCCCGTCTGTTGCGAAACAGACGGGCGGTGTCGTTTATGGCTTGTGCTTTGTAGCGCCGAAGCATATCCCTGTAGGCGTCCCGGCTCGCCACTGCGTGAGGTGCGTTCATGAACCTGCAAGAATTGAATGCGTTTGCCATCGCCAAGAAGGTCGATGAGTTGAACCTGATCTCCATGGAGGGCGGCATCTATCTGCTCGAGGCGCGCATGCATGGCGCGGCGTACCCGCTGAGTGATCCACAGGGCAAGATGCTGATGTTGCGCTCGGTGGAGCATGCGCGGGATGTACTCCACAGCTTTCCGGTGCTGCCGTTCAACCTTGTGCACACCTCGGTGCACGATGAAATGTGCGGTCTGGGCGCCAGCGGTGAAGAAAGCCTGAAAGTCCCGCTGGCCTGGCGCTCGGCACTGTAGGCCCGAGGGTCTGATCAATGCCGGAACAACTGTGCTAGTCTGCTCGCCCTTTTGGTTCCGGGCGCGCCGGGACGCGCTGTGCACGCACGGCATGTCCTGAGGCCGTCCGCACAGCGGAGCAGTGTCATGTCCGAAGTAAATCTGTCCACCGACGAAACCCGCGTCAGCTACGGTATCGGCCGTCAGCTGGGTGACCAGCTGCGCGACAACCCGCCACCGGGTGTCAGCCTGGACGCCATCCTGGCCGGTCTGACCGACGCATTCGCCGGCAAGCCAAGCCGTGTGGGTCAGGACGAATTGTCCGCCAGCTTCAAAGTGATCCGCGAAATCATGCAAGCCGAAGCCGCTGCCAAGGCTGAAGCCGCCGCTGGCGAAGGTCGTGCGTTCCTGGCTGAAAACGCCAAGAAGGACGGCATCACCACTCTGGCTTCCGGTCTGCAATTCGAAGTGCTGACTCAGGGCGAAGGCGCCAAGCCATCCCGTGAAGACACCGTGCGTACTCACTACCACGGCACGCTGATCGACGGCACCGTATTCGACAGCTCCTACGAGCGTGGCCAGCCTGCTGAATTCCCGGTTGGCGGCGTAATCGCCGGCTGGACCGAAGCCCTGCAACTGATGAATGCCGGCAGCAAATGGCGTCTGTACGTGCCGAGCGAACTGGCTTACGGCGCTCAAGGCGTTGGCAGCATCCCGCCGCACAGCGTTCTGGTGTTCGACGTCGAGCTGCTCGACGTTCTGTAATCCCGTTACCCTGCACAAGCGTGGCTTGTGCAGGGTTTCTCCGCCGTTCTCATACTTCGATCTTGTGATGCAGCTCACTGGTCGGGCGCAACGCCCGGGCATAGCAGAACAGGAACAGATTGCGCACCAGCTCCTTGAGCACCAACGGTTCACTGGAACTCAGGCCGCTGACGTCCAGATCCCCTTGATCCTGCAACTCGTGCAGGGCTTCTTCTTCCAGCACCGCGCAGACTTCACCGGTTTCCCGATGCAGAATCCTGAGGTACGGGTGCGGGCGATCCAGCCAGGCGTCGATCAAATAAGTCATGGTTCTCATCTCCATTGAAAGGGTTTCAATGAGAATAATTCTTATTCGTCAAATAGCAAGCGTCTATTGGCGGTTTGTGATTTTTTACGGGTAAAGATTGCGTAAGGTCAAAACGACTGGCGTTTGGCTACTGCGAGGATTTGCTGGCGAGGCGGAAGGGAGGGTGAAGCTCCATCCCGCGACGGGCGCGGGATGGAAGACAGCATATTCAGACTTTTCTGACGAACTCGGATTTGAGTTTCATCGGGCCGATGCCGTCGATCTTGCAGTCGATGTCGTGGTCGCCGTCACACAGGCGGATGTTCTTGACCTTGGTGCCGACCTTGACCACCAGCGAAGTGCCCTTGACCTTCAGGTCCTTGATCACGGTGATGGTGTCGCCGTCCTGCAGGACGTTGCCGACCGAGTCTTTCTTCACGGCATCATCGGACGCCACTTCGGCTTCGCCGCCGGCAGACCACTCGTGGGCGCACTCCGGGCACACCAGTTGGGTGCCGTCTTCGTAGGTGTATTCGGAATTGCATTTCGGGCAGGGTGGCAACGTGCTCACTAAGGCTCCTTGGAGAGGGGGTCGTTAAAAGTCGCACATTGTATAAGGTTTTAGCTGCAGATGGCAGGCAACAAAAAACCGCAGGCTCCGACGGAGGCTGCGGTTTCTTGATGACAAGGCGTTGATCAGTGCGTGCGGGCGACCGCGAACTCGCTCAATTCAACCAGTGCATCGCGGTATTCGCTGGCCGGCAGCGTTTCGAGGCACTTGATCGCACGGGCCACATAGTCACGGGCCAGTTGTGCGGTGTATTCCAGAGAGCCGGACGCTTCCACGGCGATGCGGATGCTTTCCAGGTCTTCGATTCCGCCTTTCTGGATCGCCTGGCGTACCAGTGCGGCTTGCTCCGGCGTGCCTTCGCGCATGGTGTAGATCAGCGGCAGGGTCGGCTTGCCTTCGGCCAGATCGTCACCGACGTTCTTGCCCAGGGTTTCGGCGTCGCCCTTGTAGTCGAGCAGGTCGTCGACCAGCTGGAACGCCACGCCCAGGTGATCACCGAAGGTGCGCAGGGCTTCGCTCTGCTCGGCGGTCGCACCGGCCAGTGCCGCGGCGCTGTGGGTCGACGCTTCGAAAAGCATCGCGGTCTTGCCGCGGATGACTTCCATGTAGGTTTCTTCGGTGGTGCTGGCGTCGCGAACCTTGGACAACTGCAGCACTTCGCCTTCGGCGATGATGCGCGTGGCCTGGGACAGGATCTTCATCACCGGCATCGAACCCAGTTCGACCATCATTTCGAACGAGCGCGAATACAGGAAATCGCCGACCAGCACGCTCGGGGCGTTGCCCCACATGGCGTTGGCGGTCGAACGGCCACGGCGCATGCCGGACATGTCGACCACGTCGTCATGCAGCAGGGTGGCGGTGTGCAGGAATTCGATGGTGGCGGCCAGCAGGCGCATGTCGTCGCCTTCGCGACCCAGGGCCTTGCCACACAGCAGCACCAATAAAGGACGCAGGCGTTTTCCGCCGGCCGACGTGATGTAATCGCCGATTTTCGATACCAGCGGCACTCGGGAAGTCAGCTGCTTCTTGATGATGCCGTCGACGGCGCTAAAATCGTCCGCCACCGCGCGGTAGAAAGCTTGGGGTTGCATCAGCGACAGGTGCTCCAGAAGGGTTGCGCGGCATGCTAGGACCCACGTCCGGGCCTGTCAAGGCGCGATGGACGGCCACTTGCATGACTCTTGTAGCTTGCGTACAATCGCGCACCCTGAACTTCCTGGGCAGCACCTGCCTTACGCAATTGCAATCGGGCCTCCAGCCCAATGCAGCCATGCCAGCCAATACCTCTTCTTATAAAGAGCTGGGTGAGCAGGATTATCGGAGAAATACCATGTCTTATGCAGTAATCGTTACTGGTGGCAAGCAGTACAAAGTTGCACCAGGTGAATACCTGAAGATCGAAAAACTGGAAGTCGCTACTGGCGAATCCGTAACTTTTGATCGCGTTCTGTTGGTTGCCAATGGCGACGACGTGAATATCGGCGCTCCAGTTGTTGCTGGCGCTACCGTTGTGGCTGAAGTGATCTCCCAAGGTCGTCACGATAAAGTTCGCATCATCAAGTTCCGTCGTCGTAAGCACCACATGAAGCGTATGGGCCACCGCCAGTGGTACACCGAGATCAAAATCACCGGTATTCAGGCTTAATTTCAGCCTAATTCCTCACTAGGAGAATTGACTCATGGCACACAAAAAAGCTGGTGGTAGTACCCGTAACGGTCGCGACTCAGAAGCCAAACGCCTTGGCGTGAAGATGTATGGCGGCCAGGTCATCAAGGCCGGCAACATCATCGTGCGTCAGCGCGGCACCCAATTCCACGCTGGCTACGGCGTTGGCATGGGTAAAGATCACACCCTCTTCGCGAAAATCGAAGGCGTGATCAAGTTTGAAGTAAAAGGCGCCTTCGGTCGTCGTTACGTGAGCGTAATCGCAGCCTAACTGCGAGAGTGCTGGAGAAGCCCTGTCTTGCGACGGGGCTTTTTCGTTTGTGGGGTGAGTCTCTTGCAAAGCTGTTTGTATGGGCTGCCGGCGTGCGATGCAGGTCGTGGATTGGGGTCGCTGCGCTCATTTTTGCAAGAGTCTTATGTCTTGATTGTTTTTCGGCTCGTCCGTACGGCGAGAGGCGTTGGTTATGAAGTTTGTTGATGAAGTATCGATTCGCGTAAAAGCTGGCGACGGTGGCAATGGCGCCATGAGTTTCCGTCGGGAAAAATTCATTGAAAACGGTGGCCCGAACGGCGGTGACGGCGGTGACGGCGGTTCCATCTTCATGATGGCCGACGAAAACCTGAACACCCTGGTGGACTACCGCTACACCCGGCATTTCGACGCCGAGCGTGGTTCCAACGGCGGCAGCACCGACTGCACCGGCAAGAAGGGTGAAGACTTGATCCTGCGCGTGCCGGTCGGCACCACGGTGATCGACTCCGCCACTCAGGAAGTCATCGGTGACCTGACCAAGGCCGGTCAGAAACTGATGGTGGTTCAGGGCGGCTGGCACGGTCTGGGCAACACTCGTTTCAAATCCAGTACCAACCGTGCGCCGCGTCAGACCACGCCGGGCAAGCCGGGCGAGCAGCGCGACCTGAAACTGGAAATGAAGGTTCTGGCCGACGTCGGTCTGCTGGGCCTGCCGAACGCCGGTAAAAGTACCTTTATCCGTTCGGTATCGGCTGCCAAGCCGAAAGTCGCCGATTACCCGTTCACCACGCTGGTGCCAAACCTGGGTGTGGTCAGCGTCGATCGCTGGAAAAGCTTCGTCATTGCCGACATTCCGGGTCTGATCGAAGGTGCTTCCGACGGTGCCGGTCTCGGTATCCGCTTCCTCAAGCACTTGGCGCGTACCCGTCTGTTGCTGCACCTCGTGGATATGGCGCCGCTGGATGATGCCAGCGCTCCGGATGCTGCTGAAGTGATCGTCAACGAGCTGATCAAGTTCAGCCCGTCGCTGGCTGAGCGTGATCGCTGGCTGGTGCTGAACAAGTGCGACCAGATCCTTGAAGAAGAGCACGATGCTCGCGTCAAGGAAATCGTCGATCGTCTGGAATGGACCGGTCCGGTCTACGTGATCTCGGCCATCTCCAAGCTGGGTACCGAGCGTCTTTGCCACGACATCATGCGTTACATGGAAGATCGTGCCGATCGTCTGGCCAATGACCCGGCCTACAAGGAAGAGCTGGCCGATCTCGATCAGCGCATCGAAGACGAAGCCCGTGCTCAGTTGCAGGCGCTGGATGACAAGCGTGCCCTGCGTCGCAGCGGCGTGAAGTCGGTCCACGATATCGGCGACGATGACTGGGACGAAGAAGATGTGGATGACGAAGACGGTCCGGAAATCATTTACGTGCGTGACTGATTCGTTGAAGTAAACTTAAGCGCCGCTCAATCGAGCGGCGTTTTAGTATCTGGAAATCGATCGTTGGTCACGAATAACCACGAATAATGTCATGGGCAGTGCCAGGTCGCGCTGCCCTCAAGCTAAGGTTGAAGATGATGCGGAGCAAGGTGACGGGTGCGCAGCGTTGGGTCGTGAAGATCGGCAGCGCTTTGCTGACAGCGGATGGCAAAGGGCTCGATCGTGCGGCAATGGGTGTCTGGGTCGAGCAGATGGTGGCCTTGCATGAGGCTGGCGTCGAGTTGGTGCTGGTGTCCTCCGGGGCGGTGGCGGCCGGCATGAGCCGTTTGGGCTGGACCACGCGACCCAGTGCGATGCACGAGCTCCAGGCCGCTGCTGCAATCGGTCAGATGGGCTTGGTGCAGGCCTGGGAATCGAGTTTTGCCGAGCATGGCCGGCACACCGCGCAGATTCTCCTGACCCACGACGACCTGTCCGATCGCAAGCGCTACCTGAACGCCCGCAGCACCTTGCGTGCGCTGGTCGAGCTGAAAGTCATCCCGGTGATCAACGAAAACGACACTGTGGTCACTGACGAAATCCGTTTCGGCGACAACGACACGCTCGCTGCGCTGGTGGCCAACCTGGTCGAGGCTGATCTGCTGGTGATCCTGACGGATCGCGACGGCATGTTCGATGCTGATCCGCGCAACAATCCTGACGCACAGCTGATTTACGAGGCGCGCGCCGATGATCCGAGCCTGGATGCGGTGGCGGGTGGTACCGGCGGCGCGCTGGGTCGTGGCGGCATGCAGACCAAGTTGCGCGCGGCGCGTCTGGCGGCCCGTTCCGGGGCGCACACCATTATTGTCGGTGGGCGTCTGGAGCGAGTGCTCGATCGTCTGAAAGCGGGCGAGCGAATCGGTACGTTGCTGTCGCCTGAGCGCGGGATGCTGGCGGCACGCAAGCAGTGGCTGGCCGGGCATCTTCAAACCCGTGGCACGCTGGTGTTGGATGATGGTGCGGTTTCCGCGTTGTCCCAGGGCAACAAAAGCTTGCTGCCGGTCGGCGTCAAGTTGGTGCAGGGCAGTTTCCGTCGCGGCGAAATGGTGGTTTGCGTGGCGCCGGACGGTCGAGAAATCGCCCGTGGCCTGGCCAACTACAGCGCGCTGGAAGCACAAAAAATCATCGGTCAGTCGTCAGATGCGATTGTCGGTTTGCTGGGTTACATGGCTGAGCCGGAACTGGTTCACCGTGACAACCTGATTCTTGTTTGAGGAAACGCGCAATGCGCATGGCAAAAGGATTGTTGGGCTTGCTGATGGCGTTGCCATTGCTGGCCTCGGCCGAGGAAATCGGCCAGGTATCGACGGTGTTCAAGTTTGTCGGGCCGAACGACCGGATTGTGGTCGAGGCGTTCGATGATCCGAAAGTCGAGGGTGTGACGTGCTATCTGTCGCGCGCCAAGACTGGTGGCGTGAAGGGTGGTTTGGGGTTGGCCGAGGATCGTGCCGAGGCGTCCATTGCTTGTCGTCAGGTGGGTTCTATCAACTTCAAGGGTGAGTTGAAGGATGGCGAAGAGGTGTTCAAGGAGCGTACTTCGCTGGTGTTCAAGACCATGCAGGTGGTGCGTTTCCTCGACAAGAAGCGCAATACGCTGGTTTATCTGGTCTATAGCGATCGCCTGATCGAGGGTAGTCCGCAGAATGCGGTGACAGCGATCCCGATTCTGCCGTGGGCGCCAGTCCATTAATTTGGACGTAAATAAAAAGGGGAGCCGGTTGGCTCCTCTTTTTTTTTGCGTTGTTTTCAGCAAATCGCAGGCAATAAAAAACCGACCCTGAGGTCGGTTTTTTAATGACTACGTCGCTTAGGCAGCTTCTTTCAGTGCCTTGACGTGGCCATTCAGACGGCTCTTATGACGAGCAGCCTTGTTCTTGTGGATGATGCCTTTATCGGCCATACGGTCGATAACTGGCACAGCCAGAACGTATGCAGCTTGAGCTTTTTCAGCGTCTTTTGCGTCGATGGCTTTAACTACATTCTTGATGTAGGTACGAACCATGGAACGCAGGCTGGCGTTGTGGCTGCGACGCTTCTCAGCCTGTTTTGCACGTTTTTTGGCGGAAGGTGAGTTGGCCACCGTCGAGCTCCTCGAAAGACTTTTTAGGAAATAGCAAACAAAATAGGCCGCGAATCATGCCGATGAGTTGAAGTCTTGTCAAGGGCGCTTGAAACGTTCCGCTAAGTGGTAGGTGTGGTGCGACGGGATATTTCTTTCCGGCGTGTGACCTGTAAACTCGCGAGCTTTGGCTCTGTGCTGTTGCGGCGCGGAGTATCGCACAAGTAGGCGCATTGTTCGCCTGCTGTTTATCGACAGGCACAAATTCCTTCAATGAATCTGCTCAAATCGTTGGCCGCCGTCAGCTCTATCACGATGCTTTCCCGGATTCTCGGGTTTGTCCGCGACACGCTCATTGCGCGTACATTCGGCGCCGGAATGGCGACAGACGCCTTCTTCATCGCCTTCAAACTGCCCAATCTGCTGCGGCGAATCTTCGCCGAGGGTGCATTTTCACAGGCGTTTGTGCCGATTCTTGCCGAATACAAAAGTCAGAAGGGGGAGGAGGCGACTCGTACCTTTATTGCCTATGTGACGGGACTTCTGACGCTGGTTCTGGCGCTGGTGACGGCGCTGGGCATGATTGCCGCGCCCTGGGTGATCTGGGCCACCGCCCCCGGTTTTGCCAACACACCGGAAAAATTCCAGCTGACCTCTGACCTGCTGCGAGTGACCTTCCCCTATATATTGCTGATCTCCCTGTCGTCTCTGGCGGGTGCGATTCTCAATACCTGGAACCGTTTCTCGGTGCCGGCGTTCGTGCCGACCCTGCTCAACGTCAGCATGATCGTGTTTTCGCTGTTCCTGACGCCGTACTTCGATCCACCGGTCATGGCGCTCGGCTGGGCGGTGCTGGTTGGCGGTCTGGCGCAGTTGCTTTACCAACTGCCGCACCTGAAAAAGATCGGCATGCTGGTGCTGCCACGCCTGAATCTGCGCGATACCGGTGTCTGGCGGGTGATGAAGCAGATGTTGCCGGCGATCATCGGTGTCTCGGTCAGCCAGATTTCCCTGATCATCAACACCATCTTCGCCTCGTTTCTGGTGGCGGGCTCGGTGTCGTGGATGTACTACGCCGATCGTCTGATGGAGTTGCCGTCCGGCGTGCTGGGTGTGGCGCTGGGCACGATTCTGCTGCCGACATTGGCCAAGACCTACGCCAGCAAGGACCGTCACGAGTACTCGCGGATTCTCGACTGGGGCCTGCGCCTGTGCTTCGTACTGGTGTTGCCGTGTGCGTTGGCGCTGGGGATTCTGGCCGAGCCGTTGACGGTTTCGCTGTTCCAGTACGGCCAGTTCAGCGGGTTTGACGCCGCCATGACCCAGCGCGCGTTGATTGCCTACTCTGTCGGTCTGCTCGGCATTATCGTGATCAAAGTGCTGGCGCCGGGCTTCTATGCGCAACAGAACATCCGCACACCGGTAAAAATTGCAATCTTCACCCTGGTGGTCACGCAGTTGTTCAATCTGGTGCTGATCGGTCCGCTGGCGCACGCCGGGCTGGCGTTGGCGATCAGCGCCGGCGCCTGTCTGAACGCCGGGCTGCTGTTCTATCAACTGCGCAAGCAGCAGATGTATCAACCGCAGCCGGGCTGGCTGAAGTTCGGTTTCAAGCTGGTGGTCGCCGTGGCGGTGATGTCGGCGGTGCTGTTGATCGGCATGCATTTCATGCCCGCGTGGGATCAGGGCCACATGCTGGAACGCTTCGTGCGCCTGGGCGCCTTGGTGGTTGCCGGCGTGGTGGCGTATTTCGGCATGTTGCTGCTGCTCGGTTTCCGCCTGCGCGACTTCAATCGCAAGGCGTTGAGCTGAGGTTTTACCCCTGAAAAACGGGCGCGAGCCGGCAGTTTTGTCGGCTCGATCACTTTGGGTTACGGTGTTGCCTGTCGTCTGCCGCCGGGTGTGGTTATAATCGGCCACTTTATGAGCAAGAAGCGCGTTATGCAGCTGGTTCGAGGCCTTCACAACTTGCGCCCCCAGCATCGGGGCTGCGTCGCCACTATTGGCAACTTTGACGGTGTTCACCGTGGTCACCAGGCTATCCTGGCCCGACTGCGTGAGCGTGCGCTCGAGTTGGGCGTACCCAGCTGCGTGGTGATTTTCGAGCCGCAGCCACGGGAATTCTTTGCCCCGGAGACCGCGCCGGCGCGTCTGGCCCGGTTGCGCGACAAGCTGCAACTGCTGGCCGCCGAAGGCGTCGATCGGGTCCTGTGCCTGGCCTTCAACCAGCGCTTGAGCAAGCTCAGTGCCAGTGAATTCGTCGACACCATCCTCGTTGATGGCCTCGGCGTGCAGCATCTGGAAGTCGGTGACGATTTCCGTTTCGGCTGCGACCGTCTCGGCGATTTCGATTTTCTGTTGCAGGCCGGGCAGGTTCACGGTTTTACCGTGGAAGCCGCGCAAACCGTCGAGCTGGACGGCATTCGTGTCAGCAGCACTCAGGTGCGCAATGCGTTGGCCGCCGCCGATTTTGCTTTGGCTGAGCGTCTGCTCGGTCGCCCGTACCGGATTGCCGGTCGCGTGCTGCATGGCCAGAAACTGGCCCGCCAACTGGGTACGCCCACGGCGAACATTCAACTGAAGCGCCGTCGCGTGCCGTTCACCGGGGTTTACCTGGTCGACGTCGACATCGACGGCAAGACCTGGCCCGGCGTCGCCAATATCGGCGTGCGGCCCACGGTGCAAGGTGATGGCAAGGCCCACCTTGAAGTCCATCTTTTAGATTTTGCCGGCGATCTGTATGACCGGCGTTTGACGGTGGTTTTCCACCAGAAGCTGCGTGAAGAGCAGCGTTTCGCCTCCCTGGAGGCATTGAAAACGGCGATCAGCGCGGATGTCGCCGCCGCCCGTGCACTAGCCGCACCTAGCGCCCATCGCTAATGAAGAGCCTTAAATGACCGACTATAAAGCCACGCTAAACCTTCCGGACACCGCCTTCCCAATGAAGGCCGGCCTGCCACAGCGCGAACCGCAGATCCTGCAGCGCTGGGACAGTATTGGCCTGTACGGAAAGTTGCGCGAGATTGGCAAGGATCGTCCGAAGTTCGTCCTGCACGACGGCCCTCCGTACGCCAACGGCACGATCCACATCGGTCACGCTCTGAACAAGATTCTCAAGGACATGATCATCCGTTCGAAGACCCTGTCGGGCTTCGACGCGCCGTATGTCCCGGGCTGGGATTGCCACGGCCTGCCGATCGAGCACAAGGTTGAAGTGACCCACGGCAAGAACCTGGGCGCGGACAAGACCCGCGAACTGTGCCGTGCCTACGCCACCGAGCAGATCGAAGGGCAGAAGACCGAATTCATCCGTCTCGGCGTGCTGGGCGACTTCGCCAACCCGTACAAGACCATGGACTTCAAGAACGAGGCTGGTGAAATCCGTGCCCTCGCCGAAATCGTCAAGGGCGGTTTCGTGTTCAAGGGCCTGAAGCCTGTGAACTGGTGCTTCGATTGCGGTTCGGCCCTGGCCGAGGCGGAAGTCGAGTACGAGAACAAGAAGTCCTCGACCATCGACGTCGCGTTCCCGATCGCTGACGAGGCCAAACTGGCCGCTGCGTTCGGTCTGCCGTCGTTGAGCAAACCAGCTTCGATCGTGATCTGGACCACCACTCCGTGGACCATCCCGGCCAACCAGGCGCTGAACGTTCACCCTGAATTCACCTACGCCCTGGTCGATATCGGCGACAAGCTGCTGGTGCTGGCTGAAGAACTGGTCGAATCCTGCCTGACCCGTTACGGCGTCGAAGGCACTGTATTGGCGACCGCTCCGGGTTCGGCGCTGGAACTGATCAATTTCCGTCACCCGTTCTACGACCGTCTGTCGCCGGTGTACCTGGCCGACTACGTGGAACTGGGCGCCGGCACCGGCGTGGTTCACTCCGCCCCGGCCTACGGCGTGGATGACTTCGTGACCTGCAAGAAGTACGGCATGGTCAACGACGATATCCTCAACCCGGTACAGAGCAACGGCGTTTACGTGCCGTCGCTGGAGTTCTTCGGCGGCCAGTTCATCTGGAAGGCCAACCCGGCCATCGTCGACAAACTGACCGAAGTCGGTGCGTTGCTGCACACCACCGTCATCGAACACAGCTACATGCACTGCTGGCGTCACAAGACCCCGCTGATCTACCGCGCTACTGCGCAGTGGTTCATCGGCATGGACAAAGAGCCGGTCAGCGGCGACACCCTGCGTGTGCGCTCGCTCAAAGCCATCGAAGAAACCAAGTTCGTTCCGGCCTGGGGCCAGGCGCGCCTGCACTCGATGATCGCCAACCGTCCGGACTGGTGCATCTCCCGTCAGCGCAACTGGGGCGTGCCGATCCCGTTCTTCCTGAACAAGGAAAGCGGCGAGCTGCACCCACGTACCGTCGAGCTGATGGAAGAAGTCGCCAAGCGCGTTGAAGTCGAAGGTATCGAAGCCTGGTTCAAGCTCGACGCTGCCGAACTGCTGGGTGATGAAGCGCCGCAGTACGACAAGATCAGCGACACCCTCGACGTCTGGTTCGACTCGGGCACCACGCACTGGCACGTCCTGCGCGGTTCGCACCCGATGGGCCACGAGACCGGCCCGCGCGCCGACCTGTACCTGGAAGGTTCGGACCAGCACCGTGGCTGGTTCCACTCGTCCTTGCTGACCGGTTGCGCCATCGACAACCACGCGCCGTACCGCGAACTGCTGACCCACGGTTTCACCGTGGACGAGTCCGGCCGCAAGATGTCCAAGTCCCTGGGCAACGTGATCGCGCCACAGAAAGTCAACGACACCCTGGGCGCCGACATCATGCGTCTGTGGGTCGCTTCGACCGACTACTCGGGCGAAATGGCCGTGTCCGAGCAGATCCTGCAGCGCAGTGCGGACGCCTATCGTCGTATCCGTAACACCGCGCGCTTCCTGCTTTCCAACCTGACCGGTTTCAACCCGGCTACCGACCTGCTGCCAGCCGAAGACATGCTGGCGCTGGATCGCTGGGCGGTGGATCGCACCCTGCTGCTGCAACGCGAGTTGCAAGAGCACTACGGCGAATACCGTTTCTGGAACGTCTACTCGAAGATCCACAACTTCTGTGTTCAGGAGCTGGGTGGTTTCTACCTCGACATCATCAAGGATCGCCAGTACACCACCGGCGCCGACAGCAAGGCCCGTCGCTCGTGCCAGACCGCGCTGTTCCACATCTCCGAAGCGCTGGTGCGCTGGATCGCGCCGATCCTGGCCTTCACCGCCGACGAACTGTGGCAATACCTGCCGGGCGAGCGCAACGAATCGGTGATGCTCAACACCTGGTACGAAGGCCTGACCGAGTTGCCGGAAGGCTTCGAACTGGGTCGCGCCTACTGGGATCGCATCATGGAAGTGAAGGTGGCGGTCAACAAAGAGATGGAAATCCAGCGCGCGGCCAAGGCTGTCGGTGGCAACCTGCAAGCCGAAGTGACGCTGTTCGCCGAAGACGCTCTGACCGCTGACCTGGCCAAGCTGAGCAACGAGCTGCGCTTCGTTCTGATCACTTCGACCGCCAGCGTTGCGCCGTTCGTGCAGGCTCCTGCCGATGCAGTGGCTACTGAAGTCAGCGGCCTGAAGCTGAAGATCGTCAAATCGGCCTTCCCGAAATGCGCCCGTTGCTGGCACTGCCGTGAAGACGTCGGCGTGAACCCGGAGCATCCGGAAATCTGCGGCCGTTGCGTGGACAACATCGATGGCACCGGCGAGGTTCGTCACTATGCCTAATGCCGTTGGCCGTTTCGGACGGCTGAGCTGGCTCTGGTTGAGCTTGCTGGTTCTGGTCATTGACCAGGCCAGCAAGTTTTACTTCGAAGGCAAGCTCGAGATGTACCAGCAGATCGTGATCATTCCCGATTACTTCAGCTGGACCCTGGCCTACAACACGGGCGCGGCATTCAGCTTCCTGGCTGACAGCTCCGGCTGGCAGCGCTGGCTGTTTGCGCTGATCGCGGTCGTGGTCAGTGCGGTGCTGGTGGTCTGGCTCAAACGCCTGGGCCGCAACGAAACCTGGCTGGCCGTCGCACTGGCATTGGTGCTGGGCGGCGCGCTGGGCAATCTGTATGACCGCATCGCCCTGGGGCATGTGATCGATTTCATTCTGGTGCACTGGCAGAACCGCTGGTACTTCCCGGCGTTCAACTTCGCCGACAGCGCCATCACCGTGGGTGCGGTGATGCTGGCACTGGATATGTTCAAATCCAAGAAATCCGGAGAAACCGTTCATGACTGAACAGGTATTGGCTGAGCAACGCATTGGCCAGAACACGGAAGTCACCTTGCACTTTGCATTGCGCCTGGAGAACGGCGACACGGTCGACAGCACTTTCGACAAGGCACCGGCGACCTTCAAGGTCGGCGACGGCAACCTGCTGCCGGGCTTCGAGGCGGCGTTGTTCGGCTTCAAGGCGGGTGACAAGCGGACTCTGACCGTCGAGCCGGAAAACGCGTTCGGCCAGCCGAACCCGCAGAACGTGCAGGTCATTCCACGTTCGCAGTTTGCGGACATGGAACTGTCACCGGGTCTGCTGGTGATCTTCAACGATGCGGCCAATACTGAGCTGCCGGGTGTGGTGAAAGAATTCGACGACGCGCAAGTGACCGTCGACTTCAACCACCCGCTGGCCGGCAAGACGCTGACCTTTGACGTGGAAATCTTCTCCGTCAAAGCGTTGTAAACGCTGTTCTGCAGGGGCCGCACCGGCTCCTGCATTGATCTGAATTTTCGCGCGCAAGACACGAGGCACAGCATGCAAATCAAACTCGCCAACCCCCGTGGCTTCTGCGCTGGCGTGGACCGGGCGATCGAAATCGTCAACCGCGCCCTGGAAGTCTTCGGGCCGCCGATCTATGTGCGTCATGAAGTGGTGCACAACAAGTTCGTCGTCGAGGACCTGCGCAGTCGTGGCGCGATCTTCGTCGAAGAGCTGGATCAGGTGCCGGACGACGTCATCGTGATCTTCAGTGCCCATGGCGTCTCGCAAGCCGTGCGCACCGAAGCCGCCGGTCGTGGCCTGAAAGTGTTCGACGCCACCTGCCCGCTGGTGACCAAGGTGCACATCGAAGTCGCCAAATACAGCCGCGACGGCCGTGAATGCATCCTGATCGGCCACGCCGGTCACCCGGAAGTCGAAGGCACCATGGGCCAGTACGACGCCAGCAATGGCGGTGCAATCTACCTCGTCGAAGACGAGAAGGATGTTGCCGAACTGCAGGTACATGACCCGGAAAAACTGGCCTTCGTGACCCAGACTACCTTGTCGATGGACGACACCAGTCGAGTCATCGACGCGTTGCGCTCCCGTTTCCCGGCCATCGGTGGCCCGCGCAAGGACGATATCTGCTACGCCACGCAGAACCGTCAGGACGCGGTCAAGCAACTGGCCGACGAATGCGACGTGGTGTTGGTGGTCGGCAGCCCGAACAGCTCCAACTCCAACCGTCTGCGCGAGCTGGCCGAACGCATGGCCACGCCGGCGTACCTGATCGACGGTGCAGAAGATCTGCAAAAGAGCTGGTTCGATGGCGTCGAGCGCATCGGTATCACCGCCGGGGCCTCCGCACCGGAAGTGCTGGTACGTGGCGTGATCCAGCAATTGCAGGCCTGGGGTGCTACCGGTGCCGACGAACTGGCCGGGCGAGAAGAGAACATCACATTCTCGATGCCTAAAGAGCTGCGCGTACGTTCGATCTGACCGCTTTATCCTTTCGACACAGCGCCTGTTCAGCCTTTTCGCTGGCCAGGCGCACGCGGCCGGTCGCCGCCAGCACCAGTTGAAGTTGGCTGACCGGCTCGCGGGTCGAACAGATATGTAGTTTTCCTGCCTGAAACGCCCGCCCGGGCATCAGCGGTTGGCCCAGACTGCTGAACCGTATGTACCGACTGACGAACCAGTTGCCGACAATGGGTATTCGCCCATCACTGGCGTGCTCGACCAGCAGCGGATTGCTGCTGTCCTCCGCACCCTTGCCACTGACATCCAGAATGATCCGCCAGCCCTGGCCCCAATCTCCGTTGATGCCATGAATCACCACGCTCTGATTGCGCGTGATCGCCTGGGTGCGGGCAGTGCGGATCCCGCTGATCAGCGATTCTGCGGCCTGCTGTCGGTGGTTTGACTCTGTCAGCGTTGCAAACGCCGGGCTGACCAGTGACAGAACAATTGCGCCGATCGCCAGTCCCATAAGCAGTTCGACCAGGCTGAAACCCCGTTGCGGCATGTGTATTCCCTCCGTGGGGCAGGGTGTCCGACGCGATCCGTGCACCGGGCAGGGCAAATCAACCGACGTAACCCGGTCGAATGTTCTAGGTTTGTAGAGCAGGTATAGCCGACGGCAACGGAGGGCATCGATGGATCATCGTACAAAAGGTTTCACGCTGATCGAGCTGTTGGTGGCGGTCGCGTTGTTTGTGATCCTGATCACGATGGCCGTGCCGGCGTTTACCCGTTCGATACAGGGCAGCAAGGCCGACACCGAAGTCGGCGACCTGCAACGGGCGCTCAACTACGCCCGTCTGGAAGCCATCGATCGCGGGACGACCATTCGCTTGCGGCCGACCGCCGGGGGCAGCGTCTGGACTGGCGAATTGTCGGTCTACGACAGTACTGGCAATTCGGCCAATGTATTGCGGGTTGTTCCAGCGATGAGCAGTGGTGCGACTCTGACGCTAACCTCAGGAGTGACCGCGCTGGATTTCAACAATCTGGGCGGCCTGGCAGCACCGTCCACGGCGGTGGTGTTCAGTTACACGCTGGGCACGCAAAGCAGGACGCTGAACGTGTGTCTGAACGGACGAATTCAATCGGGTGGAAGCTGCGGATGAGGGCAGGGAGCAAAGGTGCACAGGAAGGCATGTCGCTGATCGAAATCCTGGTCGCGTTGCTGATTCTGACGGTCGGGTTGCTGGGGGCGGCGGCGGTTCAGCTCAATGCGCTGAAGTACACCGACAGCTCGCGCATGACCAGTCAGGCCAGCTTCATCGCCTACGACATGATGGACCGCATCCGCGCCAACGCCGGGGCCGACTACACCGTCACGCCGCCGACCTCGGGCAACCTGAATGTCACTCGGGATCAGGATCTCTACGACTTCACCACCAACATCGTCAATTTCGGCGGGCCGAGCGCCACCGGCAGCATCACCCTCAATCAGCGCGTGTACACCATCACCATCAACTGGAGTGACGCGCGAGCCGCCAACACCGCGAGCGCCCCGCGCAGTTTTGTCCTGACCAGCCGCGTCGCGGTCGACCCGGTGGCCACGCCATGAAGCGGCATAACCAGGGTTTCGGCCTGATCGAAATGCTCATCGCGTTGGCGCTGGGGCTGATCATCGTGCTGGGCGTCGTACAAACCTTTCTCGCGGCGAAGAACACCTACGTCAGCCAGAACACCTCGGCTGCCATGCAGGAAGATGCGCGGTTTGTGTTGAGCAAGATGATTCAGGAATTGCGCATGGTCGGGATGTTCGGCTGCCTGGGGACCATTACCGATTCCAGTAGCAGCGGCGACTTCAATGCCGCCCAGATCACGCCGATCAGTTGGGACAACACCAACCTCAAACTGACACTGGTTACCGCCGACGTCGGTGGTGCGGGCGGGACGCCGACCTGGACAGTGGTGTCTGACTGCCGCAACAGTTCAACGGCCTATACGGGTGTGCGAGCACCGGCGACCGGGCAAATCGCGTTTCCGATCCGGCGTCTGGTCTACAGCTTCAGCAACAACCAGATCCTGATGGGCACCGGCAGCGGTACGCCGACCCAGCAAGTGCTGGTGAGCAATGTTAGTGCGTTCACCGTCCTGTTTGGCCTGGCCAGTACCGCGACCGATGTGGCTGCTTCGACTTACAGCAGCAACCCCAGCGATCCTGCACGCATCCGCAGCGTACGCCTGAGCCTGACCCTCACTGATCCGAACAACCGGATCGCCAATCAAACCTTCAATGTGGTTGCCGCGCTGCGCAACCGCTTGCAGTGAGGGCCGGTCGATGAATATTTCTCTTCATCAGCGACGAAGCCAGCGCGGCATGGTGTTGTTGGTCAGTCTGGTGTTTCTGTTGCTTCTGACCGTGATCGGTCTTTCTTCGATGCAGAGCGCCAATCTGCAGGAAAAAATGGCCGGTAGCGTTAGCCTGCGCAACCAATCGTTCCAGACCGCCGAGGCGGCGCTGCGCATCGGCGAAAGCGCGGTGCAACTGGACAGCTATGCACTGGCGGTGTGTGCCAATACCACGCAATGCGCGCCGCCGGCGGAGTCGTCGGTGGTCAGCGCGGCGGGGCTCAACTCGACGTCGGGCGTTACCTGGGTCGCTGCAGGCAGCGGCTTCTACGGGGTGCAGAACATCGGTACCACCCTGACGGCGGTGAACGTGCCGAGCAATACCTCGGCGACGCTGTACCGGGTCACGGCTGTCGGCATCGTCGGCAGCTCACGCAGTGTGGTGGAGAGCGTTTATGCGAAGTACTGAGCGACGCTCTGGCGGGTGGTCCGGGTTCATGGGTCTGTTATTGGGCCTGTATCTGGCGGCGCCAGCGTATGCCTTCACCCCGTCCGACTCGCCACTGTTGAGCGCGGCGGCAGTACCGCCGAATGTCATGCTGTTGATCGACGATTCGGGAAGCATGAACAGCATCATTTATGCCGCCGGTTTTGATCCGGCGGTGACTCGTACGCCGGCCCGCCAGTGCAACGCAGTGCTTGGTTTGTGCCTGTCTTCGACGGCGATCACCGGTGATCCGGTGTTTCTGTCGAGCCTGCCGACCTCCGGCTGCTCCGGCGGTGCCTATGCGTTCTACAACAACAGCCTGACGCCGCTGTGCCTGAAACTGCCGGACCCGGTGGGCGGCGGAAACACCCGCTATTACGGGGATTACATCGCCTACGTGGTCGGCCTCGCCATCAATAACGGTACGCGTGATTTCACCACCGGGGCCATTCCCAATGACTACCGGATCAACGTCGCACGCAACGTTTCCACGGCGCTGGTGACCAGCAACCGCAATCTGCGCATCGGTCTGTCGACGTTCAACCCGGCCACCAGCAACAACCCGGGCAATGGCGGGTACATCGCCCGTTCCATCAGTGACCTGTCACCGGTGAGCGGCAGCGTGACCCAGGGCCAGGCCGACACCAACTACAACGCCCTGATTTCGTCGATCAATGGCCTGAGCGCCGTGGCCAACACGCCATTGGCGGAAACCTATTACGAAATCACCCGCTACATGCGCGGCATGGCGCCGTACTACAACAGCACGCCAAACACCTACACCAGCCCGATCCAGTACCGCTGCCAGAAAAACTACGGGGTGGTGATCACCGACGGCCTGCCGACCTACGACCGTACATTCCCCAACAATGATCCCCTCGGGGGCAGTCGCCTGCCGAACTGGGACGGGGTCAACAATGACGGCAACAACCTCAACGGTGATAACGAGGGCGACACGCTGTACCTGGACGACATCGCCAAGTTTGCCTTCGACATCGACATGCGTTCGACCGGCGTCGATGCGGCCGGCAAGAGCTGGAGTTCGGCAGACTTTCCCAAGCAGAACATGAACACCTACACCGTTGGCTTCACCGCCGATAACGATATGTTGTCGGACGCGGCGGCGTACGGGCAGGGCAGGTATTACCAGGCCACCGACAGCGCCGGCCTCAACACAGCATTGTCGGCAGCATTGAGCGACATCACCTCCAAGGCGGGTTCCGGCGGTAGCGGTGTCACCAGCGGCACCACGCTGGCGAGCGGCAGCAGTTATTTCCAGACCAGTTACGACCCCAGGGACTGGCGCGGCACCATCAAGTCGTTCGGTTTCACTTCGGCCGGGACGGTGAACACCTCGACGGTGCTGTGGACAACCGACACCGCCATCGTTCCCGGTGCTGCGGCACCGACCTACCAATCGTGGAATACCGCGAACAACGCGGCGGTCACCCTTGCCTACGGTAGCTTCTCGGCAACCCAGCAGACTTCGCTCAGCCAGAGCCTGCCCTCCGGCATCAGCGGCAGCGATCTGGTGGAGTGGAGCAAAGGCACCAACAAGACCGGGCTCAAGGTTCGCAGCGTGCTGTTGGGCGACATCATCAACTCGCCGCTGGTGCTGGCCTCGCCCTCGGACAAGACCGCTTCCGACCTGTCGGGTGATAGCACCTACACCAGCTACCTGACCACCAAAGCCGCGAACATGAACGCCAGCCTGGTGGTGAATGGCAACGACGGTTTCGTCAGCGTCATCAACTCGGCCAACGGCACCCGGCGCTATGCCTACATGCCATCGAGCGTGTTGCCGTCATTGCGGCTGATCGCCGACCCGAACTACATCAACGGCGTCAGCCACAAGTTTCTGGTGGACGGGCAGGTCGGTGTCTACGACGTGCAGTTCGGCAGCGCCTGGAAAACCCTGGCCATCGGCGGCACCGGGGCCGGTGGCAAGACGTTCTATGCGCTGCAACTGTTCGACGCATCGGCGGGGAACATTCTCAATGCGCTGTGGGAAGTCAGCGCTCCGGCGACTGCCAACACGGCCAACACTTTCAATGATCTGGGTTATGCCTACGCCCGGCCGGAAGTGGCACGCTTGGCCGATGGTCGATGGGCGGCCTTCATCGCCAACGGTTACGGCAGCAACTCGGGAGTGGCGGCGTTGTATGTGCTGGATGTGCGCGATGGTTCGTTGATCAAGAAAATCGTCATCGACAGCACGGAAACCACCAATGGCTTGTCCTCGGTAAAGCTCAAGGTCAATTCGCAGAATGTGGTGCAGGCCGCGTATGGCGGCGATTTGAAGGGGCGCCTGTGGAAGTTCGACCTGAGCGCGACCACCACCGACGGCTGGGGTGTGGCGTTTTCCGGCAAGCCGCTGTTCACGACGGCGGGCGGGGCGACTCAACCGATCACTGCGCAACCGCTGCTGGCGGATAATTCATTGGGCGGCAAACAGATATTCGTCGGCACCGGCAAGTTCAACGAAACCGCCGACAAGACCAACAAGGATCTGCAGGCGTTCTATTCGGTGTGGGATGCCGACGGCGGTTCGGGTCAGCTCACGGTCAGCAGTTTGCAGGCGCAGGCCATCACCGGTGTGTTTTCCGGCAGTTCGGGGCAGTTCGTCACCACCACCCAGAACGACACGACGTATCCGGCGGAGAAGGGCTGGTACCTGCCGCTGGTGTACAACAACGTATTGACGGGGGAACGGGTGATCAATCAGGCCAGCCTGGTGCTCGGGCGCATCGTATTCACCACGGCCAGTGTCGATACCACTGACCCGTGCTCCAGTTTCGGCACCGGCAAACTGGTCGAACTCGATGCGTTCAGCGGTAAGATGCTCAACTATGCGGTGCTCGACACCAACGCCGACGGCGTGGTCGACAGCAACGACACGATTTCCAGCGGCGTGGTATTCAGCGGCGGCATTCCCACCCTGAACGCCATCGTCAATGGCGCAACGCGCAAGATCGTGAACGATTCCAGTGGCGGTATCACCACCCTGGTGGAAAAATCCGGCGGCGGCAGCCGTCGTATCATGTGGCGACAAATACAGTAAGCGAGAGTTGAGGCATGCGCAGATCCATCCGAGGATTCACCCTGATCGAAATCATGATCGTGATTGCGATTATCGGGATCATCATCACCATTGCCGCACCGAGCTATACCGAGTACTTGAAAAAGGGTCGTCGCGCCGAGGTGGTATCGCTGCTGTCGGAGCAGGCGCAGACGCTCGAGCGCTTCTACACCAAAAACAACGTTTACACAGGCATCACCGGTCTCAGCGCGGGCAATGATTTCTACACGATCACCCCGACCATCGCTGACCAGACCTTTCTGCTGACCGCGACCCGCAAGGCCGGTACGACCATGGCCGGCGACAAGTGCGGGGACTTCACCCTCACCAACACCGGGGTGCGCAGCATGAACAACGCGACAACCGGGCTGACCTCCAAGGATTGCTGGGGCCGCTGAGCCGCATTTATTCGGGTGCCTTTTGTGCCCACTGTCTTTTTTACGGTTGGATCAAACATGACCAGGCAACAGCAAGTGGTGATTGTCGGTGGCGGGGTGATTGGCCTGCTCACCGCGTACAACCTCGCCTCCGAGGTGCGCAGCGTGGTGCTGCTGGATCGCTCGAATGTCGGCCAGGAATCGTCTTGGGCCGGTGGCGGCATCGTTTCTCCGTTGTATCCGTGGCGCTATAGCCCGGCCGTCACGGCACTGGCGCACTGGTCACAGGATTTTTATCCACAGCTGGGCGAGCGCCTGTTTGCCGACACCGGCGTTGATCCCGAAGTGCACACCACCGGCCTGTACTGGCTGGATCTGGATGACGAAGCCGAAGCGCTGGCCTGGGCCGAGCGGGAAAACCGTCCGCTGCGGGCTGTGGATATCTCGGCGGCCCATGATGCGGTGCCGGTACTCGGCGGCGGATTTTCCCGGGCGATCTACATGGCCGACGTGGCCAACGTGCGTAACCCACGGCTGGTGAAGTCATTGAAAGCGGCGTTGCAGTCGCTGCCGAACGTGACGATTCACGAGCACTGCGAGGTCAGCGGGTTTGTCCGTGACGGTGAGCGCGTCGTGGGCGTACAGACCCCGCAAGGCGTGATCAACGGCGACCAGGTGGTGCTGACTGCCGGTGCTTGGAGCGGCGAGCTGCTCAACACCCTGAATCTTTCGCTGCCGGTGGAGCCGGTCAAAGGCCAGATGATTCTCTACAAGTGCGCGGCGGATTTTCTGCCGAGCATGGTGCTGGCCAAGGGGCGTTATGCGATCCCGCGCCGCGACGGGCATATTCTGATCGGTAGCACGCTGGAGCACGAAGGCTTCGACAAGACGCCGACCGACAATGCGCTGGAAAGTCTCAAGGCCTCGGCGGTGGAATTGCTGCCAGCGCTGGCAGACGCCGAAGTGGTGGGGCACTGGGCCGGGTTGCGTCCAGGCTCACCGGAAGGGATTCCCTACATTGGCCGGGTGCCGGGGTTTGATGGCCTGTGGCTCAATTGCGGGCATTACCGCAACGGGCTGGTGCTGGCGCCCGCATCCTGTCAGCTGTTTGCCGATGTGATGCTGGGACGGGCGCCGATCATCGATCCAGCGCCGTATGCACCGGAAGGCCGGCTCTGAAGCCAGATCAAAGATCGCAGCCTGTGGGCTGCGATCTTTGAATGACTCAGTCCAGGCCCAGTTTCTTCAATCGATAGCGCATCGAGCGAAACGATAGATTCAGCCGCTGCGCCGCCGCCGTGCGGTTCCAGCGGGTTTCCTCCAGCGCCTGCAGAATCAGTTTGCGCTCGACGTTCTCCAGATAGTCTTCCAGGTTGTCGATCTGCGTGAGATCGGCGATGCCGCCCTCGGCCGCGCAGTTGCCTTCGCTCAGGCGCAGGTCGTCGGCTTCGATCATGCGGTTTTCGCACAACGTGTGCGCGCGTTCGAGGACGTTCTCAAGCTCCCGGACATTTCCCGGGAAGCGGTAGTTCTTCAAGGCTTCAAGCGCTTGCGGATGCAGGCGGGTCGAAGGCTGGCCAGTGCCGTGGGCCAGGCGCTTGAGCATATGGGCGGCCAGCGCTTCGATATCATCACGGCGTTCGCGCAGGGAAGGGACGCGCAGTTCGATCACGTTCAGCCGGTAATACAGATCCTGCCGAAAGCGCTCGGCGGCAACTTCCGCGTCCAGGTCCTTGTGGGTCGCGCAGAGAATGCGCACATCGACCACGGTTTCCTGCTGGCCGCCGACGCTGCGCACGGCTTTTTCCTGGATCGCCCGCAGCAACTTGACCTGCATCGATAGCGGCAAGTCCGCCACTTCATCAAGAAACAGCGTGCCGCCATGGGCTGCCTGGAACAGACCCGGTTTGTCCTCCACCGCGCCGGTGAAACTGCCTTTGCGATGGCCGAAGAACTCGCTTTCCATCAACTCTGACGGAATGGCCCCGCAGTTCACCGGCACGAACGGCTGGCTGGCGCGGGGGCCTTGCTCGTGAATCAGGCGGGCGACCAGTTCCTTGCCGCTGCCGGACTCGCCGCTGATGTAGACCGGCGCCTGACTGCGGGCCAGTTTGTCGATCTGTTTGCGCAGATCGCGCATCGGCTGCGAGTCACCGAGCAGGCGCCGGTCGATCGATGTGCAGACTCCACCGGTCGCGGGCATGCGCAGTGCCGTGGCGACCAGTTCACGCAACCGCGTGAGGTCCACCGGTTTGGTCAGGAAGTCGAAAGCCCCGGCCTTCAGCGCGTTGATCGCCGTTTCCAGGCTGCCATAAGCCGTGATCATCGCCACCGGCAATTGCGGGTAGCGTTGTTGAATGTGCTGGACCAGTTCCAGCCCGGTGCCGTCGGGCAGACGCATGTCGGTCAGGCACAGGTCGAAGGTGTCGCGGTGCAGCAATGCCTGGGCTTCGCCGAGATTGCGTGCGCTGAAAGTGTCGAGTTTCATCCGTCCCAGGGTGATTTCCAGGAGTTCGCGGATATCCGGTTCGTCGTCGACGATGAGGATTTTTTGCCGTGGGCTCGTGTTCAACTTTGTTTCCGTCCGTGAGCAAAGGTGATGCGAAAGCAGCCGCCGCCTTGGCGTGGTTTGAAGTCTAGGCGGGCCTGGTTGCTTTCGCACAGCTCACGGGACAGATAAAGCCCAAGGCCGGTGCCCTGGCTGCTGGTGGTAAAGAAGGGTTCGAACAGGTGGGCCTGCTGATCCAGCGCCACGCCGGGGCCGTTGTCCTGCACTTCGAGCACGGCCAGCTGGCTTTCGGGGTCGATGAACAGCCGCAGCCAGACCTCGGCAGGATCGTGCAGCAGGGCGCTGTGCCGCCAGCCGTTGCGCAACAGATTGTCGAGAATTTGCGTCAGTTGGCCCGGGTCCATCAGGGTGCGGAAATCCCCGGATTCGATGTTCAGATGAATTCGTTGGCGCTCGCTGGCCTGTTCCCGGCTTTCCTCGACGAACTGCACAAGCCACGGTTCGAGATCGAGTCGCTGCGGGGCGCTCTGCTGCCGACGGGAGAGTTGCAGGACATTTTCAATGACTCGGTTCATGCGCTGGGAGTGATCCTGGATGATCTGCGTCAGACGCCGATCCGCACCGTCGAGTTCCTCGGATTCCTGCAACAGCTGCGCGGCATGACTGATGGCGCCCAGCGGATTGCGGATCTCGTGGGCGATGCCGGCGGTCAGGCGCCCGAGTGCGGCGAGCTTCAGTTGCTGAGCTTGCTGGGCGATCTGGGCGAGGTCTTCGAGAAACACCAGGGTCTGGCGGTTCGGGCTCTGTTCCAGGGCGATGAAGCTCGGTTGCAGTTCCAGGCCGTTGGTGGCGATTTTCAGGCTCTGCGGTCGCAGTGTCGGGTTGTTCAGCCACAGGTGCAGACGCTCGACCAGCGCGGTCGAGTAGTCGTCGATCAAATGGCCCTCAAGGGGCGATTGCGCCAGCAGAGTCCGGGCGCTGTGGTTGGCCAGTTGTACCCGGCGTTGCTCGTCGAGGACCAGAATGCCGGTGCGCATGCGTTGCAGGATCAAAGCGTTGAGGGCTTCGAGGCTGACCACTTCGCTGGCCCGTTGTTCGGCCAGGGTCTCGCTGACTTCGAGCCGACGGACCAAGCCTTGCACCAGCAGCGCCCCGGCAAAACACAGGGCGCCGAGGGTGCCTGCTTGCAGGTATTCGTTGGCGCTGAGGGGATGGCTGAAGCTCAGCAGGAAGCTGAGGCCGACAATACCGAGTGCGCCGATGGCTGCAATCAGCACACCGATACGGCGTCGCAACAGGGTATTGCTGATGGCTACCGAGACGATCAGCAGATTGCCGATCGGGCTGGCCACGCCACCGGCGGCATAAAACAGCCCGCACAACAGCAGGATGTCGAGGAGGGCCAGCCCGAACAACTGGGCCGGGCGGCGGATGTTCTCCAGGAACACCACCAGCAGGATATTCAGCACCAGGTACAACCAGCTGCCATTGCGCAGCAGATCGTCGTCGGCCGACGTCAGCAGGCGGTTGTCCATGTTGCTGGAAATCAGCAACACCAGGGTGATGCCGACGCTTAAACGGTAGAGATGATAGAGGCGCAGCAGTCGCTGTGCCTGTTTGCGAGTGGCGTTGGTGGCCTCAGCGATCACTGGAACCGGGGCCTTGCTCGAGGTGAGCCTGGCTGCAATACCACTGTTGTCGAAGGCTCAGCGCACGGTCGCGCGGCAGGTGCACGCCGCAATGGGCGCAACGCACCATGGGCGCGGCATCCTGTTCGCGAGGGGATTGTGTCGGCGCGGCAGGGGCCTTGAATTTGCGCCACAACCAGACGGCGGCGGCGATCAGGGCGATCCAGAACAGTAAACGAAGCATGATGGGCGGCTTTTTGGCTGATGATCCGGCAGTTTAGCCAAGGACCCGGCAGGCGCACAGCTCAATAAAACGCGGCAATAAAAAAGGGAGATCCGAAGATCTCCCTTTTTGGCATCACCGAAGTGATCAGTCGAACAGACCGAAGGTCATGTAGCTGAAAATGGAGCGGTCGCTGTTGCTGGACTCCGGTTCCGGCGCTTCGATCACGTCGCCGTTTTCGTCTTTAGGCTTGAGCTCGTTCGGGATCGCGTCTTTCGCGTCCTGGAACTGCTTCTGCACGTCCTGGTTGGCGCGGGTTTCTCCCGGCGGCAGCGGTGGACGGGATTCGATCAGGCCCAAAGTTGCCTTGCTCAGGAACGAACGGTTGTCGGCTTCCGCGACCGAAGGTACGAACTGACCGTCTTTCAGGCTCGGGTGGTTCGGGTAGTTGAGCTTCAGGGTTTCCAGGCTCGAGGCTGCCAGTTCGTCCAGGTGCAGACGCTGGTAGGCTTCGGTCATCACCGCCAGGCCGTCACCGACCGATGGGGTTTCCTGGAAGTTTTCCACGACGTAACGGCCACGGTTGGCGGCAGCGACGTAGGCCTGACGGGTCAGGTAGTAGTCGGCCACGTGGATTTCGTAGGCTGCCAGCAGGTTGCGCAGGTAGATCATGCGCTGCTTGGCGTCCGGCGCGTAGCGGCTGTTCGGGTAGCGGCTGGTCAGCTGGGCGAACTCGTTGTAGGAGTCGCGGGCAGCGCCCGGGTCACGCTTGGTCATGTCCAGCGGCAGGAAGCGCGCCAGCAGGCCGACGTCCTGGTCGAACGAGGTCAGGCCCTTGAGGTAATAGGCGTAATCGACGTTCGGGTGCTGTGGGTGCAGACGAATGAAGCGCTCGGCGGCGGACTTTGCAGCTTCCGGCTCCGAGTTCTTGTAGTTGGCGTAGATCAGTTCCAGCTGCGCCTGATCCGCGTAGCGACCGAACGGATAGCGCGACTCCAGAGCCTTCAGCTTGGCTGTGGCGCTGGTATAGCTGTTGTTGTCCAGGTCCTGTTGAGCCTGCTGGTACAGCTCGGCTTCACTCAGGTTTTCGTCTACGACTTCCTTCGATGAGCAAGCAGCGGTCAATGCGAGGATGGCGATCAGCAGCAGGTGTTTCACTTGCATGGCGGCTTGCGTCCCTATGACGGCCGCTGTCTTGGGCGGGGCCGTCCTGTTATGATGAGCGCCCCGTTGAAAAGCCCCGGGGCAAAAGACGCCGTATTTAACCACAAGCGCGCAGCCGAAACCAAAGGCTGTAGCCGACGCCCAGTCCGAGCATGTCCGATAAAATTGAACTTCGCGCAGAGGTGCCGTCCGAATTGGGCGGCCAACGCCTCGATCAAGTCGCCGCCCAACTCTTCGCAGAGCACTCACGCTCGCGCCTTTCCGCCTGGATCAAAGAAGGTCGCCTGACTGTGGACGGGGCGGTCATCCGCCCGCGCGACATCGTTCATGGCGGTGCCATTCTTGAGCTGACCGCCGAGCAGGAGGCCCAGGGTGAATGGGTCGCTCAGGACATCGAGCTCGACATCGTCTATGAAGACGACGACATCCTGGTGATCAACAAGCCTGCGGGCCTGGTGGTGCACCCGGCTGCCGGTCACGCCGATGGCACCTTGCTCAACGCCTTGCTGCACCACGTGCCGGACATTATCAATGTCCCGCGCGCCGGTATCGTGCATCGCCTGGACAAGGACACCACCGGTCTGATGGTGGTGGCCAAGACCATTCAGGCGCAGACCAAACTGGTCGCTCAGCTGCAAAGCCGCAGCGTCAGCCGGATCTACGAGTGCATCGTGATCGGCGTGGTGACGGCCGGTGGCAAGATCAACGCCCCGATCGGTCGCCATGGCCAGCAGCGCCAGCGCATGGCGGTGATGGAAGGTGGCAAGCCTGCCGTCAGCCACTATCGCGTGCTGGAGCGTTTCCGTTCGCACACCCACGTAAGGGTGAAGCTGGAAACCGGTCGTACCCACCAGATCCGCGTGCACATGGCGCACATCAACTTCCCGTTGGTCGGCGACCCGGCGTACGGCGGTCGTTTCCGCATTCCGCCGGCGGCGAACCCGACCATGGTCGAATCGCTCAAGCACTTCCCGCGTCAGGCGCTGCACGCACGGTTCCTGGAGCTGGATCATCCGACCACCGGTGTGCGCATGAGCTGGGAATCGCCGTTGCCGGAAGACTTCGTCTGGCTGCTGACCCTGCTCAAGCAGGATCGCGAGGCATTCGTCGGATGAACTGGCTGACGCCGGACTGGCCCGCGCCGGCCAGCGTCAAGGCCTGTGTCACCACCCGCGAGGGCGGCGTCAGCGAGGCGCCGTTCGACAGCCTCAATCTGGGCGATCATGTCGACGACCGCCCTGAGGCCGTCGCCGAAAACCGTCGGCGTCTGACCGAACACTTCTCTATAAAGCCTGCCTGGTTGCAGCAAGTGCACGGGATTGCCGTGGCGCATGCTGATCCGTCCGTGGTGGCCACGGCGGATGCCAGCTGGACTGCAACACCCGGTATTGCTTGTTCAGCGATGACCGCCGATTGTCTGCCAGCGTTGTTTTGCGACCGTGCCGGTACACGTGTGGCAGCGGCTCATGCCGGTTGGCGTGGACTGGCGGCCGGCGTGCTGGAGGCCACCCTCGACAGCCTGGCCGTCGATCCGAAAGACATTCTGGTCTGGCTCGGCCCGGCCATCGGCCCGCAGGCCTTTGAAGTCGGCCCGGAAGTCCGGGAAGTCTTCATCAATCAATTGCCCGAAGCCGCGACAGCCTTTGTCCCGAGCCACAATGCCGGCAAGTTCATGGCCGACATCTATAAGCTCGCGCGACTGCGTCTGGCGGTCCGGGGTGTCACCGCTGTTTATGGCGGCGGTTTCTGTACCGTGACCGATCCGCGCTTCTTTTCCTACCGCCGTGCGCCACGCACCGGTCGCTTTGCTTCTCTAGTCTGGCTCACCCGCTAAGCTTGTCTGACCTGTATCAACTCCCTGACGCTTGAATCTTCCAGAATCGACCGCATCTATAGCGGTATCTGGCAGGTTTCTTTATTCAGGATGGTTTTTTAGGTCCGGCCTGCTCAAAAGGAAGGTGACCCATGCGTATAGACCGTTTAACCAGCAAATTACAGTTGGCGTTGTCCGATGCCCAATCCCTGGCTGTCGGCCACGATCATCCGGCCATCGAGCCGGCGCATTTGATGCAAGCCATGCTTGAGCAGCAGGGTGGTTCGATCAAACCCCTGTTGATGCAGGTGGGCTTCGACGTCAACAGCTTGCGTAAAGAGCTGACCAAAGAGCTCGATCAATTACCGAAAATCCAGAACCCGACCGGCGATGTGAACATGTCGCAGGATCTGGCGCGTCTGCTCAACCAGGCCGACCGTCTGGCGCAGCAGAAGGGCGATCAGTTCATTTCCAGCGAGCTGGTGCTGCTCGCCGCGATGGACGAGAACAGCAAGCTCGGCAAGTTGCTGCTCGGCCAGGGCGTGAGCAAAAAGGCGCTGGAAAACGCCATCAACAACCTGCGCGGTGGTGAAGCGGTCAACGACGCCAACCACGAAGAATCGCGTCAGGCACTGGATAAATACACCGTCGACCTGACCAAGCGCGCCGAAGACGGCAAGCTCGATCCGGTGATCGGCCGTGACGACGAAATCCGTCGCACCATTCAGGTTCTGCAGCGCCGCACCAAGAACAACCCGGTGCTGATCGGTGAGCCGGGCGTGGGTAAAACCGCGATTGCCGAAGGTCTGGCCCAGCGCATCATCAACGGCGAAGTGCCGGATGGCCTCAAGGGCAAGCGTCTGCTGTCTCTCGATATGGGCGCGCTGATTGCCGGTGCCAAGTATCGCGGTGAGTTCGAAGAGCGCCTGAAATCCCTGCTCAACGAGCTGTCGAAGCAGGAAGGGCAGATCATTCTGTTCATTGACGAACTGCACACCATGGTCGGTGCCGGTAAAGGCGAAGGCTCGATGGACGCCGGCAACATGCTCAAACCGGCTTTGGCCCGTGGCGAGCTGCACTGCGTCGGCGCGACCACGCTCAACGAGTACCGCCAATATATAGAGAAGGACGCAGCCCTCGAGCGGCGCTTCCAGAAAGTGCTGGTGGACGAGCCGAGTGAAGAAGACACCATCGCGATCCTGCGTGGCCTCAAGGAGCGTTACGAGGTTCACCACAAGGTCGCGATCACCGACGGTGCGATCATCGCCGCGGCCAAACTCAGCCATCGCTACATCACTGATCGGCAATTGCCGGACAAGGCGATCGACCTGATCGACGAAGCGGCCAGCCGCATCCGTATGGAGATCGACTCCAAACCGGAAGTGCTGGATCGTCTGGAGCGTCGCCTGATTCAGTTGAAGGTGGAATCCCAGGCACTGAAGAAAGAAAGCGACGAGGCAGCGATGAAGCGCCTGGAAAAACTCCAGGAAGAAATCGTCCGCCACGAGCGTGAGTATTCGGACCTGGAAGAAATCTGGAACTCGGAAAAAGCTGAGGTGCAGGGTTCTGCGCAGATTCAGCAGAAGATCGAACAGTCCCGTCAGGAGCTGGAAGCCGCGCGCCGCAAAGGCGACCTGAACCGCATGGCAGAGTTGCAGTACGGGGTGATCCCGGATCTGGAGCGCAGCCTGCAAATGGTCGACCAGCACGGCAAGAGCGAGAACCAGTTGCTGCGCAGCAAGGTGACCGAAGAGGAAATCGCCGAAGTCGTCTCGAAGTGGACCGGTATCCCCGTGTCGAAAATGCTCGAAGGCGAGCGCGACAAGCTGATGAAGATGGAAAGCCTGTTGCACCAGCGTGTGATCGGCCAGGACGAAGCAGTGGTCGCAGTGGCCAATGCGGTGCGGCGTTCCCGTGCCGGGTTGTCCGACCCGAATCGCCCGAGCGGCTCGTTCATGTTCCTCGGCCCGACCGGTGTCGGTAAAACCGAGCTGTGCAAGGCGCTGGCCGAATTCCTCTTTGATACGGAAGAGGCGATGGTGCGGATCGACATGTCCGAGTTCATGGAGAAACATTCCGTGGCGCGGCTGATCGGTGCGCCACCAGGCTACGTGGGTTATGAAGAGGGCGGTTACCTGACCGAAGCGGTACGGCGCAAGCCTTACTCGGTGATCCTGCTGGACGAAGTCGAGAAGGCGCACCCGGACGTGTTCAACATCCTGCTGCAAGTGCTGGAGGATGGTCGTCTGACCGACAGCCACGGCCGTACGGTGGATTTCCGCAATACCGTGATTGTCATGACTTCCAACCTCGGTTCGATGCAGATCCAGGAACTGGTCGGTGACCGTGAGGCGCAACGTGCAGCGGTGATGGATGCGATTTCCACCCACTTCCGTCCGGAGTTCATCAACCGGGTCGACGAAGTGGTGATCTTCGAGCCATTGGCGCGGGATCAGATCGCGGGCATTACCGAGATCCAGCTGGGTCGTCTGCGCAGTCGTCTGGCCGAGCGCGAGCTGAAGCTGGAACTGAGCCCGGAGGCGATGGACAAGCTGATTGCCGTCGGCTACGACCCGGTCTATGGCGCACGGCCGCTGAAACGGGCGATCCAGCGCTGGATCGAGAACCCGCTGGCGCAGTTGATCCTGTCGGGACGCTTCCTGCCGGGCGAGACCGCGACCGGTGTCGTGGAGAACGACGAGATCACGTTCAACTGACACCTGAAGGTGGTGAAGTAAGGAAGGCCTCGCACTGCGAGGCCTTTTTTTTCGTTAGGCTGTTGAACTCAAAGGAAAAGGCTTGTAAAGTGCGCCCCGCAGTCAGTCACCAACACGGTTTCAGCTCACTGGGCAGAAATCTGAAATAAGTTGCAAATCATTAACTTGAAAGCAATTTAGGGGGTTGACAGAGGTGTTCTAGGTTGTAGAATAGCGCGCCTCAGACACACGAACGCAGCGATGCGAAAACGGTGTCGAGAAGCTGCAAGTTTCACCGTAGTAAATTGAAATATGTAGTTCCGTGATAGCTCAGTCGGTAGAGCAAATGACTGTTAATCATTGGGTCCCAGGTTCGAGTCCTGGTCACGGAGCCAATTTCAAGCCGGGGTATAGCGCAGTCCGGTAGCGCGCCTGCTTTGGGAGCAGGATGTCAGGAGTTCGAATCCCCTTACCCCGACCATTTTTGGGTCGTTAGCTCAGTTGGTAGAGCAGTTGGCTTTTAACCAATTGGTCGTAGGTTCGAATCCCACACGACCCACCATTTTTGAAACCAGTTAACGCTGGGATCGAATCTTAAGATCAGAGGCCAAAAGCGCTGATCGAAGAAGGCGATCTTTGAAAGGTCGCCTTTTTTTTACCGGGGTATAGCGCAGTCCGGTAGCGCGCCTGCTTTGGGAGCAGGATGTCAGGAGTTCGAATCCCCTTACCCCGACCATATTAAAAATCCTCGTATCGAAAGATACGGGGATTTTTTTTGTCCTCCAGAAATGTTTCATTCAAGTCATCGTACAACTTGCCGATAGCCCGCTAACGAAAGGGGTCTGCCGTCGATCGCCCCTTGAATCCGGCCAATACAAGAAAAAGGGCGTTCGTCATGTTGCTTCGTCAGTTGAATATTGCTCCCCGTGCCGCCCTGGGCTTTGCCCTGATTGCTGTGCTGGTAGCGTTGCTCGGCGTGTTTGCCCTGGGCCAGATGTCGAGCATCCGCGAGAGCGAAGTCGCCGTGGAGAATCAATGGCTGCCGAGCATTCGTGGCGGTGACGAGATCCGCGAAATCATGCTGCGTATCCGCACCATCTCCCTGCGCATGGCGCTGGATCAGGACCCGAACAACGTCGCCACCTACCGCAGCCAGATGGACACCCGCGACAAGGAACTGAGCGAGAAAATCGCCGCGTACGACCGACTGGTCACCACCCCGGAAGGCCAGCAGTTATACGATCAGTTCAAGAAAACCTTCGCGGCCTACCGCGCCGGCATCACTCAATCGTTCGCACTGGCCGAGCAAGGCAAGCGTGACGAGCTGACCAAACTGCTGCTGGTCGACATGAAAACCGTGGTCGACGGCTCCGGCAAGCAACTCAATGACCTGGCGGACCTGTTCGCCAAACAGGTCGCCGCAGAAAGCCGTAACTCCGCCGCGCACTACGAAACCTCACGCACCATCGTCAGCCTGTTCATCGCACTGGCAGCATTGGCGACCGTGGCCCTGGCGATGCTGCTGACGCGCAGCATCGTTCGCCCCCTGAGCGCCGCTGTGGATGCTGCGGAAAACGTCGCAAGAGGGGATCTGACGCGGCCGATCGAGACCGATGGCAATGATGAGGTCAGCCGTTTGCTCAAGGCGCTGGCGACCATGCAACAAAACCTGCGTGAAACCCTGCAAGGCATCAACGGTTCAGCCACGCAACTGGCGACTGCGGCCGACGAACTCAACGTCGTCACGCTCGACAGCACCCAAGGCCTGCAACAACAGAACAACGAAATCGAACAGGCCGCCACCGCCGTCAACGAAATGACCACGGCGGTCGAGGAAGTCGCACGCAATGCAGTGTCGACCTCCGACGCGACGCGCCAGTCCAGCGAATCGGCGCATCTGGGGCAAGAGCGGGTCAGTGAAACCGCCAGCGCCATCAACGCGCTGGCCAGTGAGGTGCAACACACCGGCGAGTTGGTGCAATCACTGGCCAATCAATCTCAAGACATCGGCAAGGTGCTGGACGTGATCCGGGCGATCGCCGAGCAGACCAACCTGCTGGCGCTCAATGCCGCCATCGAAGCGGCGCGGGCAGGGGAGAGCGGACGCGGGTTCGCGGTGGTTGCTGACGAGGTCCGCGCGCTGGCCTATCGCACGCAGCAATCGACCCAGGAAATCGAGCAGATGGTGCAAGGCATGCGCAACGGTTCAAGCCTGGCGCTGGAGTCGATGCAGGCCAGTGCCTCGCGTGCGTCCACCACGCTGGTGCTGGCCGAACGGGCCGGTGAGGCGCTGCAAACCATCACCGCGTCGGTGCATGAGATCCACGAACGCAACCTGGTGATCGCCAGCGCCGCCGAAGAGCAGGCGCAGGTGGCGCGGGAAGTGGATCGCAACCTGGTGAATATTCGTGACCTGTCGGTGCGTTCGGCGGCCGGCGCCGATCAAACCAGCGCTTCCAGTCATGAGCTATCGAAACTGGCCAATGCATTGCAGGGCATGGTGCGGCGCTTCCAGCTGTAATCCGTGCAGATATAAAAAAGCCGCGCTCCTCGTGAGAGAAAGCGCGGCTTTGTTTTGTCGGGACAGAATGAAAATCAGGCACCGTCCTGGTCTTTCAGGTGTTCGAACAGGCCTTTCGGCATTTTCTTGCCGTTGGCTTCGAAGTTGGCTTTGACGTTGTTGTAAGCCTCTTGCTCGTCGATGAAGCCGTCATGGTTGGTGTCGATCTTGTCGAAGTCAGATTTCGGCGCGACCTTCAGGAACTCGGCGCGCGAGACTTTGCCGTCGCCATCGGTGTCGGTCTTGGCCATCGACGCGTCGCCGCATTTGCCTTCACCGCATTTGCCTTCCGGGGTTTTCACCGAGGTTTCAGCCGAGGCAACCATGTAGCCCTGGGCCAGCGGTTGTGCGGCGAACACCGAGCCGGACAGCATCAGGCCGCCAGCCAGTACGGCACCGACCAGGCCAAGGGAGGTTTTGCCAATTTTCGAAGTGCGGGTCATTTCATTCTCCTTCGGTTGCACTGCGCAACCACACGTTAAGGGCGATCAGCCGGAGCAGGTGTGCTCGGGTGTGGCCATTAAGCGGTGGCGGTGTATCGCGTCTGTGTCGAGGAGCGGGGCGTTTGTAAGCGAAGGTGAGGAAAGCGCGGGCAGATACAGTAAAAGACAAAACCCTGTGGGAGCGAGCAGGCCCGCCCCCACAGCGTTTTACATCAGTGCAGCTTCAGGCGCGGCTCGGTGCCGCGTCCGATCTTGCTGCCCAGCATCAGCATGGCGGTGCGGAACGGGCCGTACAGCGCCATCTGGTGCATGCGGTACAGCGACACGTAAAACATCCGCGCCAGCCAGCCTTCGAGCATCACGCTGCCGGTCAGGTTGCCCATCAAGTTACCCACAGCCGAAAAACGCGACAGCGAAATCAGCGAGCCGTAGTCGGTGTACTTGTACTCCGGCAGGGTCTTGCCTTCGATCCGCAGTTTCAGCGACTTGGCCAGCAGCGACGCCTGTTGGTGCGCAGCCTGGGCCCGTGGCGGAACGTTGCGATCCGAGCCCGGTTGCGGGCAGGCGGCGCAGTCACCGAAGGCGAAAATGTTTTCGTCGCGGGTGGTCTGCAAGGTCGGCAGCACTTGCAGCTGGTTGATGCGGTTGGTTTCCAGGCCATCGATGTCCTTGAGGAAACCTGGTGCGCGGATCCCGGCAGCCCAGACTTTCAGGCTGGCCTTGATCTCGTTGCCATCGGCGGTGATCAGGCTGTCGGCGGTGACCTGGCTGACCGACGCGTTGGTCATCACATTGACCCCGAGTTTTTCCAGGGTCTTGTGCACCGGCCCGCTGATACGCTCCGGCAGGGCTGGCAGCACCCGTGGCCCGGCTTCGATCAGGGTGATGTGCATGTTTTCCGGTTTGATCCGGTCCAGACCGTAGGCCGCCAGCTCATGAGCGGCGTTGTGCAGCTCGGCCGCCAGTTCGACGCCCGTGGCGCCGGCGCCGACGATGGCCACGCTGATCTGCTGGACCACATCGGTTTGCCCGGCGTGAGCACGCAGATAGTGATTGAGCAATTGCTGGTGGAAACGCTCGGCCTGTTTGCGGGTGTCGAGGAACAGGCAGTGCTGCGCTGCGCCCTGGGTACCGAAATCGTTGGTGGTGCTGCCGACCGAGATCACCAGCGAGTCATAAGGCACTTCCCGCGCCGGAACCAGTTCCACGCCGTTTTCGTCGTAGGTGGCGGCGAGCTGAATCTTCTTCTGCTCACGATCGAGCCCGCTCATGCGCCCCAGCTGGAACTCGAAGTGGTTCCATTTGGCCTGGGCGACATAGTTGAGTTCGTCTTCGGAGGAGTTCAGCGATCCGGCGGCCACTTCGTGCAACAGCGGTTTCCAGATGTGCGTGAGGTTCGCGTCGACCAGCATGATGCTGGCAGTGCCGCGTTTACCCAGAGTCTTACCCAGACGGGTAGCCAACTCCAGACCGCCGGCGCCGCCGCCGACAATGACAATACGATGGGACATGGGAATAGCTCGCAAGGTTTTTAAAGGAAATCGGTGCGGTTACCCGAGCGAGCGCGATGCAGCTCATAGCGTCAGGTAACTGATAAATCGGCTCAACAGGCCCAGACCAATGGTCACTGCCAGCACCACCACCAGGAGCATCCACGGCCGGAATGGCCGGCGCTCGACACGGTGTTGGGACAACTGCAGGTACTCTTCGACATGCTTCTGGTCATCGGGGTTCAGGCGGCTGGTCATATGAGGCCTCGTCAGGGATAGACGTTGCTGAATGCGCAGACGTTACAGCGGTTTGCCTGCGAGCGTTGAACGGCGCATGTCATCCGGGCGAATGATTGCGCTTTTGTAACATCCGGCCAGTGTTTGCGCCATCCTGCTTAGGGATTACAGGCTGATCCCGACATCGAACACGATGCTGCGACCCAGGTTGCTGCGCAGGAAATCCGGTGCATCGGGGTGGGCGAACAGCACGCGGGCGAACGTCGGCCCGACCAGTGACAGCGAGCGCCAGCCCTGTCGCAAGTATTCGGTGGGCGGTGGAAAGTGGCTGTTGAGGTCGAGCACTTCGCGTTTGAGGCTGGCGAAGGCGATGATGTCCAGCTCCCCCAGATCCATGCCGCGTTCCTTGTAGTTGTGCGCTTTCTTGCGCAAGGTCGGCGCCAGTCTCAGCAGAAACTCATTGGCCGGAATCCGCCGTGGCTTGGCCTCGCGGCGCACCAGTTGGCTCAGGGAAAACGCACTGCGCCGACGTTGCAGCTCATCGCGCCATTCATCGTTGAGGCGGCGGCCTTCGTCGAGGACGAAAAACACCTCGAAGTTGGCATCGCGAAACAACACATCCGGTGGCTCGCCGGCCGGGGCGAATTCGTCGGCGCGATACGGAATATTCAGGCCTTGCAGCAGGCGCTGGCAGACCCAACGCTCACGCTCCCATTTGCGGGCATTGGACAGGAACGCGTTGGCTTGCTCGGCCGCGATGGTCAGCAGGCGTAAATAATCTGAGTCATCCATAGGCCCAAGCTTAGCGTTCAATTGCGACAAGCAGAAAGCTTTGCATCGGCAGTTTCACCAAGGTGGCGGTGTAGACTTCGACACAGGAGCGCCAATCAAAGGAGTCTGCGGTGCGAATGAAGGTGATGGGATCATGATCGGGGCAGAACTGCTGTCATCGACAAGTCTGACCCTTGGCTGGCTGATTTACCTGCCGGTGCTGCTCTGGGCGATCTGCCGGGCACCGTGGGTCGAATTGTTCAGCGACAGCCGTCGTCAGCACTTGCTGTTCGGCACCGTGTTCGCGCTGTTTCTGTTGTGGATGGTGCGCAGGGATTTCGACACGGGTGTGTCGTATCACTTCATTGGCATGACCGCCGTGACGTTGCTGCTCGACTGGCCGTTGGCAATCGTGGGCGGGCTGGTGGCGCAGATCGGTCTGGTCCTGCTGGGACGCCAGGATCTGGCGGCGGTCGGGGTCAACGGTGCGTTGCTGATCCTGCTGCCAGTGCTGATCACCGAAGGCGTGGCGATCCTGGTCGAGCGGGCGCAACCGCGTAATCCGTTTGTGTATATCTTCTGCTCCGGCTTCTTCGCCGCAGCATTGTCGGCGTTGGCGTGTCTGGTACTGAGCCTGACCTTGCTCTGGTACGACGGTCTCTTCGCCATGCCCGAATGGCTGGAAGATTTCATCGGTTACCTGTGGCTGCTGATTTTTCCGGAAGCGTTCATCAATGGCATGGTGATCAGCGCACTGGTGGTGTTCAGCCCGGAATGGCTGGAGACCTTCAACCGCACCCGTTACCTTTCGGCGCCCTGGAAGGATGACGATCCCAAGTCTTGATCCACATCAAATCCACCCCGTGCGCGGCATTTCATGCTCGGCCAAATCCCTTCAGGAGCAGCGGCATGAGTGTTTACGAGTGGGCGAGGCAGGAAACCCGGCAAAGTCTGGAGATGGCGCAGGAGGTGGGGTTCGATCCTGGATTGAGTCTGCGCGCCTTGCTCAGTGCCGTGGTGCAGCAGAGCAAGGCGGTGCGCAACGCCGAAGACCTGGCCGACGAGTTGCGCTTTCTGGCAGAAAACCTCGACGACAATCAGGACTACGGCTTCATGCGGCCCTGATCAGAGGATCAGTGGCGCGGGTCGAAGTCGCCGGAAAACAGTTCGTCCTCGGCATCCGGGGCGACCGGGATCTTGTGTTCTTCCGACGCCCAGGCGCCCAGGTCGATCAGTTTGCAGCGGTCCGAGCAGAACGGCCGGAATTTGTTCTCGGGGGTGAATTCCACCGGGGCGCCGCAGGTCGGGCATTCAACGGTCGGGATCGGGCTCATGACTGGCCTCCAGATAAAGTCAGGTAAAAGTGATGCAGGCGCTCGACCTCGCTGTGCAGCCAGGCGAGGTCGCGGTCGTTGACCACCACATCGTCGGCGCGGCTGACGCGGTCTTCGCGGCTGGATTGAGCCTTGAGGATGGCCTGGACCTGCTGTTCGCTGGTCTGGTCACGCTGCAAGGTGCGTTCGATCTGCAGTTGCTGCGGAGCATCGATCACCAGGATCCGCTGGGTCATCGCGTACTGTCCGGACTCGATCAACAGCGGCGAAACCAGAATCGCGTAAGGCGATTTTGCCAGCGCCAGGTGATGGGCGATTTCCTCGGCGATCAGCGGATGCAACAGCGCTTCGAGCCAGCGGCGTTGCTCCGGTACTTCGAAGATCAGCTTGCGCAACGCCGCGCGATCCAGCGTGCCATCGGCCTGCAGGACATCCGGACCGAAGTGCTCGGCGATTTTTGCCAGCGCCGGGCGCCCCGGCTCAACCACCCAGCGTGCCGCATGATCGGCGTCCACCACATGGATGCCGAGGTCGATGAAGTGCTGGGCGGCTGCGCTTTTGCCGCTGCCGATGCCGCCGGTCAGGCCGAGAATCCAGGGTTTTTCCACAGGGGTATTCATTTCAAACCGACAAACTGCCAATAGAAGTCGGTTATTTGACCACCCCAGAGCAAGGCAATCCAGCCGGCAATTGCCAGGTACGGTCCGAAGGGGATCGGCGTCGAGGTTTTCCGGTCGCGCAGTTTGAGCAGAATCACCCCCAGCACCGCCCCTACCAACGAAGACAGGAGGATGGTCAGCGGCAGAATCTGCCAGCCACCCCAGGCCCCGAGCAACGCCAGCAACTTGAAATCACCGTGACCGATGCCGTCCTTGCCGGTGAGCAGCTTGAACAGCCAGAACACCGACCACAGCGCCATATAACCGGCCACTGCCCCCCACAACGCGTCGTGCAGCGAGACGAACAGGCCGAAGCTGTTGACGATCAACCCCAGCCACAGCAGCGGCAGCACCAGTATATCGGGCAACAGCTGATGCTCGGTGTCGATCAGACTCATCGCCAGCAAGCCCCAGGTCAGGACGATCATCAGACAGGCCGGCCAGCCAAAACCCAGATGCCAGGCGATGAACGCCGACAGCACGCCACAGGCCAGTTCGGTCAGTGGATAACGCTTGCTGATCGGCGCCGCGCATGACGAGCAGCGACCGCGCAAAAACAGGTAGCTGAGCAGCGGAATGTTTTCCCACGCACGAATGCGGTGGGCGCAATGCGGGCACTGCGAGTGCGGCAGCATCAGGTTGTAGACCGGCAGCGGCGTTTCGACGGGCAGCCCGAGCACGTCGTGGGCCTGCTGGCGCCATTCGCGTTCGAGCATTTTCGGCAGGCGCCAGATCACCACATTGAGGAAGCTGCCGACCACCAGCCCGAGTACAAGGGCGGTGAAGACAAAGGCCAGCGGATAGAGGGCGAAGAGTTCGTCGATGGGCATGTCAGATCGCTGAGCCGAGTTGGAAGATCGGCAGGTACATGGCCACGACCAGCCCGCCGACGATCACCCCGAGTACCACCATGACGAAAGGCTCCATCAGGCTGGTGAGGTTGTCGACCATGTTATCCACTTCTTCCTCGTAGAACCCGGCAACCTTGTCGAGCATATCGTCCAGGGCGCCGGACTCTTCGCCGATGGCGGTCATTTGCACGGCCATGTTCGGAAAGATTCCGGTGGTGCGCATCGAAAAGTTCAGTTGCATGCCGGTGGCCACGTCCTGGCGAATGCGCAGCACCGCGCGTTTGAACACCACATTGCCGGTGGCCCCGGCAACCGAGTCCAGCGCTTCGACCAGCGGCACGCCGGCGGCAAACGTGGTCGACAGGGTTCGGGCGAAACGGGCCACGGCGGACTTGTACATCATGGTGCCCACCAGCGGCAGTTTCAGCAGCCAGGCATCACGCCGGTCACGCAGGGCCTGGGATTTCTTCAGGGCATGGCGGGTGCCGAAAAACGCCGCGACCAGCACGCCGAGAATCGCCCACCACCATTGCTGCATGAACTCCGAGAGGCCGATCACCATCAGGGTGAACGCAGGCAGTTCGGCACCGAACCCGGAAAACACCGACTGGAACTGCGGCACCACTTTCACCAGCAGAATCCCGGTGACGACCGCCGCCACCAGGATCACGGCGGTGGGGTAGGTCATGGCTTTCTTGATCTTGGCCTTGAGGCTTTCGCTCTTTTCCTTGTAGGTCGCTACGCGTTCCAAAAGGGTATCGAGGGCGCCGGATTGCTCGCCGGCATCGACCAGGTTGCAGTACAACTCGTCGAAGTATTGCGGCTTCTTTCGCAGGGCCGCGGCGAAGCTGTTGCCGGCGGCGACTTCCTGTTTCACCTCGTCCACCAGTTTGCGCATCGCCGGGTTTTCAAAGCCTTCGCCGATGATGTCGAACGACTGCAGCAACGGCACGCCGGCTTTCATCATGGTTGCCATCTGCCGGGTGAAGAGGGCGATGTCCAGCGGCTTGATGCGTTTGCCGAAATTCAGCAACGACGCGGATTTCTTGCGCACCTTGCCGGGGTTGATGCCCTGCTTGCGCAACTGTGCCTTGATCAGTGCGGGGTTTTGCCCGCTCAACTCGCCGGTGATCCTGCTGCCTTTCTTGTCCGTGCCTTCCCAGGCATAGACGCTGATTTTCGCTGCCTTGACGGCCATGTTCAGTCCTTGGTGACCCGGTTGATTTCTTCAAGGCTGGTGATGCCTTGCATCGCCTTGATCAGTCCCGAGGTGCGCAGGTCGTTGAAGCCGTCCAGGCGCATCTGGCTGTCGATTTCCAATGAGTTGCCCTCGGCCATGATCAGCCGTTGCAGCTCGGGGGTGTTTTTCACCACTTCATAAATCCCGGTGCGTCCCTTGTAGCCGCCGTTGCATTGATCGCAACCGGCGGGCTCATAGATCGTGAAACTGCCGATGCGTTCCTCGGGAAAACCTTCCTTGAGCAAGGTTTCGCGGGGAATCTCGATGGGCTTTTTGCAGTGGCTGCAGAGTTTTCGCGCCAGACGCTGGGCGATGATCAGGCTGACCGACGTGGCGATGTTGAAGCCGGGAATGCCCATGTTGTGCAAGCGGGTGAGTGTCTCGGCGGCGCTGTTGGTGTGCAGCGTGGAGAGTACAAGGTGACCGGTCTGCGCTGCCTTGATGGCGATTTCCGCAGTCTCGAGATCGCGGATCTCACCGACCATGATCACGTCCGGGTCCTGGCGCAGGAACGAGCGCAGGGCCTGGGCGAAGTCCAGCCCCTGCTTAGGATTGACGTTGACCTGATTGATGCCTTCCATGTTGATCTCCACCGGGTCTTCGGCAGTGGAGATGTTGATGTCGACGGTATTGAGAATGTTGAGCCCGGTGTACAGCGACACGGTCTTGCCGGAACCGGTGGGACCGGTGACCAGGATCATGCCTTGTGGTTGCTTCAGGGCAGCGAGGTACAGGTCTTTCTGTTCCGGCTCGTAGCCGAGGGCGTCGATGCCTATCTGCGCGCTGGACGGGTCGAGGATCCGGATCACCACTTTCTCGCCCCACAGGGTTGGCAAGGTGTTGACCCGGAAATCGATCGACTTGCTCTTCGACAGGCGCATCTTCAGTCGCCCGTCCTGAGGTTTGCGGCGCTCCGAGATGTCGAGGCTGGCCATGACCTTCAGGCGTGCGGCGATGCGTCCGGCCAGTTGAATCGGCGGCTTGGCCACTTCGCGCAGGATGCCGTCGGTACGTACGCGCACCCGGTAGTTTTTTTCGTAGGGTTCAAAGTGCAGGTCGGAAGAACCGCTCTTGATCGCGTCCAGCAGCATCTTGTGGACGAAGCGCACCACCGGCGCGTCGTCGGCGTCCAGCCCACCGATGGCGTCCTGCTTGCTGTCATCGATGGACTCGACGTCCAGCCCGTCGAGGTCGACATCGGCCATGTCTTCCAGGCCGGAGGCGTGGGTGTCGAAGAACTTCTCGATGGCGTCGGTGAGCTTGTCGTCCTCCACCAGAATCGCTTCGGTGGTCAGCCCGGTGCTGAACTGAATATCGTTGATTGCCTGATGATTGCTCGGGTCGGAGATCCCCACGAACAACTTGTTGCCGCGCCGCCACAGGGGCAGGGCATGGTGCTGGCGCACCAGTTTTTCGCTGACCAGGCCCTTGGGCTGGGTTTCCTTGTCCAGGCAGTTGAGGTCGAGGAACGCCATGCCGAAATGTTCCGAGGCGATCTCGGCAACCTGCGAACTCTTCACCAGTTTGTTCTGTACCAGATAGCTGACCAGCGACAGACGATTGCGCTGGGCCTGCTGCCAGGCTTGCTGGGCGCTTTTTTCCGTGAGCAGTTCGGCCTGTACCAATTGCTTGGCCAGACCGCTCAGAGCGATGTCATTCATGGGAATCCCGGATGCAGACAGTTCATGACTTATAGCCTAGTCAAGTGACAGCGCCAAACCGCCTCGGTGCAGGTGACAAAAAGTGTCAGATAGTGCGGTTACAGGTTGTAGGAAACGCCGCGATAGCGTGATCGCGCCCAGCCTGCGCGGGTGCGGGCGCCTTGGCACGGGCTGTGCTGAGTCCTGTTCAGATCATGAGATTCCGACTCATGCATGGAGCGTGTCTATGAAGAAACAACAAGGTTTCACTCTGATCGAGCTGCTGATCGTCGTGGCGATCATCGGCATTCTGGCCACCATCGCGTTGCCGCAATACACCAAGTACCAGGCACGGTCGAAGGTGACGGCAGGGCTGGCGGAAATCAGCGCACTCAAAGTGCCGTTCGAGGACACCATTAATCAAGGTACCGACCCGACCCTGTTGCTGGTGGCCGGTAACGCGGCAGCCACCACCTCCAACTGCACGTTGGCGGCGTCGGGCACGGCTTCGACAGGGGCCGGCACGATTACCTGCACGCTGGTGAACGCACCAGGCCCGGTGCTGGGCAAGACCATCACGCTCTCCCGCACGGGTGCTGCTACCGGCAACACCGCCGGTGTCTGGAGTTGCGCATCCACGGTCAACCCGGACTACGCGCCTAAAGGTTGCCCGGGCAGCGGTGCCTGATCGGCTGGCCAGGTGTCATGAAATGCCCCGCTTCGCGGGGCATTTTCTTTTGCCCGGCACTTCACAAAAGCTTCAATCATTTCAGCGTGTTAGGAACTTTTCCAAAAGCCGCAACTTGCATGCAGATAATTCGAACGTCATGCAATTTGCATGATTCCGAAAATGTTCATGATTTATAACTTATTGATTTATAAAGAATTATTGTCTTTTGAAAACTTGGCACAGCGTTCGCAATATCTCCAGTAACCCTGCTGACAAGACACGCAGCAGACTTTCCAGAAAAACAGGAGTTACTCGTATGAAGAAGTTCGCTATCACTGCCGCTGCTGCTACCGCGCTGACCCTGACCATGGCCACCGGCGCATTCGCACAATCCACTCAGGCAACCCAGGCGCCAATGACCCTGGCCGCCGGTGAAATGACCAAGGCGAAAGAGGCCACTTCCGACACCTGGATCACCACTAAAGTCAAAAGCGACCTGGTCACCGAAAAAGGCATTCCAGGCACTGATATCAAAGTAGAAACCAACAAAGGCGTCGTTTCCCTGTCTTCGACCGTTGCCATCACCGAAGCTCAGAAAACCACCGCCGTGGCCATCGCCAAGAAAATCAAAGGCGTGAAAGCGGTCTCCGCTGACGGCCTGAAAGCCGAGTAAGGCAAGACTTCTCGCCTGGACCGGGAGAAGACGCGACAGGCGGGCCGAGTCATACGTCTGCCGCACTTTAGAGTTCATGCGAACGGCCACAGGGAGTGGCCATTACAGGCCCCGGCATTCGTGTCGGGGCCTGTTCTATTTCAGGGACGGGAAAACCAATGGGGGAGGTCAGTTGCCACGTTTGCTGTTGATCTGCCGCAGGCGATTACCTTCGAACCGCAGGTATTGGTACATGCCGTTGCTCGGGCCGTAGGTCCATTCCTCGACCTGAAACTCTTCCCGGCGATTGGCGCTGCGCTTGTAACCCAGTACGTCACGGCTGACCGGTTCACCGCACTTTTGCAGCACCTCGCTGGAACGGTCGCCAAGGCTGACCAACTGGCTGCCGCAGCGCAGCGTATCGGATGCTGACGCCTGGCTGGCGACGAGCGCCAGCACTATTGCCGCCAGCCATTGGCTGTTCATCACTCGGCGTCCAGATGCATTTGCGTCACCACGCGGCCGTCGCTCTCCGCTTCGCCGAGATTGGCGTCGATGAAGTACACGCGGTCGTCGGCCAGTTGGCCTTTGTCCACCAGGTAATCCTTGATGCTGCTGGCACGGTCCTGACCGAGCTGGCGCAGCAGCACATCGCTGGAGCTCCAGAACTTGATCACGTCCGCACGCATTTTCGCGGTGCGCTCTTCCTTGCCCAGATCTTTCCATTCAGCCGGCGGCTGGGTTTTCAGACGAGTGCGGTAGATGCCTTCGAGCAGCGGGCCTTTTTCGTTATCCGGGACCTGGATCAGTGATGCTTGGGCCGGCACCTTGTCGCCACGGCGCTGCAGCATCTTGTAGTAGTTGTACTGGTATTCACGTTCCAGACGCTGTTCGGCAATCAGCGGGCCGTCGCTGCTCTGGGCGGCGGTGCCTTCGATTTCCAGGCGCAGGGCCGGACGTTCCTTCAAGGCCTGGGACAGTTTGACCAGCGCGGCTTCGGCGTCCTTGTTCAGTTCGCTGGAACCCGGTGCGAATGACACGGTGCCGAGGTCTTCGGAACCGCCCCCGTTGATCAGCCCGCCAATCATCTTGAACGGTGCGGCGGCGGCTTTGACGACCAGATTGCGCAGGGTCTGCCAGATAATCGGCATCACACTGAATTGCGGGTTGTTCAGGTCGCCGGTAACCGGCAGCTCGATGGAAATCTTGCCGTCCACGTCCTTGAGCAACGCAATCGCCAGTTTCAGCGGCAGGCTCACGGCATCCGGGCTGTCGACTTTCTCACCCAGTTGCAACTGCTCGACCACCACTTTGTTCTCGGCCTTGAGCTGGCCCTTGGTGATCAGGTAGTGCAGGTCGAGATTGAGCCGGCCCTTGCGGATCCGGTAACCGGCGAACTTGCCGGAGTAGGGCGTCAGGGTGGTCAGTTCGACCCGTTTGAAGCTGGTGGCGATGTCGAGACTGGCCATCGGATCGAACGGGTTGACGGCGCCCTTGATGGTCACCGGCGCATAGCGGTCGACCTTGCCTTTGACGTCGACGCTGGCGGGTTTCGCCTGACGGCTGTCGATGGTGCCGATCTGGCCGTTGAGCTGCTGGACTGCGGTGGCGAAATTCGGGGTCAGGCTGAAGTCGGCGAAGTTGGCCGAGCCGTCATTGATCGCGATACCGCCGATATGAATGCCCAGCGGTTTCGAGTTGCCGGCTGGTTTGGCCGCTGCGGTTTTCGCCCCGGAATCGGCAGGTTGCGGAATCAGCAAGTCGTCGATGTTGGTGGTGCGGTCATCGTTGATCATGAATCGCACATAGGGCTGGAACAGGTTGATTCTGTCGATCGACAGGTTGTCGCCGTGCTGATAGTTCAGGCCTTCGACCACCACTTGCTGCCACTTGAGGAAGTCGCGGGTCTTCAGGGTGTCGAGGGTGTGCAACTGATCGACCTGGGCGCGACCGGTGACACTGAGTGCCAGAGGTGTGACGCTTTTCAGATTCACTTTCAGATCGCTGCCGAGCATGCCGCTGCGCAGTTCCAGGCGAATGAACGGGTTGATGTAGGACTGGGCGACGCGAAGGTCGATGTCCTGCGTCTTCACGTTGAGCTGGGCCGTGACCGGTGCCAGATTGACCACGCCGTCGGCGCTGATCTTGCCTTGCTTGCCCAGGCCGGTGTCCAGTTTGACGTTGAAGGGCGAGCCGTTGAGGCTGTCGAAATTCTGCAGGTCGAGGTTCAGCGGCGTGACATCCAGCGTGACTTCCGGCTTCGCCGAGCGGTCGGCCAGATGCACTTTGTAGTCACGCAGTTGCACGTCCTTGAGCAGCACCTGCCACGGTTTGCCCGGTGCGGCCGGTTCCGGTTTCGGTGAGTCGGCAGCCGCCGGAGTGCTTTTCGGTTCCGCCGCCGCTTTGGCGGCAGGTTTCGACGGCTGGCTGGCGAACAGTTTCTGCCAGTCCAGTTGCCCGTCCGCCTCAAGGGCGGCCCAGGTTTCGAGTTTCTGGCTGCGGATCTTGCCGACCACCACTTGCTGTTTGGCCAGGTCCACCGTGGTTTCGCTGACGTCGAGGCGGTCGAGTTTCGCCAGCGGGCGCCCGTCCGGGGCCTTGATCGCAAACGGCGCGACACTGACCGAGACGTTGCTCAACAGCAGTTCGGTTTCCTTGGACAGGTTGAGCTTGTAGTCGGTGCTCAGGCTGACTACGCCGTTTTCCAGTACCAATGGCACCGCATCGCGCACGTAGGGCCAGAAGGCTTTCATCTGGCCATCGGTGACTTTGAGCGTGCCTTCGGAGGCGATCGGGATCAGGCTGAAGTTGCCTTTCCAGTCGATCTGTCCACCGGCCGGGCCGATGGCGACAAGGGTCATGTCGGCGTTGTCGTCGGGCAGGGTGCTGAGGTTGTTCAGTTCGAAATCGAGCTTGTCGTAGAGGAACTCGATCGGTTCACTCGGGCGTGCATCCTCGAAATGCACGTTGCCGCCGGCCAGTTTGATCCGGTCGATGCGCAGCGGAAACGGTTTGGCATTCGGATCGGCCGGCGTCGGTTCACTGGCCGGCAACTTGAACAGACCCAGCAGATTGAGTTTGCCGTCTTGGGCGAACAGGACTTCGGTCTTGGGTTTGTCCAGTTCGATGTCGGACAGGTGCAGCGCTTTTGTCCACAGGCTGTCGAGTTGCAGGTTGGCGTACAGGCGTTCGAAACCGACCTGTTCCTTGCCCGGCTCGCCGATGACCAGGCCCCAAAGCGTGACTTCGAGGCTGAACGGATTGAGTTCGATACGCTGGATGTGCGCAGGCACCGTCGCGTAGTTGGCCAGTTGCTGGTTGGCCACGCGGAGCGCAATGCCCGGCAAAATCAGAAACCCCAGCAGGCTGTAGAGGGCCAGAGCGGTCAACAAGGCGCCAATCGCGCGAATCAATCCTTTGGGCATGTGCGGCTTCATCTGTCTGAATCGGAGTGCCTTGGAGTATGGCACGCGATTCCGGTTCCGAAGTAATAGCCTGTGATCAGGATTGTTCAGATTTTTCTGTGGGAAATTTCCTGCGCGACTTTAGAACCAGAAAATCAGAGCTGAAGAATCAGGGTCTTCAGCGGCGGTTGTTGATCCTGCGAAGGGAAGTCGGCACCCGGCGTCATCACACTCCACTCACGTACCGGGCGCCCGGCTTTCTCGGCGCAGCGCAGCACCTGTTCGCGCCAGTCGTCCATGCTGACTTTCGCCAGGTTGTTGCAGCAGATCAGCACGCCATTTTCGGCGGTGGTCAGCAGGGCTGGCTTGAGCAGGCTTTGATAATCGCGCAGCAGATCGACCGTGCCGAACGCACTTTTGGCCCACGCGGGAGGGTCGAGCAGCACCAGATCGTATTGGCGCTGTTCGAGGCGCTGATAGCTCGGCAGTTTCTGCCCGCGACGCTGACTGATCGGCAGACCGGCCAACTGGCGAATCGCCGGGAAGTAGTCGGACTGGATGAACTCCATGGTCGGCAGTTGCGGATTGAGCAAACCGTTCGCGCGCCCGACCGCCAGATTGCCCTCGGCGAAGTCCAGGTTGCATACCTCGCGGGCACCGCCGGCGGCCGCACTGAGACCGACGCCGCAGGTGTAGGCGAACAGGTTGAGCACGCTTTTGCCCTTGGCGTGATCCTTGACCCAGCCGCGGGCGTTGCGCAGGTCGAGGAACAGCAGAGGATCCTGACCGGCGTGGCGCCCGCGCACACGGTAGTTCAGGCCCCATTCGTGGCCGACCAGATCAACCAGCGCAGCATCGTCGGCGCGGTACACGCTGTCTTCACGATCGATGCGCGAGTTGCCACGGGAGCGGTCGTTGTAAACCAGCAAGGTTTGCAATCCCAACGTTTCATTCACCGTGGCGTGCAGTTGCAGCAGGTCGGCGAGTTCCAGCGTCTGGTGGAAGCTCTGCACCATCAGTTGCGGGCCGTAGCGATCGATAGTCAGGCCGCCGGCGCCTTCCTGGCTGCCGTGGAACAGGCGATAGCAGTCGGTGCCCTGGCGGTGCAGCTCGGCGAGCAGATCCTGGCGTTGATCGAGGGCGGCGCGCAGCGCCTGATTCAGGGAAGACATGCTTGCGCCTTGCTGGAGGGAATCGGGGCGCGGGAGTTTAGCAGTTACTGAGCTTCAGCTCAGCCCCATCCGCCGCTGGGCCCGCTGAACCGATCCATTGCGCATCGCCCAGCGCAGCATTGGCGCGCTGCGTTTGACACTGGCGCGGATCAACTGGCGTTGCAGCGGGTTCTGGCGGGCATCCAGCATGTCGCTGGCCCAGTCCGGCAGCAGGTCGATGCCGGCCTTCATCATCAGGTCGCCAAACGGCCGCGCCAGAACGCTGGGCGCCGGGGCATCGAGCAGCAGGCGCAAGACTTCGCGGCTGCGTTCGTCACACAGCAACTGCGGGCGCATCCGTTGCAGGTAATCGGCCACGGCCTGGCGTGATTTCGGTACATCCCGGGCACCCAGTCGTTCAGCGACCACGGCGATTTCCGCGTAGTAACGATCCTGGTCCACCGGCGACAACTGCGGGTTGCGGTAACGCAAATGAGCGGCGAGAAAGTTGCTGACTTCGGCCACGTGCACCCAGGTCAGCAGATCCGGATCGCTGGCCGCATAGGGCCGGCCATCCGGCGCGGTGCCGACGACTTGCAGGTGAATGGTGCGGACTTTTTCGATCAGCCATTCGGCGTCCCGTTTCGAGCCGAACGTAGTGCCGGAGACAAACTGGCTGGTACGGCGCAAGCGGCCGAGCATGTCCTGGCGAAAGTTCGAGTGGTCCCAGACGCCGGCCAGTGCCAGTGGGTGCAAGGCTTGCAGCAACAAGGCACTGATGCCGCCGATCAACATGCTGCTGAAGTCGCCGTGCACTTGCCAACTGATCGAGTCCGGGCCGAACAGGCCGGGATCGCCCTTGGGGTTTTCCAGATCGAGCTGGCCGAGGGACAGACCGGTCAGGCTCATGAGTTGGTTTTCGATACGGCTGCGGATGAATTCCATGGCAACTCAGTGATGAAGGGCGGCGCGGCCGGTTGACCGCGCCCGTGATTCTACTGGTTAAGGCGTTTGTCGATCAGCCCCTGCACCACGCTCGGGTCAGCCAGGGTCGAGGTGTCGCCGAGGCTGTCGAGTTCGTTGCAGGCAATCTTGCGCAGGATCCGCCGCATGATCTTGCCCGAACGGGTTTTCGGCAGGGCCGGGGCCCACTGGATCAGGTCCGGTTTGGCAAAACTGCCGATCTCCTTGCTGACGTGGGCCAGCAGTTCCTTTTTCAGATCGTCGTTGGGTTCGGCACCGTTCATGGGCGTGACGAAGGCATAGATGCCCTGGCCTTTGACGTCATGGGGATAACCGACCACGGCGGCCTCGGCAATGCTGTCGTGCAGCACCAGGGCGCTCTCGACCTCGGCGGTGCCGATGCGGTGGCCGGAGACATTGATCACGTCGTCGATGCGCCCGGTGATCCAGTAGTCGCCGTCCTCGTCGCGGCGGGCGCCGTCGCCGGTGAAGTAGTAGCCGGGGTAGGGCTTGAAGTAAGTGTCGACCATGCGCTGCGGATCACCGTAGACGCTGCGGATCTGCGCCGGCCAACTGGACTTGATCGCCAGCACGCCGCTGCCGGCGCCTTTGATTTCCTTGCCGTGCTCATCGAGCAGCACCGGTTGCACGCCGAACATCGGTTGGGTGGCGCAGCCCGGTTTTATCCGCTGGGCGCTGACCAGCGGGCTGAGCATGATGCCGCCGGTTTCGGTCTGCCACCAGGTATCGACTATCGGGCAGCGCTGTTCGCCTACGACGTTGAAATACCATTCCCACGCTTCCGGGTTGATCGGCTCACCGACGCTGCCGAGCAATCTGAGGCTCTGTCGCGACGTTTCCTGCAAGGGACCTGCTCCTTCGCGCATCAGTGCGCGCAGGGCAGTGGGGGCGGTGTAGAAGATGTTGACCTTGTGTTTGTCGATCACCTGCCAGAACCGCGAAGTGCTTGGGTAGCTTGGTACGCCTTCGAAGATCAGCGTAGTCGCGCCGTTGGCCAGCGGGCCATAGACGATGTAACTGTGGCCGGTGACCCAGCCGACGTCGGCGGTACACCAGAACACTTCGCCTTCGCGGTAGTCGAGGACGTACTTGAAGGTCATCGCCGCTTGCAGCAGGTAACCGCCGGTGGTGTGCAGCACGCCCTTGGGTTTGCCGGTGCTGCCGGAGGTGTAGAGGATGAACAGCGGATCTTCGGCGTCCATCGGTTCCGGAGGGCAATCGTCGCTGACGTCCCGTACGGCCTGGTGATACCAGAGGTCGCGGCCTTCGACCCAGTCGATCTTGTTCTGGGTGCGTTCGACCACCACGACGGTGCTGACGTCCGGGCAACTCTGCAGGGCCTTGTCGACATTCTGTTTCAGCGGCACGAACTTGCCACCGCGCACGCCCTCGTCGGCGGTGATCACGGTGCGGCAGTCGGCGTCGAGAATGCGGTCGCGCAACGAGTCCGGGGAGAAACCGCCAAACACCACCGAGTGAATCGCGCCGATCCGAGTGCAGGCGAGCATGGCGTAGGCCGCTTCGGGGATCATCGGCATGTAGATGCACACCCGGTCGCCTTTCTTCACGCCACGGCTTTTCAGCACGTTGGCCAGGCGGCAGACGTGGTGATGGAGTTTGTTGTAGGTGATTTGCGTCGATTCGGCAGGGTCGTCACCTTCCCAGAGGATGGCGATCTGATCGCCGCGCTTTTCCAGGTGACGGTCGATGCAGTTGTAGCTGACGTTCAGTTTCGCCCCGGCAAACCAGGAAGCCTCGCCGGTCTTCAGGTCATAGCGCTGGACGGTCTGCCACGGTGTGCTCCAGTCGAGGAAGCGCGTGGCCTGTTCGGCCCAGAAGGTGCTGGGGTGTTCAATGGATTCGCGGTACAGGCGATGGTAGTCGTCCTGACTCAACTGGGCAGCCCGGCGGACGGCATCGGCTTTGGGGAACGTGCTGATATCGAACATGACGGTTCCTTATTCTTGTTATGCGACAAGGATAAAGATGCGCCGAGAGCGGGGAGGGTTCAAGACCCGTAAACAAACACCCCCTCATGGCGAGGGGGTGTGTTCAGTGCAGGATCAGCCGCGGTGACGGCCGCGGAAGTAGTTGATCAGGCCCTGGGTGGAAGCATCTTCGGCGGCGGTTTCTTCGCTGCCGACCAGGCGGTTGTAGACGCCCTTGCCCAGTTCCTTGCCCAGTTCCACGCCCCACTGGTCGAAGGCGTTGATGCCCCAGACCACGCTTTGCACGAAGACTTTGTGTTCGTACATCGCCACCAGTGCGCCGAGACGACGCGGGCTGATGCGCTCGACCACGATGGTGTTGCTCGGACGGTTGCCCGGGATCACCTTGTGCGGTGCCAGTTTCTGTACTTCGGCTTCGCTCATGCCCTTGTCGCGTAGTTCGGCTTCGGCTTCCGGCAGGGTCTTGCCGAGCATCAGCGCCTGGCTCTGGGACAGGCAGTTGGCGTACAGCCACTGATGGTGGTCGGACACCGGGTTGAAGCTGACGATCGGCACGATGAAGTCGGCCGGGATCAGTTGGGTGCCTTGGTGCAGCAACTGGTGGTAAGCATGCTGACCGTTGCAACCTACGCCACCCCAGATCACCGGACCGGTATCGGTCGATACAGGGGTGCCGTCCTGACGCACGCTCTTGCCGTTGGATTCCATGTCCAGCTGTTGCAAGTGCTTGGTGATGTTACGCAGGTAGTGGTCGTACGGCAGGATCGCGTGACTCTGCGCGCCCCAGAAGTTGCCGTACCACACACCGAGCAGGGCCAGCAGCACCGGCATGTTCTGTTCGAACGGCGCGCTCTGGAAATGCTGGTCCATGGTGTAGGCACCGGACAGCAGTTCCTTGAAGTTGGACATGCCGATGGCCAGGGCGATTGGCAGACCGATGGCCGACCACAGCGAATAACGACCGCCGACCCAGTCCCACATCGGGAAGATGTTTTCTTCGCGGATACCGAAGGCCACGGCTGCCGCGTTGTTGCTCGATACGGCGATGAAGTGACGATACAGCTCGGCTTCCGAACCGCCCTGAGCCAGGTACCAGGCGCGCGCGGCCTGGGCGTTTTTCAGGGTTTCGAGGGTGTTGAACGACTTCGAAGAAACGATGAACAGCGTGGTCTCTGCGCGCAGTTTTTGCGTCAGCTCGTGGAATTCGCTGCCGTCGATGTTTGCCAGGTAATGGCAACGCACGCCTTTCTGGGCGTAGGACAGCAGGGCTTCGGAGACCAGCTCAGGGCCGAGGAACGAACCACCGATGCCGATGTTCACCACGTCAGTGATCGGCTTCTCGGTGTAACCGCGCCACAGACCGTCGTGGATACGGCCCACGAGATCGGTGATCTGGTTCAGCACCTTGTGTACTTCAGGCATCACGTTGACGCCGTTGACCGACAGCTTGTCGCCGACCGGGCGACGCAGGGCGGTGTGCAGCGCCGGGCGGCCTTCGGAGGAGTTGACGATTTCGCCGTCGAACAGCGCCTTGATCGCGCCCTTGAGATCGACTTCATTGGCCAGGCCCACCAGCAGGTTGCGGGTCTCGGCGTTGATCAGATTCTTCGAATAGTCGAGAAACAGTCCGCAGCTGCTGAGGGTGAACTGATTGAAGCGCTGCGGATCGGCGTTGAAGGCTTCGCGCATGCTGAAATCCTGCATGGCTTGGCGGTGGTCTTTCAACGCTTGCCAGGCAGGCAGAGCGGTAACGTCATGAGGAGTGCGGTAGTACGCCATCGCTGCGGTTTTCCTTTTTACTTGAACGGCCTTTTGAACACTGAAAAGACCTCCCCGCCATGTTTGGGCGAGGGGGCAACTGCGTCGACACGATTACACGGGCGCAGGGCGAATACAGTAAACCTAGCGCTGCGATCTGTCTTGGCTTCTTCTGACCTGTTACCTGTACTTTTTTAACATCGATAACAGCAGACGCCGACAGACGGCGGGTAATACGAGCAAGTCCCTGCTTTTCGCGCGCAGTGGATCGGCGGGCAGTTTGCCCGATGGTCTGGTGGTCAGCAATACGGTTTGGAAGAGGAGGTGACACGAATGTGAGAGCGAGCAGGCTCACTCTCACATTCTGATATTGCGGTGCTCAGGCGGGGGTATCGAGATTCAGGTGCAGGTTGTCGATCAACCGGGTAGTGCCGAGGAACGCAGCCACCAGAATCACCAGGTCACGATCTTCCGCCGTCGCCGGACGCAGGGTCAGGGCGTGGCGGATTTCCAGGTAGTCCGGACGCAGGCCGGCGGCTTCCAGCTGTTGCCGCTGTGCCTGGATCAGGGCCGGGAAGTCGCGCTCGCCCTGCTTGATCGACTCGGCGATGCTGCTCAGGGCGCGATAGACCACGGGCGCCACGGCACGTTGTTCCTCGCTGAGGAAACCGTTGCGCGACGACAGCGCCAAGCCGTCGGCGGCACGCACGGTCGGCTCGCCAATGATCTGGATCGGCATGTTCAGGTCATGCACCAGCGCACGGATCACCGCCAGTTGCTGGTAGTCCTTCTGACCGAAGATCGCCAGATCCGGCTGAACCATGTTGAACAGTTTGCTGACCACGGTCGCCACGCCTTCGAAGTGCCCCGGACGGCTGGCGCCGCACAGGCCTTCGGACAAGTGCGGCACGCTGACCCGGGTCTGGCCGGCCATGCCGTCGGGGTACATCTCTTCGACGGTCGGGGCGAACAGCAGGGAGCAGCCGGCGTCCAGCAGTTTTTCCTGATCCGCCGCCAGGGTGCGCGGGTATTTGTCGAGGTCTTCGCCGGCGCCGAATTGCAGCGGGTTGACGAAAATGCTCGCGACCACGAAGTCCACTCGCTGCCTGGCCTTGGTGATCAGTGCGATGTGGCCGCTGTGCAGGTTGCCCATGGTCGGCACGAAGCCGATGCGCTTGCCTTCGCTGCGGGCGCGCGCCACGGCAGCGCGCAGTTCACGTACGGTTTTAACGGTGTTCATGCAGAGAATCCGTGTTCGATCCCAGGGAAAGTGGCGGCTTTGACTTCGCTGACGTACGCCTTCAATGCGGACTGGATGCTGTCCTGACCCTGCATGAAGTTCTTCACGAATTTCGGTACGCGGCCGCTGATCGACAGGCCGAGCATGTCGTGCAGCACCAGGACCTGACCGTCGGTGTCGGCGCCGGCGCCGATGCCGATCACCGGGATTTTTACTGCGCTGGTGATTTCGGCAGCCAGTTCGCTCGGCACGCATTCCAGCAGCAGCATGGCCGCGCCGGCCTGCTCCAGGGAAATCGCGTCGGCGCGCATCTGGCGTGCCTGGTTTTCGTTGCGACCCTGCACTTTATAGCCGCCGAGAATGTTCACGGCTTGCGGGGTCAGGCCCATGTGGGCGCAGACCGGAACGCCGCGTTCGGCCAGCAGGCGGATCGACTCCGCCAGCCACAGCGCGCCTTCGACCTTGACCATGTGTGCGCCGGCCTGCATCAGCATGGCGCTGTTGGTCATGGTTTGTTCAAGGGTGGCGTTGGCCATGAAAGGCAGGTCGGCCAGGATCAGGGCGTCGGTGTTGCCGCGCTTGACGCTGGCGGTGTGGTAGGCCATTTCCGCAATGGTCACCGGCAGGGTGCTGTCGTGACCTTGCAGGACCATGCCGAGGGAGTCGCCCACCAGCAGCACTTCGACACCGGCCTCGTTGCAGGCGTGGGCGAAGGTCGCGTCATAGCAGGTCAGCATGGTGATCTTTTCACCTTTCTGCTTGAGGCTCTGGAGCGTGGTCAGGGTGATGGCTGGCATGTAAGAAATCCTCGTTCAGGCGCTTTGGAAACTACTGCGAGTAACGCGCGTGATTCGTCATCTACTCAGGCGCACGCTCTTTTGTCGTGCTTATAAGGCCTGGATTGCGCCCTTGTATGCCGGGTTGGCGGCAGCGGGACGCCTATAGTCGTGATGAGGCCTCAGGAAGTCAATTGCATGTGTTACCGCATTGTTACGACGGGAGTGTTACCGGCGTTACTGATGCGATTCAGCGGGCCGGCGGGCCTGATCTGCGGAGTTTTTGTCCTACAAGAACGCAAAATGCGGGAGTCAGTTTGCTCCCGCATCAGCGGTTTGTGTCAGGCGTGGGCGAGGCGTTCGAGGCCGACGAACGGGCAGGCTTTCAGAAGATCGGCAAGGGTGCGGCCATCAGCCAGGTGCAGATCTTCGGGGGCCAGTTCGGCCAGGGGATACAGAACGAAGGCGCGTTCCTGCATGTGGTAATGCGGGACTTTGAGGCGCGGCTCGTCGATCAGTCGGTCACCGAACAACAGGATGTCCAGGTCCAGCGTGCGCGGGCCCCAGCGCTCCAGGCGTTCGCGGCCCTGACCGTTTTCGATGGCTTGTAGGGCATCGAGCAGTTCCAGCGGGGCGAGTGTGCTGTCGAGCGCCGCGACCGCGTTGGTGTAACGCGGTTGGCCCGGCAGCAACGAATCGCTCTGGTAAAAGGCCGAGACGCCGACCAGCGCGCTGTCTGGCAATTGCCCCAGCGCGTCGACCGCGCTGCGCAGTTGTTCGGCGGGGTCAGCCAGATTGCTGCCCATGCCGATGTAGATGCGTTCCATGCCTTATTCGCCCGTGGCGCTCGGTGCGCCTGCGCGCTTGCGCTTGGAACCGCTGCTGCGGCGACGCTTGCGCGGAGCACCGCTGGCGCCGTCATCCTTGCCGCTGAGGTCGCGGATCATGTCGCGGCGCTCGCTGTCATTGGCGTCTTGATAATCGGTCCACCATTCGCCCAGGCCATCGGTCTGCTCGCCGGCGCTTTCACGCAGCAGCAGGAAGTCGTAGCCGGCGCGGAAGCGCGGATTGTCCAGCAACAGGTCGGCGCGTTTGCCGCTGCGGCGCGGCAGGCGTTCCTGCATGTCCCAGATCTCGCGGATCGGCATGGTGAAGCGTTTTGGAATCGCAATGCGCTGGCACTGTTCGGCGATCAGCTCGTGGGCGGCTTCCTGCATCGCCGGAATCGGCGGCATGCCACGCTCTTGCAGACGCAACACGCGGGCCGGCAGGGCAGGCCACAGCAATGCGGCAAACAGGAACGCCGGGGTCACCGGTTTGTTCTGCTTGATCCGCAGATCGGTGTTGGTCAGCGCTTCGCTGATCAGCGTGTGGGTGTATTCCGGGTTGTATTCCAGCGCATCGGCACTGGCCGGGAACAACGGCGCGAACAGTTGCAGGTCGACCAGCATTTCGAAGGTGATGGCGCCATGTCCGGAGAGGAACAGCTTGAGCACTTCCTCGAACAGCCGGGCCGACGGAATCTCGCGCAGCATCGGTGCCAGCTCGCGGATCGGCTGGACGGTGTGCTTTTCGATGCCGAAGTTGAGCTTGGCGGCGAAACGCACGGCTCGCAGCATCCGCACCGGGTCTTCCTGGTAACGCTGCTTCGGGTCGCCGATCAGGCGGATCAGATGATTGCGGATGTCGTGCACGCCGTTGGCGTAATCGAGAATGCGCTCGCTGACCGGATCGTAATACAGGGCGTTGATGGTGAAGTCGCGGCGTTGCGCGTCTTCTTCCAGCGTGCCGTAGACGTTGTCGCGCAGAATGCGCCCGCTCTCGTTGCGCGAAGACTGGTTGCTGTCTTCGTCATCTTCGTTTTGCGGGTGATTGGCGCGGAAGGTCGCGACCTCGATGATTTCGCGACCGAAATGGATGTGCACCAGCTTGAAGCGGCGGCCGATGATCCGCGCATTGCGGAATTCGGCGCGGACCTGCTCGGGAGTGGCGCTGGTGGCGACGTCAAAGTCTTTGGGCGTGATGCCCAGCAGCATGTCGCGCACGCAACCGCCGACCAGATAAGCCTGGTAACCGGCGCCTTGCAGACGTTCGACGATATTGACCGCGTAACGGCTGAATTGGCCTTTTTGCAGCGAATGTTGGCCGCTGTTGAGGACTTCAGGCGTGCTACGGATGTGTTGAGTACGACGAACGGGAGTTCGGAATGACTGGAACAACTTCTTCAGCATGGGATGCACTGTTTGAAGGAATGTTCGGCCAGACCAAAGAATGACCGCATGATGGGCCGGGATTCTAGCATTTAGTCGAGTGATGGTGTAGGACGCAGGCATTTTGCGCTGCAAGCCGCAGGCTAAAGGCGTCGAAAAGGATGAGTGAGGGGGATTTTGCTGCGGGGGAGAAACTACAAGGGGAGCCGAAGCTCCCCAAGAAGTAGTTGCGTGCTCTTTTTATTATTGATTCGGGCTTCTTGTTTTTGTTGAGTGCCCTCGCCATGAAGCTTTTCCTTCATGACCCTCCCAATCGGGAGCCAAGAGCAAACGGATTGCTTTGGTCGCTGAATTGCAGTGATCTCTCGATCCAACCAGTACAGGCTCTGTCTTAAGACAGTTTTTGTTGTTCTCGGCCTGGTCGTGGGGCAAGCCCCAAATACAACGCCTCTCCAAAAGAATCAGTTAGCTGCGCCTCTCGCCGTCTTGTTTTTATTGTGCGTGAGTCGATTCGTCTTATTTTTATTGTCTTGTGCATTGCTTGTTATTGTTCTTGTACCAAACATATAGCAGGTGCCGTGCCAACTTTTGCGAACCCCAATAAAACAAGGGGTTAGGTCGATATAACCGTTTTCGCAGGGCGAAAAAAAGCCGGGGTTTCGTTACCGATAACCCCGGCTTCTGTTACGTGAAAAGACTGAGGTAACAGTTTTTTCACATCCTCAACCGTTACCCGCACACTCGACAGGTAACGTTCAGCTCTCGCTGGCGACCCCGGTCTTGCGCCGTGGAATGCCCAGACGCTGACGGCGCTCCCACAGGCATTTGCGGCTGACGCCCAGTTTGCGCGCCAGTTCGGTCTCGGTCATGTGGTCCTGATGCTCGAGCACGAAATGCTGGAAATAGTCTTCCAGCGACAGATCTTCGGTCGGCTCGTGGCTGCTGTTGCTGGCGTTACCGGCCGGTTGCGCCGGCAGACCGATGAACTCATCGTCCTCCAGGTCACCCAGCTCGATGTCGATGCCCAGCAGGTCGGCAGAGATTTCCGGGCTTTCGCTCAGAATCACGGCGCGCTCGACGGCGTTTTCCAGCTCCCGCACGTTGCCCGGCCAGGAATAGTGCCGGATGGCCTGTTCGGCATCGGCGGCAAATTTCAGGTCGGTGCGGTTGATGCGTGCGCTCTGGCGAGCGAGGAACGCATTGGCGATTTCGTTGACGTCGGCGCCACGCTCGCGCAGGGCCGGCAGTTTCAACGCGATCACGTGGAGGCGGTAGTACAAGTCCTCACGGAACTGGCCGATTTTCGCCAGGCTCTTGAGGTCGCGGTGGGTTGCGGCGATCAGTCGGACATCGACCTTCTGCGACTGGACCGAGCCAACCCGGCGAATTTCGCCTTCCTGCAATACGCGCAGCAGGCGGGCCTGTGCTTCCAGTGGCAATTCGCCGATCTCGTCGAGGAACAGCGTGCCGCCGTCCGCCGCTTCCACCAGGCCGGCGCGACCGGCGCTGGCACCGGTGAACGCGCCTTTCTCGTGACCGAACAGTTCGGACTCGATCAGGCTTTCCGGAATGGCGGCGCAGTTCACCGAGATCATCGGCGCCTTGGCGCGTTTCGAAAGGTTGTGCAGGGCGCGGGCCACCAGCTCTTTACCGGTGCCGGACTCACCCTGGATCAATACATTGGAATCCGTCGGGGCGACTTTACGGATCTTGCCGTAAAGGTCCTGCATGGGTGGGCAGGAGCCGATGATGCCGATCTCGCCATTGCTGTTGTCGACGGCGGATTTGCCGTTACCGTTGGCAGTTTTGCCGGTAACAACTTCGCCGGCAGCCGGCGCCGACTGGCGATCACGCAGGATCCGCGCGACAGCTTGAAGCATCTCGTCGTGGTCGAAAGGCTTGGCGATGTAGTCCACCGCGCCCATCTTCATCGAGTCGACCGCCGAGCGCAGGCTGGCGTAGCTGGTCATGATCAGCACCGGCGTGCCCTGGCCGAGCTTGATCAGCTCGGTGCCCGGAGCACCCGGCAGGCGCAGGTCGCTGACGATCAGATCGAAAGTGGGAATACTGAAGCGTTCTTGTGCTTCCTGCACTGAACCGGCTTCGCTGACCTGGTACTGGTTGCGTTCCAGCAGGCGGCGCAAGGCGGAGCGGATAATGGTTTCGTCTTCGACGATCAAAATGTGCGGCATTGATTCGATACTCTCGACGGTCTCAGTTCACAGCGGACGTCGCTTCGACATGACGCGGCAATGTCACCCGGATACGGGTGCCGCGCTGGCTCTGAACATCAGCCGGGCTGTCGATGGTGATTTGTCCATAATGCTCTTCAACGATGGAATAGACCAGTGCAAGGCCCAGACCGGTGCCTTCGCCAGGATCCTTGGTGGTGAAGAAGGGTTCGAACAATCGATCCATGATGCTCGATGGAATACCGCTGCCTTCGTCCTCGACGATCAGATCGACCGTGTGTTCGCCGGCTTCGCTCTTGACCCGCACCGCACTGCCGGCAGGCGAGGCGTCACGGGCGTTGGAGAGCAGATTGATCAGAACCTGGGCGAGCCGCTGCGGGTCGCCTTCGACCCAGTGATCAGGGTCGCACAGGTTGTAGAACTGGACTTCGAAGTTGCGTCGGTTCAGGGCCAGCAGACCGATGGCGTCCTGAGCCACTTCCGCCAGACAGACGGGCTCGTCGCTGTGCTGATGGCTGCCGGCGTGGGCGAAGCTCATCAGCGACTGCACGATGCGCGACACGCGTTTGGTCTGCTCGAGGATCTGGCCGCTGATTTCCGTCAGTTCGCCGTCGTCCTCGCGCTCCTCGCGCAGGTTTTGCGCAAGACAGGCGATACCGGTGATCGGGTTGCCGATTTCATGGGCCACGCCGGCCGCGAGTCGGCCAATGCTGGCCAGGCGCTCGGAGTGCACCAGTTTGTCTTCGAGCATCTGGGTTTCGGTCAGGTCTTCCACCAGCAGCACGAGGCCGCTGTTACCCGGCGCCAGGGGCTCGTCGATGGCCGCTTTGTGCAGGTTTAGCCAGCGGGTCTGGCCGTCGAGGGCCAGGTGCTGTTTGTGCAAATGTTCGTCGGGCAGGTTGATGAAGCCTTGCAGCAATTCTTTCCACGGATTAGCGATGGTGCTCAGGCGCGATCCGACGACCCGTTGCGCGGCAATCCCGGTCAGCTCTTCCATGGCCTTGTTCCACATCAGGATCTCTTGATCCTTGGCCAGCGAGCAGACGCCCATCGGCAGTTCCTGCAGGGTCTGGCGGTGGTAGCGGCGCAGGGCATCGAGTTCGGCGGCGAGGCCAGTGAGGCGCGAGTGGTAGTCCTCAAGGCGACTTTCAATGAAGTGAATGTCTTCGGTGACGTAGTTTTCACCGCCCGCCTTGTACGGCAGGAAGGTTTCCACCATGTCCTGGGCGACGCTCGGGCCCATCAGGCCGGAGAGGTTGGCTTCGATCCGGTCACGCAAACGGCGCAAGGCATAAGGGCGGCGCTCGTCGAAAGGCAGATAAAGGTCGCGCAGGGCCTGTTCGACTTCCTTTTGCGCCGCTTTGGCGCCCAATGGTTTGGCCAGTTGCGTGGCGAATTCCTGCGGCGAGGCGGCGTGCAGCTCCCGGCGTTGCGGGCGACGCACGTTGTCCACCGCGCAGGCTTCGGCGGCGCTGGCCTCTTCCGGGCTGGCATTGGTGAACAGCGAAATCAAAGTGAACATCAAGACGTTGGCCGCCAGCGAGGCGATGGCCGCCATGTGCCAGCTGGTGTCGTCCAGCACGTAGATCATGTTCAGCAGCGGGATATAGAAACCCTGCAGATTGCCGACCAGCGGCAGCAGCATGGTCACCACCCACACCAGAATCCCCGCCAGCAGACCGGCGATGAAACCGCGGCGGTTAGCGGTCGGCCAGTACAGCACCGACAACACGCCCGGCAGGAATTGCAGGGTGGCCACGAACGCGACGATGCCGAGGTTGGCCAGATCCTGTTCGGCACCGAGCATCAGGTAGAAGCAGAAGCCGGCCATGATGATCGCGACGATCAGTGCCCGGCGGGTCCATTTCAACCAGCGGTAGATGTTGCCTTCGGCCGGTGGCTGATAAAGCGGCAGCACCAGATGGTTCAGGGCCATGCCCGACAGCGCCAGCGTGGTGACGATGATCAGGCCGCTGGCCGCCGACAGACCGCCGACGTACGCCAGCAGCGCCAGCGCCTTGCTGTTGGCAGCAATGCCGATGCCGAGGGTGAAGTATTCCGGATTGGTGGTGGCGCCGAGTTTCAGGCCGGCCCAGAGAATCAGCGGCACGGCCAGACTCATCAGCAACAGGAACAGCGGCAGGCCCCAGCTCGCACTCACCAGCGAACGCGGGTTGAGGTTCTCGGTGAAGGTCATGTGATACATGTGCGGCATCACGATCGCCGAGGCGAAAAACACCAGCAGCAACGTGCGCCACGGGCCTTCCTGCAAAGGGGTGTGCAGGGCGGCGAGGGCGGTCTGGTTCTGCAGCAGCCACAGTTCGAGCTGTTGCGGGCCGTCGAACACACCATACAAGGCGTAGAGGCCGACGCCGCCGAGAGCGGCCAGTTTGATCACCGATTCGAAGGCGATCGCAAACACCAGCCCTTCGTGCTTTTCACGGGTGGCGATATGGCGGGAGCCGAAGAAGATCGTGAACAGAATGATCAGCGCACAAAACGCCAGGGCTACGCGATTCTGCACCGGTTCGCCGGTAAGAATGCCGATGGAATCGGCCACGGCCTGGATCTGCAACGCCAGCAACGGCAATACACCGATCAGCATGAAAATCGTGGTCAGCGCGCCGGCCCAGGTGCTGCGGAAGCGGAACGCGAACAAGTCCGCCAGCGACGACAGTTGATAAGTGCGAGTGATCTTCAGGATCGGATACAGCAGCACCGGCGCCAGCAGGAACGCACCGGACACCCCGAGATAACTCGACAGAAAGCCGTAGCCGTACTGATAAGCCAGACCGACCGTACCGTAGAACGCCCACGCACTGGCGTAGACCCCCAGCGACAGGGTGTAGGTCAGCGGATGGCGAATGATCGCCCGCGGGATCATGCCCCGTTCACTGATCCACGCCACCCCGAACAGCGCAGCCAGGTAGGCGGCGCTGATCAGCAGCATCTGGGTCAGGCTAAAGCTCATCGGCATCTTTTTGGCTCTGAAGGATGAAGGTCACGACGATCAGGATCAGCCAGAGCAGATAAGGGCGATACCAGGCGCCCGTGGCGTCGATCCACCAATCCATGATGGCGGGAGAAAACAGGTAGATCCCCACGACCAGAAGCAGGACCAAGCGATAGATGTACATCCCGGCCTCTCTTTTTTATGCGCGTGCCCGAAAACGTGCGGCGATGGTAACGGATGGGCGCGCCACTGCAAGTGTCGTCACAGCAGTTGCGCTTCAGGCAGGGTCAGTGTGCGCGGGATTTTCGAGGCATCCCAGTGGGCGCTGCCCCAGTTCAACAATTCTTGCGGCGAGGCGTGGGCCAGTTCGGCGCCGGGATTTTGCCCCAGCGCGCGCAAGGCGCGCAGCAGCAGTGGCGTGGCCTGATCGGCTTCCAGCGGTGGCGAGCGGTAGGACTTGCCGAGTTTGTTGCCGTCGGGCTGGGTAATCAGCGGCAGATGCAGATAACGCGGCTGGCGCAGGCCCAGCAGTTCTTGCAGGTAGAGTTGGCGCGGCGTCGAGTCGAGCAGATCGGCGCCGCGCACGATGTCGGTGATGCCCTGCCAGGCGTCGTCCAGCACCACCGCCAGTTGATAGGCGTACAGGCCGTCGCGGCGGCGGATCACGAAATCACCCACGTCACGGCCCAGGTGCTGACGGTATTCGCCCTGCACCCGGTCGATGAAGTGATATTCCAGCTCGGGCACGCGCAGGCGGATCGCGGCGTCTTCCTGACCATGGCCGGCATTGCGGCACAGTCCTGGATAAATGCCGTGATAGGGCTCCAGTTGTTTGCGCGAGCAGGTGCAGGCGTACGCCAGACCGTGATTGAACAGACTGTCGAGCACTTGCGCGTAGGCGTCATGCCGGTCGCTCTGGCGGACCATTTCGCCGTCCCATTCGAAGCCGTAGCTTTCCAGCGCCTTGAGAATCGCGGCTTGCGCCCCCGGCTCTTCCCGGGGCGGATCGAGATCTTCCATGCGCACCAGCCAGCGGCCGTTCACCGAGCGGGCGTCCAGATAAGAAGCCAGTGCAGCCACCAGCGAACCGAAGTGCAGGTGTCCACTGGGTGTAGGCGCAAAGCGGCCGATGTAGGCGGGGGAGGTGTTGGCAGTCATGAGAGCGATGCTACTAGAGAGTCAAAAAACAGCAGAAACAAAAACGGAGCGTTCGCACGCTCCGTTTCTCGTTCAGGTCGGGATTACTTGCCGACCTGCTTTTCCTTGATTTCCGCAAGGTTCTTGCAGTCGACGCACATGTCGGCAGTCGGGCGGGCTTCGAGGCGCTTGACGCCGATCTCGATGCCGCAGGAATCACACCAGCCGTACTCTTCGTCTTCGATCAGTTGCAGCGTCTTGTCGATCTTCTTGATCAATTTGCGCTCGCGGTCGCGGGCACGCAGCTCAAGGGCGAATTCTTCTTCCTGGCTGGCACGGTCGGCCGGATCAGGGAAGTTGGCTGCTTCGTCTTTCATGTGATCAACAGTGCGGTCGACTTCCTGCATCAAGTCCAGTTTCCACTTGGTCAGGATCTTGGTGAAGTGCGCGCGCATGGGCTTGCCCATGTACTCTTCGCCTTCGGCCGGAACGTAAGGTTCGAAACCGCTGATCGCCTGTTGCTGCTGTTGCTTTGCTTGGGTGGGCATGAAATGGACCGCCTCTACTCTTGTAATCCATTGCGCAGGATTGCTCCATCACCGACACCTGCCGGCCCTGCGGCTGCAAGCGGGCGAACTTACCAGATCAATTCGGCCCGCGCTACTCCCGGATGTCGAGCCCGCGGCCGGTGGTGCTTGCAAATGTTTGCCAAGCCATGTCTGGTGGTGCTGGAGACCTGACAATCAATCATTTTAGTCAATCCTGGAGCGTACGCTCGGGTCGTTACAGTCCAGTGTTCTTGAGGCTGTGACCGCTACGGGTTCTCGCTCGTTCCGGCAGATGGGTAGAATCGTTTCTTTTCCCTCGTTGAAGGAAGGCCAATGGCTCAGCCCTACAGTGCGCGCAGTCGTGCGATCGAACCGTTCCATGTGATGGCGTTGCTGGCGCGGGCCAATGAATTGCAGGCTGACGGCCACGACGTGATCCACCTGGAAATCGGCGAACCGGACTTCACGACCGCCGAACCGATCATCCGCGCCGGCCAGGCCGCGCTGACGGCGGGGAAAACCCGTTACACCGCCGCCCGCGGCATTCCTGAGCTGCGCGAGGCGATTTCCGGTTTCTACCAGACCCGCTATGGCCTGAATATTGATCCGCGACGGATTCTGATCACGCCGGGCGGCTCCGGGGCGCTGCTGCTGGCCAGCGCGTTGCTGGTGGATCCGGGCAAGCACTGGTTGCTGGCCGATCCCGGTTATCCGTGCAACCGGCACTTTCTGCGCCTGGTTGAAGGCGCGGCGCAACTGGTTCCTGTCGGGCCGGATGTACGCTATCAACTGACGCCTGATCTGGTGGAACGCCACTGGGATCACGACAGTGTCGGCGCACTGGTCGCCTCGCCGGCCAACCCGACCGGCACGATTCTGACCCGCGATGAGCTTTCGGGGTTATCCACAGCCATCAAGGCGCGGCACGGGCATCTGGTGGTGGACGAGATCTACCACGGCCTGACTTACGGCACCGATGCCGCCAGCGTGCTGGAAGTCGACGACAGTGCGTTTGTCCTCAACAGTTTCTCCAAATATTTCGGCATGACCGGATGGCGCCTCGGCTGGCTGGTGGCGCCGGATGCGGCGGTCAGTGAGCTGGAAAAACTCGCGCAGAACCTCTACATCAGTGCGCCGAGCATGGCCCAATATGCGGCGCTGGCCTGTTTCGAGCCGGAGACCATTGCGATCCTCGAGGAGCGCCGCGCCGAATTCGGCCGTCGTCGCGATTTCCTGCTGCCCGCACTGCGGGAGCTGGGCTTCAATATCGCCGTGGAGCCGGAAGGCGCGTTCTACTTGTATGCCGATATCAGCCAGTTCGGCGGTGATGCCTTCGCGTTCTGCCGTCACTTCCTTGAAACCGAACATGTGGCGTTCACCCCGGGCCTGGATTTCGGTCGCTATCAGGCCAGTCATCACGTGCGCTTTGCCTACACGCAAAACCTTCCTCGCCTACAGGAGGCGGTGGAGCGCATCGCCCGTGGCTTGAAGAGCTGGCAAGGCTGATGCGCTTTCATCCTCCTCTTGAAGAAGGCCGGTTGATCCGCCGTTACAAGCGCTTTCTCGCCGACATCGAAACCGTTGGCGGCGAATTGCTGACGATTCATTGCCCGAACACCGGTTCGATGCTCAATTGTCAGGTCGAGGGAGGTCAGGTCTGGTTCAGCCGCTCCAATGACCCCAAGCGCAAGCTGCCCGGCACCTGGGAAATTGGCGAAACCCCGCAGGGCCGGTTGTTCTGTGTGAACACCGGGCGCGCCAACACGCTGGTCGAAGAAGCGTTGCAGGCCGGTGTCATCAGCGAGTTGAACGGTTTTACCGCGCTGAAACGCGAAGTGGCCTACGGACAGGAAAAAAGCCGTATCGACTTTCGCCTCGAATACCCGACAGGGCCGGCGTACGTGGAAGTGAAAAGTGTCACGCTGGGTTTTGACGGTACGGCGGTGGCGGCCTTTCCCGATGCGGTGACAGAGCGCGGCGCCAAACACTTGCGTGAACTTGCGCATCTGGCCCGCGACGGGATTCGGGCGGTGCAGTTGTACTGCGTGAACCTGACCGGCATCGAGGCGGTGCGCCCAGCCGTGGAAATCGATTCGGCCTACGCCGATGCCTTGCGTGAGGCGGTGGCGTCCGGGGTCGAGGTGCTGGCTTATGGTGTGCGGTTAAATCATGAGGAAATGTTGATCGATCGTCGGCTGGACGTATTGCTCGACGGTTAAACGTCGACCCACAGCCCTTGTGCGTCCTCACGGCAATCGATGACCGTCAGCGATTGCCCGGCGCAGGGGCCCGCCACGCATTCACCGTCCTCGATCAGAAACAGTGCGCCATGAGTGGCGCACTGGATCAGGCTGTTGCTCGGGTCGAGAAACTGGTCGGGTTGCCATTCGAGCCCGACGCCCCGGTGCGGGCAACGGTTGAGGTAGACGTACGCCTGGCCGGCCCGGCGTACGGCGAACAGTTTTTTACCATCGATCTCGAAACCGCGGCTGGCGGCCTCGGCCAGATCGGCGCCCGTGCACAGAAACTTCATGGCTATCCTCAAGTGTCAGCTCATGTCCGGATATGTCCGAGCTTGACGTTTAAATGCAAACAATTATCAAATGGCCGCCTTCGCCCGCTGCGCGGTGACCGCTGCCGAGGATACTTGGCCTGCCGTCCCGATGCCCGGGAAAATCCTTCAAGGAAGCTGTCTATGCGCCTGAGTACCCGCGTTGCCGTGCTGTGTGTCGGACTTTTTGTCAGCCACCAGGCTGCAGCGGCCCAATTGCCGCAACGTTGGGTCAGTGCCGGCGGTGCCTTGTCGGAGTGGGTGAGTGCGTTGGGCGGCGAGGCGAAACTGGTGGGCGTCGACACCACCAGCCAGCATCCCGAATCCCTCAAGTCGCTGCCGAGCATTGGTTACCAGCGCAGTCTGTCGGCGGAAGGCATCCTCAGCCTGCGTCCGGACATCCTGATCGGCACTGAGGAAATGGGCCCGCCTCCGGTGATCACGCAGGTTCGCGGTGCCAAGGTGCAGGTGGAATTGTTTTCCGCTCAGCCGGACCTGCCGACGCTGGAGAAAAACGTCACCCATCTGGGTCAGTTGCTGGGCGCCGAGACTCAGGCGACGCAACTGCTGCAAAGTTATCAACAGCAACTTGATGCACAGAAGGCGCGGGTGGTTGCGGTGCAGTCAAAACACAAGGCTCCCGGTGTGTTGTTGCTGCTCGGGCATGCCGGCGGCAAACCATTGATTGCCGGCAAGGACACCGCCGCCGATTGGCTGCTGCAACAGGCGGGCGGGCACAACCTGGCCACTCACACCGGTTACAAACCGTTTTCCGTGGAGTCCCTGGCCGGGCTCGACCCCGAAGTGTTGGTGTTTGCTGACCGCGCACTGACCGGCGAAGCGGCGAAAGCGGCGCTGTTCAAGGAGAACCCGATCCTCAATTCCAGCCGTGCGGCCAAGTCCGGACGCGTGCTGGAGCTGGACCCGACGCTGCTGGTCGGCGGGCTCGGGCCGCGTTTGCCGGGAGCGCTGAAAACCCTGTCTGACGGTTTCTACCCGACCCAGAGCGGCCAATGACCACGCTGGTCAAACCCCGTGGCTTGTTCATCGGCCTGATCCTGCTGTGTCTGTTGGCGATCTGGCTGTCGCTGGCCTTGGGGCCGGTCAGCCTGCCGCTGTTCGATACCTTGCGGGCTGCCTTGCGCATGATCGGCGTGCCGCTGGCGCCGGACGGGCTGGAGCAGGCTGAACTGATTCTCGGGCAGATTCGCCTGCCGAGGACTTTGCTCGGACTGGCCGTCGGCGGCGTACTGGCGTTGTCCGGCGTGGCGATGCAGGGGTTGTTTCGTAATCCGTTGGCCGATCCTGGGTTGGTCGGTGTGTCCAGCGGTGCTGCGCTGGGCGCGGCAGTGGCGATTGTCGGCGGTTCGCTTTTCGGCGGTTTGCCGGAGTGGTTCGGGCCGTATCTGCTGTCTGTGTGTGCATTTCTCGGTGGTCTTGGTGTGACGGCGCTGGTCTACCGGCTCGGCCGTCGCAACGGGCAGACCAATGTCGCGACCATGTTGCTGGCAGGCATCGCCCTGACTGCGCTCGCCAGTTCTGCTGTGGGGCTTTTTACCTATCTGGCGGACGACGCGACCCTGCGAACCCTGACTTTCTGGAACCTTGGCAGCCTCAACGGCGCGAGTTATGCGCGGTTGTGGCCGTTGCTGATCATCAGCGCCGGTGTCGCACTTTGGCTTCCTCGCCGGGCGAAGGCACTCAATGCGTTGTTGCTCGGGGAGTCGGAAGCCGGACATCTGGGGATCGATGTCGAGCGACTCAAGCGTGAGCTGGTGTTCTGCACCGCGCTGGGTGTCGGGGCTGCAGTGGCGGCGGCCGGGATGATCGGATTTGTCGGGCTGGTGGTGCCGCATCTGGTGCGTTTGCTCGCCGGGCCAGATCATCGCGTGCTGTTGCCGGCTTCGGTGCTGGCCGGTGCCAGTCTGTTGTTGCTGGCGGATCTGGTGGCGCGGCTGGCGCTGGCGCCGGCAGAGTTGCCGATTGGCATTGTCACTGCATTTATCGGCGCGCCGTTCTTCCTTTATCTGCTGCTGCGAGGACGTGCCTGATGTTGCGTGCGCACAATCTGCACATCCGTCGTGGCCGCAAGACGGTATTGGCTGACGTCAATCTGCAACTGGAGTCGGGTGAAGTGCTCGGTGTACTCGGCCCCAATGGCGCCGGCAAAAGCACTTTGCTCGGGGCATTGTGCGGGGAACTGACGGCCAGTGAAGGCAGCGTTTCTCTCGACGGCGAAGCCTTGAGCCATTGGAGTGGCAGTCAGCGCGCTCAGCGGCTGGCGGTATTGCCCCAGGTGTCGACGCTGGATTTTGCCTTTCGCGTCGAAGAAGTGGTCGGGATGGGGCGTTTGCCGTATCAGACCGGCAGAGTGCGCGACGACGAGATTGTTACCGCCGCGTTGCTGGCAGCGGATGCCGGTCATCTGAGCGGACGCAGTTATCTGGCGTTGTCCGGTGGCGAGCGCCAGCGGGTGCATCTGGCCCGCGTGCTGGCGCAGTTGTGGCCGGGGCAGGCCGGGCAGACCTTGTTGCTGGATGAGCCGACTTCGATGCTCGATCCACTGCATCAACACACCACCCTTCAAGCCGTGCGTGAGTTTGCCGATCGTGGCGCTGCAGTGATGGTGATCCTGCATGATCTGAACCTGGCGGCGCGCTATTGTGATCGCATCCTGCTGCTTGAAGGGGGGCGCCCGGTGGCGCTGGACACGCCGCAGCAGGTGTTGCGTCCTGAATCGCTCAAGGCCGTTTTCGGTCTGGAGGTTCTGGTGCAGTCGCACCCGGAGCGCGGGCATCCGCTGATCATCGCCCGCTGATTTCGTCATCGAGGTGAAAGCATGCGTGGGATTTTGCTGTTTGCGGTGTTGTTGCTTGGCGGTTGCCAACATGTCGCTCCGCCACCGGTCACTGGCGAGATTCGCGACCTGCGCAGCGGAACACTGATTACCCCGCACGAATTGCTGACGCGTCTGGGCAAGCCGGCACGGGTGATCGTCGGTGAGCAACATGACAACGCCGATCATCATGCCGTGCAATTGTGGCTGTTGCAGACGCTGGGCGAAGCGCGTCCCCAGGGCAGTCTCCTGCTTGAAATGCTGACACCCGATCAACAATCGCGGGTTGATGACGTACACCATTCCGCAAAGCCTCCTATTGATCTCCCGGTCGAGCTGGCGTGGCAGGACGGTTGGGACTGGAAACTCTACGGACCGATTGTGCGGTTTGCTTTCACGCAACCGTATCCACTGTTGGCGGCCAATCTCGATAACATTGAAATTCGTGCGTTCTATCGCGACCCTCCGGTATTGAAGGGGGATCGCAGCAACGCCGAGTCGGTGAAAAACGAGCTGGCCGGGCAGATCAACGATTCTCACTGCGGCTTGCTGCCCCAATCGCAAATGCCGGCGATGCTGGCGGTGCAGCAGCAACGGGATCGGCGGATGGCCTCACGGTTGATGGCGGCGCCTGCGCCGGCATTGTTGTTCGCTGGTGCGTTCCATGCGCGCAAGGATGTTGGTGTGCCGCTGCATGTGCTGGATCTGGGCGCGCCCGAAGCGCCGACGGTGCTGATGCTGGCGGAGCAGGGCAGCGAGGTCACGGCGGCCATGGCCGATTATGTCTGGTTCACGCCGGCCACACCGAAACCGGATTACTGCGCCGAGATGCGTAAACAGTTCGGCCAATGACTTTCTTGCAGGCAAAAAAAGACCCGGTAAAAAACCGGGTCAAATAACCGTGATTAGCCTGATGAGGAGATAATCTGAGAGTCCGAACCAAGGGCTTTTCAGAATATCGACTGATCTCGCGACCAGTTGTGATAATCATAGCGATTCTCATTAACAAGTCAACGTGTGTTTTTCCATTTCTTCGGTTTTGTTTGGGGAATGGCTGAAAAGCCCTGCAAACACTGGGCTTCAGACTGGACGGTCAAGTGCCGTGAGCTGCTTGTTGAGCTGGTCGATGCGTCGCGCCATGCTTTCGATCAGGCTGTGGGCGATTTTCGGATTGCTGCGGGTCATGCTCAAAAACTGATCGCCTGGAATCAGCATCACCGTGCTCGGCTCGCAGGTAACGACGGTAGCGTTGCGCGGTTCGCCGGTGAATATCGCCATGGCGCCGAAAATCTCGTCCTTTGGCACTTCCCCAACCTTGTGCCCGTCGACGAATGCCTGCGCGTGTCCCTCGATGATCACGAACACGTGATCGGCGGGATCGCCCTCGCGGATCAACACTTCTCCGGCCTCGACCCGTTTGAAGCCATTGGTGCTGCGAAACTCCCGTGGCTTCAGCTCGGCAACCGCATGGGCCAGGAGCGCCATTTGCCCGAGCAGATAGTGCAGAAATTGCTCCGAACGGGCCGGTTCTGAATACACATGCTGAAATAAATCGCGTCGACGGTAGGGCAGCAGGCTCAACGGTCCTTCCGAACGCAGGATGCAATCCGTCCAGTCCGGGCTTTGCTGCAGACCGATCAGATCACCTTCCTGCCAGTAGAAAAGCGCCCGGCCACCGAACTGGCCGTTGATGATGCCCTCTGTCAGTAAAAACAGCTGATCACCCGGCAACTGCGCCTTCAGATCATCCGTGGCCTCCAGTTCCAGCACGGGCCCGCACGGTTCAAGGTCTCGCAGAAATTGACCGGGCAGACTCTGCAAGCAGTTGATCATTGCTTCGGCCGGCGCCGATTGTTCCCCGAGCAGATACATGAAGGTGGGTGCCCGTCAGTTCTTGTGGCGAGAGGAAATGGCTTCGAGCTGTTTGTTCAGAGCGTCCTTGCGTTCGGCGGGGATGTCGTTCCAGTGCACATCCATCAGCGCCCCTTCGATCGCATACAACAACACCTTCGACGCCCGGAACCCGCGCGTGCGCACGGCCCGATAGGCATCCACGGCGCCCAGGCGACGCAGATCCGAGGCGCTGTGGATGCCCACGGCATGCAGCCATTGCGCCGACGTCTTGCCAAGATTCTTCAGGTGTTGCAGTTCATCATTCATCAAGCCTCCTTGCGACGGCCGAATGGTGCGTGGGCGAGCTTCTCAGGAGTGTAGCCATCAGTAGGAAAAGCGTGGTTGTTTGGTCGGATTCGACGCAAACGCTTCTAAGAAAGGTCAGATTTTCGCTGATGGATCAGGACGGGGAGGGCGTGGGAAAAGCACGAATAGCACGCAGTCCAGCGCAAAGCGGGGGCGCTGGACGGGTCAGCCTCTCGGTGGCTTAGCGAGTGCGATAGCGCAGGCGTGTACCGAAGTTCATCGACATCAGGATTTCGTCTGCACTCAGTTCCGGCGGGAAGTAAGCGCCGGAAATCTGCGCGTGGGCCAGGCTCGCACCTTCCAGCGCCGCATTGCGAAAGTCGATGCCGCGCAGATCAGCGGAACGGAAGTAGGCGTCCCGGAAATCCACGCCATCGGCGTTCAGTTCACGCAGGTCGAGGCCGCGAAAATCACCGCCGACCATATCGATCGGACCGTCTTTCGGACGTTCTTTGTTGAAACCGGTTATGTCGTCTTTGTGCAGCAAGGCATAAAGCGGGGTGTCGAGAAGTTTCGGCTGGCTCATGTCAGATCACCTGTTGGTTTTATGACGCCAGTATAGTGCCACTATTTGACGGCCGTGAAGCGAGCGAGGGCTTCACGGCCGAAATAGTTTCTTACAGACCTGGCAGGCGCTGGCGGATTTGCGCCACGACAGTATCCAGGGTTCCGGACTCATTGGTCTGCACGCGCTTGCTGCGCAGAATTTCGTCCGGGGTCAGCGCTTCACGATTGGCTTGTTGCGCTTCGATCACAGCCAGCGTGGCGTCGGACGGATCCTTTTTGTCTGCCTGACGCAGGGCCAGCCAGCTCTCGATAACCGCTTGTGGTGCGTTGCAGTCGAGGATCAGGAACGGCGCGCCAGTGGCCTCGGCGACCTTGGCTGCGCTGTCACGTTGTTCGCGCTTGAGGTAAGTGGCATCGATCACCACCGGGAAACCGGCGTGCAGGATCACTTCGGCGATTTCATGCAGGCGCGCATAAGTCGCTGTGCTGGCGTCGGCGCTATAAATGCCGGCCTGAACATCGTTGGCGACGGTTTGTTCGCCGAACAGACGCTTGCGCTCCACATCGGAACGCAGGCGAATTGCGCCCAGCGCCTCGACCAGACGCATGGCTACGTGGCTTTTGCCTACAGCGGATACGCCGTGGGTGATTGCCATGAAGCGCGAAGGAATGGTGCTGTAACTTTCCGCCAGGTTGGCGTAGTTGCGGTACTGGCGCAGGGTGGTGGCGCGCTGCACCGGGGTTGCGTCGGCCGGCATGCTGAACAGCGCAACTTTCGCGCGAACCAATGCGCGGTAAGCCTTGTAGAAGTTCAGTACTTCCAGGCCCTGATAGTCGCCGGTCAGCTCCAGGTATTGGCTGATGAAACGACGGGCCAGGGATTTCAGGCCGCGGTCTTCCAGGTCCATCGCCAGGAAACCGGTGTCGGCCCAAACGTCGGTGAAACGGAACGGTTCGTTGAATTCGATGCAGTCGAAGATCACCACTTTGCCGTCGATCAGCGTGGCGTTGCCCAGGTGAATGTCACCGTGGCATTCGCGGGTGAAACCTTGTGCCTTGCGCTGGGCGAACAGTGGCTTCAAGCGTTCGAAGCTGCTTTCGGCCCAGGCTTGCAGGGCATCCAGTTGCAGCAGATCGGCCTTGTCACTGAGGAACGGCAGGATTTGTTCGAAGTTCTGGCGAACCGGCGCCATCACGCTTTCAGGCGTGCCGGCATCGTGCTCGGCCGGGACTATCGGCGCGCTGAGGTGGAAACGAGCGATCTGCTCGGCCATTTCGTCGATGTGTGTGGTGGTCAGCTCGCCATTGGCTTGCAGGGTGCTCAACAGGCCGGTCTGCGGGAACTGGCGCATTTTCAGCACGTATTCGATGGCCGGGCCTTCGCCACCCAGTTGCGGGGCTTCGACAGTGCCGGTGACTGGAATCACTTCCAGATACAAATCGTCGGTCAGGCGCTGGTTGAGGCGCAGCTCTTCGCCGCAGAAATGCTCGCGGGATTCGAGGCTGGTGAAGTCGAGAAAGCCGAAGTTCACCGGCTTCTTCACTTTATAAGCGTAAGGACCAGTGAGCAGGACCCACGAGATATGGGTTTCGATGACCTGAAACCCTTCGACAGGGTGCGCAAACAGGGCCGGGTTTTGCAGGGCGGCGATCAGGGACTGGCTCACAGGCGATCCTTCAGAGACTGGGGAAATTCGAGGTCGCCATTATGGCCGCTCGCCAGCCCGACGCAAACCTCGGAGCGCTCCTGTTGAGTATGAATAAAGTGCGTATAATCCGCCGCCATGACTCGTACTCGATCCCCCCGCACCCCTAAAAAACCACCTTCCCGGGGCCTGCGCCCATGGTTGGGCTGGGCCCTTAAACTCAGTCTGGTCGGCCTTGTGGTGCTGGCTGGCTTCGCCGTTTACCTCGATGCCGTGGTGCAGGAGAAATTCTCCGGCAAGCGCTGGACCATCCCGGCCAAGGTATACGCGCGTCCGCTCGAGCTGTTCGTCGGACAGAAACTGAGCAAGGACGATTTCCTCACCGAACTCGACGCCCTGGGCTATCGCCGCGAGGCCGTGAGCAATGGCCCCGGCGCTGCAGCCGTCAACGGCAATACCGTCGATCTGAACACCCGTGGCTTCCAGTTCTATGAAGGCCTCGAGAAACCGCAGCCGGTGCGCGTGCGTTTCTCCGGTGATTACGTGGCCGAGCTTTCGGCGACGAACGGTTCGAAGTTGTCGGTGGTGCGCCTGGAGCCGCTGATGATCGGCGGGATCTACCCGAAAAACCTTGAAGACCGGATTCTGATCAAGCTCGATCAGGTGCCGCCGTACCTGCTGGAAACCCTGGTCGCTGTGGAAGACCGGGATTACTACAGTCACTGGGGTGTGTCGCCGAAGTCGATTGCCCGGGCGATCTGGGTCAACACCTCTGGCGGCAAGATGACTCAGGGCGGCAGTACGCTGACCCAGCAACTGGTCAAGAACTTCTACCTCACCAACGAACGCAGCCTGACCCGCAAGCTCACCGAAGCGATGATGGCGCTGTTGCTCGAGGTGCATTACGACAAGAAGGAAATTCTAGAGGCCTACCTCAACGAAGTCTTCGTCGGTCAGGACGGTCAGCGTGCGGTACACGGTTTCGGCCTGGCCAGCCAGTTCTTCTTCGGCCAGCCATTGTCCGAGCTGAAACTGCATCAGGTCGCGCTGTTGGTCGGCATGGTCAAGGGCCCTTCCTATTACAACCCGCGTCGCAACCCGGAGCGGGCGCTGGAGCGACGCAACCTGGTGCTCGACGTGCTTGAGCAACAGGGCGTCGCCACTGCCGAGCAGGTCGAAGCCGCGAAGAAAATGCCGCTGGGCGTGACCTCGCGCGGCAAGCTGGCCGACAGCTCGTTCCCGGGCTTCATCGATCTGGTCAAACGCCAGTTGCGTGAAGACTACCGCGACGAAGACTTGACCGAGGAAGGTCTGCGGATCTTCACCAGTTTCGACCCGATCCTGCAGATGAAAGCCGAAGCTTCGGTCAATGACACCTTCAAGCGTCTTTCCGGCCGCAAGGGTTCCGATGACGTGGAAGCGGCGATGGTCGTGACCAATCCGGAAACCGGCGAAGTCCAGGCGATGATCGGCAGCCGTCAGGCCAGTTACGCCGGGTTCAACCGGGCACTGGATGCGGTGCGACCGATCGGCTCGCTGGTCAAACCTGCGGTTTATCTGACGGCACTGGAGAAACCGAGCCAGTACACGCTGACCAGTTGGCTGTCGGACGATCCGCTTTCCATCAAGGGCGCGGATGGCCAGGTCTGGAAACCGCAGAACTATGATCGTCGCTCCCACGGTACGGTGTTCCTCTATCAAGGGCTGGCACACTCCTACAACCTGTCGACCTCGCGTCTCGGGCTGGCGGTGGGTGTTCCGAATGTCCTCAAGACCATCGGGCGTCTGGGCGTAACCCGTGAGTTCCCGGCCTTCCCGTCGATGCTGCTGGGTGCCGGTGGCATGACGCCGATCGAAGTCGCGACCATGTACCAGACCCTCGCCAACGGTGGTTTCAACACGCCGATGCGCGGGATTCGCAGCGTGCTGACCGCCGAGGGCGAGCCGCTCAAGCGTTATCCGTTCCAGATCGAGCAGCGTTTCGATCCGGCCTCGATCTACCTGATCCAGAACGCCATGCAGCGCGTCATGCGTGAAGGTACCGGCAGCTCGGTCTATAACGTGCTGCCCAAGACCCTGACACTGGCGGGCAAGACCGGTACCAGTAACGATTCACGGGACAGCTGGTTCGCCGGATTCAGTCAGGATCTGCTGGCAGTGGTCTGGCTCGGTCGGGACGACAACGGCAAGACGCCGTTCACCGGTGCCACCGGTGCGTTGCAGGTCTGGACCAGTTTCATGCGCAAGGCCGATCCGCTGCCGCTGGACATGCCGCAGCCGGACAACGTGGTTCAGGCGTGGGTTGATTCGCGTACCGGCCAAGGCTCTGATGCCAACTGTCCGGGCGCCGTGCAGATGCCGTATATTCGCGGCAGCGAACCGCCACCCGGCGCCTCCTGCGCGGGCGAAAGCCCGGCGTCGAGCGAGTCGGTGATGGATTGGGTCAAGGGCTGGATGAATTAAGCGAAGAGGGTTTCAAGTGAACAAGTGGTTGATTCCAGCGGTGACCGCCGTGGCTTTGCTCAGCGGCTGCTCCACCGTACAGCGTGGTTCGATCCCGGTTGTCGATTCGGGCACGGCTGTGTCCAACAGTGAACGCATTTCGGCCAATGGTGGCTTCCGGCAGACGACGGTGAAACGTCCTGTGCAGGGCCAGACTCAGGCTATCCCGCAGGGCGATACCGGTGTGGTGGTGATGGTGCCGGGTGGCGCTGCGACGTCGACGCCGATCAGCAGCTCGCCGATCGTGCCGGGCCCGGCGTCCGGTGGTATCACTGCGGGGCCATACAACCCTTCGCCGGTCGAATCGGCACCGATCAGCTCCGGCAGTTACAGCATGCCTTCGACGCCTAGCGGCATTCCATCGGCCAGCAGCAGCGGCGGCGGTCTGTCTGCCGACGAGCAACTGGACGGTCCGGTGCTCGCCTTGTTGACTACCGCGCAGCAACAGCAGGCCGGTGGCGATCTGAACGGTGCGTCCTCCAGCCTTGAGCGCGCTCAGCGTGTTGCCCCGCGTGAGCCACAAGTGCTTTACCGTCTGGCGCAGGTGCGCATGGCTCAGGGCGATGCCCCGCAAGCCGAGCAAACTGCCCGCCGCGCGCTGACCATGGCCAACGGTCGTCCGGACTTGCAGGCCAGCCTGTGGGAACTGATTGCCCAGGCTCGCGAAAAACAGGGTGATTCCGCCGGCGCCGCACTGGCCCGTCAGAAGGCCAAGGTTTCGCTGTGATGGACGCGCGTTTCTCGAAAGTTGCCGATCAATTGTTGTTGATCGAGCGCGAACTGCGCACCCAGGGCTGGTGGGATGACGTCCAGCCTTCGGTTGAAGCCTTGAGCAGTGTCGAGCCATTCTCGGTCGACACGCTCGATTTCGAGCAGTGGCTGCAATGGATCTTCCTGCCGCGGATGAAGATGATCCTCGAGCAGGACCTGCCATTGCCCAACGCCTCGGGCATTCAGGAAATGGCCGAAATGGTCTTCGCCCAACGCAATCTGCAGGGCAAGGATCGGCAGTTGCAGGTATTGCTCAAAGAGTTCGACCTGCTGATCACTGCTTCGCGCTGAACGGCCGACTGCCAGTGATCACTGGCAGTTCTCGGCAATCTGCTTCTGCGTCTCTGCGATACGCTCCTGACGTTGCGTATCGCTCAGCCGCCGCAATTCCCCCTCGGTCTCTTCCCTCAAGCGCGGATTGTTCTGTAACTGCGCCAGGTTCGTGCGAGCCTGTTCGCAGAAGGTCTTGAGCTGAGCCTGTTGCTCGGCGACCTGTTTCCTGACCTTGTCGTCGATGGCTTTCTGATCGCCCAACGCGCCGCTGCCGGGCATCGCGGTGGGGCGCGGAGCAGGCGAGGGAGGCGTTTGCACTGTGGTCGCCGTTTGACCTTGTGGCGGCTGCGCATCGAAATGCGTGACACCTTGAGCATCGACCCATTTGTAGATCTGACCGGCCATGCACCAGGGGCTGAGGCCGATCAGCAGGATGACGAGGAGCGTTCGCATGCTGATTCCTTGGCAAAATTGCGCAATTGACGCTAACAGAGTAGCGCTTTTCAGGTTTTTTCTTGCGTTCTCATGTGCTTACCCACAATTAAGCACATTGACGGCTTGACTTGGAGAGGGCGAAACAGAAGAATCCAAAGTCCGCTGTACAGGGACTGCCAGAAGCAGACCCTCTCGGCAGATCATGAGGCGCATATCCGCGTCGACCTGTTACACCCGCAACGCGTTACCTCGCGCTGGGTGGGAAAGGCCCGCAACACTTGGGACGATCCCAATACTTGCTCAGTCAGTGCTGACGTAGTCGGCGACCACCGTCGCTCATGCTCTGCCGAGAAGTAAACCTATTAAGACCCGTTCGCTTTTTTTGTGGACGGTATTCTGGCGTTTTAGAGGTGAACAACGTGGAGCTTTTATCTGGCGGTGAGATGCTCGTCCGCTTCTTGCGTGACGAAGGCGTCAAATATATCTACGGGTACCCGGGTGGTGCTCTTCTTCATGTTTACGATGCCCTGTTCAAAGAACCGGAAGTGACCCACATCCTGGTTCGTCACGAACAAGCGGCTACCCATATGGCTGACGGCTACGCCCGTGCCACCGGTAAAGCCGGTGTGGTACTGGTGACTTCCGGTCCAGGCGCCACAAACGCCATCACCGGTATTGCCACGGCCTACATGGACTCGATTCCGATGGTGATCATTTCCGGTCAGGTGCCAAGCACCATGGTCGGCACCGACGCGTTCCAGGAAACCGACATGATCGGTATCTCCCGGCCGATCGTGAAGCACAGCTTCATGATCAAGCACGCGTCCGAAATCCCGGAAGTCATGAAGAAAGCCTTCTACCTGGCGCAATCCGGTCGTCCGGGCCCGGTCGTGGTCGATATCCCGAAAGACATGACCAATCCGGCCGAGAAGTTCGAATACATCTTCCCGAAGAAAGCCAAACTGCGTTCCTACAGCCCGGCCGTTCGCGGTCACTCCGGGCAAATCCGCAAGGCAGCAGAAATGCTCCTGGCGGCCAAGCGTCCCGTGCTGTACTCCGGCGGTGGCGTGATTCTCGGCAACGGCTCCGCGCCGCTGACCGAACTGGCGCAAATGCTCAACCTGCCGGTCACCAATACCTTGATGGGCCTCGGTGGCTACCCTGGCACTGACCGTCAGTTCATCGGCATGCTCGGCATGCACGGCAGCTACACCGCGAACCTGGCGATGCACCATGCTGATGTGATCCTGGCGGTCGGTGCGCGTTTCGACGATCGCGTGATCAACGGCGCGCCGAAGTTCTGCCCGAACGCCAAGATCATCCACATCGACATCGACCCGGCTTCGATTTCCAAGACCATCAAGGCTGACGTGCCAATCGTTGGCCCGGTGGAGAGCGTCCTGACCGAAATGGTCACGATCCTCAAGGAAATCGGCGAAACCCCGAACAAGGAAGCGGTCGCCAGCTGGTGGAAGCAAGTTGACGAGTGGCGCGGTGATCGCGGCCTGTTCCCTTACGACAAGGGCGACGGCAGCAAGATCAAGCCGCAGACCGTGATCGAAACTCTGTGCGAAGTGACCAAGGGCGATGCCTTTGTGACCTCCGACGTGGGCCAGCACCAGATGTTTGCTGCGCAGTACTACAAGTTCAACAAGCCGAACCGCTGGATCAACTCCGGTGGTCTGGGCACGATGGGCTTCGGTCTGCCGGCCGCGATGGGTATCGCCTTGAGCTTCCCTGAGTCTGACGTTGCGTGCGTCACCGGTGAAGGCAGCATCCAGATGAACATCCAGGAGCTGTCGACCTGCCTGCAATACGGTTTGCCGGTCAAGATCGTGATCTTGAACAACGGTGTACTGGGCATGGTTCGTCAGTGGCAAGACATGAGTTACGGCAGCCGTCACTCGCACTCCTACATGGAATCGCTGCCTGATTTCGTCAAGCTGGCCGAGGCCTATGGTCACGTCGGCGTGCGCATCACCGAATCGAAAGATTTGAAGTCGAAGATGGAAGAAGCGTTCGCCCTGAAGGATCGCCTGGTGGTGCTCGACATTTCGGTCGACACCAGCGAGCACGTCTACCCGATGCAGATCAAAGACGGCTCCATGCGCGATATGTGGCTGAGCAAGACGGAGCGTACCTAATCATGCGGCACATTATTTCCTTGCTTCTGGAAAACGAACCCGGTGCTTTGTCTCGCGTAGTCGGCCTGTTCTCGCAGCGCAACTACAACATTGAAAGCCTGACCGTGGCGCCGACCGAAGACCCGACTCTGTCGCGTCTGACGCTGACCACTGTCGGCCACGATGAAATCATCGAGCAGATCACCAAAAACCTGAACAAGCTGATCGAAGTGGTCAAGCTGGTGGACCTGTCGGAAAGTGCTCACATCGAGCGCGAACTGATGCTGGTCAAGGTCAAGGCCACTGGCGCCCAGCGCGCCGAGATCAAACGCACCACCGATATTTACCGTGGACAGATCGTCGACGTCAGCGCCAGCGTGTATACCGTTCAACTGACCGGTACCAGCGACAAGCTCGACAGCTTCATTCAGTCCATCGGCACCGCATCGATTCTGGAAACCGTCCGTAGTGGCGTCACCGGTATTGCCCGCGGCGACAAAGTACTCAGCATCTAAACCAAATTAGCGAATGGCCTGAACGGCCTGGATATAAAGGGGAAATTCATGAAAGTTTTCTACGATAAAGACTGCGACCTGTCGATCATCCAGGGCAAGAAAGTTGCCATCATCGGTTACGGCTCCCAGGGCCACGCTCAAGCGTGCAACCTGAAAGACTCCGGTGTCGACGTTACCGTCGGTCTGCGTAAAGGTTCGGCTACCGTTGCCAAGGCTGAAGCCCACGGCCTGAAAGTGACTGATGTTGCTTCCGCCGTTGCTGCTGCCGACTTGGTCATGATCCTGACCCCGGACGAGTTCCAGTCTTCCCTGTACAAGAACGAAATCGAGCCGAACATCAAGAAAGGCGCCACCCTGGCCTTCTCCCACGGCTTCGCGATCCACTACAACCAGGTTGTTCCGCGTGCCGACCTCGACGTGATCATGATCGCGCCGAAAGCCCCGGGCCACACCGTACGTTCCGAGTTCGTGAAAGGCGGCGGTATCCCTGACCTGATCGCGATCTACCAGGACGCCTCGGGCAACGCCAAGAACGTTGCACTGTCCTACGCCGCCGGCGTTGGTGGCGGTCGTACCGGCATCATCGAAACCACCTTCAAGGACGAGACCGAAACCGACCTGTTCGGCGAACAAGCCGTTCTGTGCGGCGGTACCGTTGAACTGGTAAAAGCCGGTTTCGAAACTCTGGTTGAAGCTGGCTACGCGCCGGAAATGGCCTACTTCGAGTGCCTGCACGAACTGAAACTGATCGTTGACCTCATGTACGAAGGCGGTATCGCCAACATGAACTACTCGATCTCCAACAACGCTGAGTACGGCGAGTACGTGACTGGCCCGGAAGTGATCAACGCCGAGTCCCGTCAGGCCATGCGCAACGCCCTGAAACGTATTCAGGACGGCGAATACGCCAAAATGTTCATCAGCGAAGGCGCAACCGGCTACCCTTCGATGACCGCCAAGCGTCGTAACAACGCCGCTCACGGTATCGAAATCATCGGCGAGCAACTGCGCTCCATGATGCCGTGGATCGGTGCCAACAAGATCGTCGACAAAGCCAAAAACTAAGTCGTCGACCCTTGTATGAAAAAACGCGGCCTCGGCCGCGTTTTTTCGTATGGGCGGGCGGTTCTGGTATAAAGCTGCATCGTTTGTGGCCGAACCGTCGTCCCAGACACCTGTCGAAAATGTCCAATCCGTTGCAAGGTAATGTCCATGAGCGAACGTCCCGAAGAGCCGAACCAGGCTTCAGACGCCGAAAGCCTGCTGCCCATCGATGAGCATGTCGAAGAAGGGCATGACGCAGAAGGTCGTAAAGTCCGGCATCGTGGTATCTATCTTTTGCCGAATCTGTTCACCACTGCGAACCTGTTTGCAGGGTTCTATTCCATCATCAATTCGATGAGCGCCCAGGCTGCGTTGAGCGCCGGGGACTCGGCGAATGCGAGCAAGTACTTCGCCTTCGCGGCTATCGCGATTTTTGTCGCCATGGTGCTCGATGGTCTCGACGGCCGTGTGGCACGCATGACCAATACCCAAAGTGCATTCGGTGCCGAGTACGACTCGCTGTCGGACATGGTTGCGTTTGGCGTCGCGCCGGCATTGCTGGCATTCGGTTGGGCCTTGGGTGACATGGGCAAGGTCGGCTGGATGGTCGCCTTCATCTATGTGGCCGGCGCAGCGTTGCGTCTGGCGCGCTTCAATACTCAGGTGGGCACCGCAGACAAGCGCTACTTCATCGGTCTGGCCAGTCCGGCAGCTGCCGGTGTGGTCGCGGGGATTGTCTGGGCGTTCAGCGATTACGGGATCCAGGGTTCGAAGATGTCGTTCCTGGTTGCACTGATGGTCGCGGCCGCCGGTATGCTGATGGTCAGCAACATCAAGTACAACAGCTTCAAGGAGCTGGACCTGAAAGGGCGCGTACCATTCGTGGCGATCCTGGCGGTGGTGCTGGTGTTCGCCGTGGTGTTCAGTGATCCTCCGCGTATTCTGCTGTTGGTGTTCCTTGCCTATGCGGCCTCGGGCCCTGTGCAGTACCTGTTGCATCTTCGTCGCCACAAAAACGTCGAGTGATGTAATTTCCCTCATACTCCGCAGTCTATGGGTGCATCTGTCCTCCAAAACTGCGGAGTTGTCATGCTGATCAAAATCCCCAAAGCGTCCGACTGCCACGAGTCGGACGTCACGCCTGAATCCATTTATCTCTCTCGCCGGCAATTGCTCGGAGCGACTGCGGCCGGTCTGGCCATGAGCAGTCTGCCGCGCTGGGCCAGTGCTGAAGAGGCTGCCCGTTATGCCGATGTCGAGTCTGGCAATGCGCCCGCCTGGTTTACCGAGAAGCAGCCTTCTATTAAATGGGGCGCCGTGAACGTCAAGGATGAGGCGATCACGCCCTATAAGGACGCGACCCACTACAACAACTTCTATGAGTTCGGTACCGACAAGGGGGATCCGGCGGCGAATGCCGGATCGCTGAAGACCGAACCCTGGAGTGTGGTGGTGGACGGGGAGGTGGGGAAACCGGGGCGCTATGCACTGGAAGACTTCATGAAGCCTTATCAGTTGGAGGAGCGAATCTATCGCCTGCGTTGTGTCGAGGCATGGTCGATGGTCATCCCTTGGATCGGTTTCCCTGTTTCGGCGCTGCTCAAGCAGGTGGAGCCGACGTCCAACGCCAAATACATTCGTTTTGAAACCTTGCAGGATCCGAAGAGTATGCCCGGACAGCGGTCGGGATTTGCCCTGATCGACTGGCCTTATGTAGAAGGTTTGCGTCTGGATGAGGCGATGAATCCATTGGCGATCCTGGCAGTGGGCATGTACGGCCGTGAATTGCCGAATCAGAACGGCGCGCCGTTGCGTCTGGTGGTGCCATGGAAGTATGGCTTCAAGAGTGTCAAATCCATCGTGCGGATCAGTCTGGTCAGTGAGCAGCCAAAGACGACCTGGCAAAGCATTGCAGCGGACGAGTATGGGTTTTATGCCAATGTGAACCCGACGGTTGATCACCCTCGCTGGACTCAGGCTCGGGAGCGACGCCTTCCTAATAGTCTGTTCAAGCCAAATGTGCGTGATACGCAGATGTTCAACGGCTACTCGGACGAAGTCGCTTCTTTATATACAGGGCTCGATCTGCGGAAGAATTACTGATGCGATATCCGTTCTGGCGTGTGGGCGTTTTTATTGCGGCGGCTATCTGGCCGTTGTGGTGGTTCTATCAGGCCTTTGAGGATCTGCTCGGGCCAGACCCCGGAAAAGTCCTGGTTGATCGACTTGGGCTCGGGACGCTGGTGTTGCTACTGGTCACGTTGAGCCTGACGCCGCTGCAGAAGTTTACGGGGTGGGGAGGGTGGATCGCTGTGCGCCGGCAGTTGGGGCTCTGGTGTTTTGCGTATGTGGTTTTGCATTTATGCAGCTATATGGCATTCATTCTGGGTTTCGACTGGTCGCAGCTGGGAGTGGAGTTGCGCAAGCGCCCGTACATTATTGTCGGTACGCTTGGATTCCTGGGGTTGCTGGCGTTGGCGGTGACGTCCAATCGTTATAGCCAGCGTCGTTTGGGCGCGCGCTGGAAGAAGTTGCACCGGCTGGCGTATGTCATTCTCGGGTTGGGATTGCTGCATATGTTGTGGATTGTGCGCGCCGATCTTAAAGAGTGGGCGGTCTATGCCTCTATAGGTGGGCTGCTTCTTGTGCTGCGACTGCCGCCGGTAGCCCGCCGAATCCCGCGTTTGCTGGGTAAAAGGCAGGTTTTGCAAGAAAAGCGCAATTAAGAGTTGACGGCAGATTCTGGAGGCCTATAATTCGCCCCACTTCCGGCGCAGTCGAAACGGAAAACTCCTTGAAACTCAA
>NZ_JBYTBO010000007.1:0-152845 GCF_058789255.1 Pseudomonas sp. FW215-R2
GGGCGGGATCGGGTCGAGCGGCAGATGAACTGATCCTGTTTGCCATGTGATCGTTCCCACGCACTGCGTGGGAACGATCTTGCCAGGGCGGCTTACAGAACGGAAGCCGTCTGCGGCGCTCGCGGCTGTTTGTAGAGATCCAGCAGCACCTGATCCAGCACCGACGATGCACCGAACGGTGCCTTGTCGTTGAGGATCGCCACCACCGCCCAGGTGTTGCCGTTGACGTCGCGGCTGAAACCGGCGATGGCGCGCACGGTGTTCAGGGTGCCGGTCTTGACGTGGGCTTCACCGCGCATCGCGGTGGTCTTCAGGCGTTTGCGCATGGTGCCGTCGGTGCCTGCAATCGGCAGCGAGCTGATGTACTCGGCGGCGTACGGGCTATGCCACGCGGCTTGCAGCATGGCGGCCATTTCCCGGGCGCTGACGCGCTCGGCTCGTGACAGGCCGGAGCCGTTCTCCATCACCAGGTGCGGCGCGGTGATGCCTTTCTTCGCCAGCCACTGACGTACCACGCGCTGCGCCGCCTTGGCGTCATCGCCGTCGGCGTCGTTGCGGAATTTCTGGCCCAGGCTCAGGAACAGCTGCTGAGCCATGGTGTTGTTACTGTATTTGTTGATGTCGCGGATGATTTCCGCCAGGTCCGGCGAGAACGCACGGGCCAGCACTTTGGCGTTGCTCGGGGTCGGGGCCAGACGATCCTTGCCCTGGATGCTGCCGCCCAGTTCCTTCCAGATCGCCCGCACGGCGCCGGCGGTGTAGGTCGCGTGGTCGAGCAGCGACAGATACGTCTGCGAGCTGCAGCCTTCGCCCAACTGGCCGGCAACGGTCACGGTGACGCTGCCATCGGCCTGCGGCACCGGGTTGTAGCGCACGCCGCCGGTGCACTGTTTGGAGTTGAGCGCTTTGACGGTGTTTTCGATGTTGATGCTGGCAATCGGCGGTTCGACCGAAATCAATACCCGGCCATTGTCATTGCGGGCCACGAAACGCAGGGCCTTGAGGTTGACCAGCAGCGAGTCCGGCTTGACCAGGAACGGCTTGTTCTCATCGTTGCCGTCATCGTTGAATTCCGGCAGTTGCGGCTGCACGAAGAAGCTGCGGTCCAATACCAGGTCGCCGGTGATCTGGGTCACGCCGTTGGCGCGCAGGTCGCGCATCAGCAGCCAGAGTTTTTCCATGTTCAGCTTCGGATCGCCGCCACCCTTGAGGTAGAGGTTGCCGTTGAGAATGCCGCTGTTCAGGTCGCCGTCGGTGTAGAACTCGGTTTTCCACTGATGGTTGGGGCCGAGCATTTCCAGCGCCGCGTAGGTGGTGACCAGTTTCATGGTCGAGGCCGGGTTGACCGACACGTCGGCGTTGTACACGGTCGGCGTGCCCGGGCCATCCAGCGGCACCATCACCAGCGACAGGGCGCTGGGTTGCAGCTTGCTGGCCTTGAGGGCTTTTTCGACGTTGGGTGTCAGGGCGGTGTTGATGGTGGCAGCGGAAACAGGTAAGGCCAGGGGCAGAAGAAGGCCGGCCAGGAGCAGAGGACGCAACGATTTGATCATATGAAATAAAACCCTACAGCCGAGGGGAAAAAGACGAGGACATGGATGAAAAGGTCCTCAGTGGTCATGAAAGTGTCGGCATTATGCCCCAAGGTGTAACAGCTTGTGCCTTTCGCAAGGGTGCCAATTCGTTATTTTTTTACGGGCGGTCGCACGCTCGTCCCGGATAGGCGGGCAATCGCCGCCTTAAACTGGTAAAGTGCCGGCCGTTATTACTTAAGAGGATTGTTCCAATGGCGACTAACCGTTCCCAGCGTCTGCGCAAAAAACTGTGCGTCGATGAATTTCAAGAGCTGGGTTTCGAACTGAACCTGGGCTTCAAAGAAGACCTGTCCGAAGAAGCCATTGACGCTTTCCTCGAAGCATTCATCAAAGAAGCCATGGAAGCCAACGGTCTGGGCTATGTCGGCGGCGACGACTTCGGTCTGGTTTGCCTGCAGAAGCGTGGCTCGGTCTCCGAAGAGCAGCGCGCTGCTGTCGAAGCCTGGCTGAAAACCCGCTCCGAGCTGACCACCACTGAAATCAGCCCGCTGCTGGACGTTTGGTATCCGGAGAAGCCGATCAACGCGGCCAAGTGATACTGAAAAAAACGGCGACCCGAGGGTCGCCGTTTTTTTATGCCTGCTTTTTAACGAATCATGCCTTGCGCCAGTTGAGGATCAGCAAGGTCAATACCCCCGCGACAATCCCCCAGAAGGCCGAACCGATGGAAAACAGCGTCAGCCCCGACGCCGTGACCATGAAGGTGATCAGCGCCGCTTCCCGTTCCTTCACCTCGGTCATGGCGATGCTCAAGCCATTGATGATCGAACCGAACAGCGCCAGCGCGGCAATCGACAGCACCAGTTCCTTGGGCAGCGCGGCAAAAAGCGCCGCCAGCGTGGCGCCGAACACCCCGGCAATCCCGTAGAAAATCCCGCACCACACCGCTGCGGTGTAGCGTTTGTTGCGATCTTCGTGGGCATGGGGCCCGGTGCAGATCGCCGCGCTGATCGCTGCCAGGTTGATGCCGTGGGAACCGAACGGCGCCAGCAGCAACGACGCGATGCCGGTGGTGGTGATCAACGGCGAGGCCGGTACGTTGTAGCCGTCGGCCCGAAGGACAGCGACGCCGGGCATGTTCTGCGAGGTCATCGCCACCACGAACAGCGGAATGCCGATGCTGATGGTCGCGGCGAGGGAAAAGTGCGGCGAAGTCCAGACCGGCGTCGCCACTTCCAGATGAAAGCCGCTGAAGTCCAGCAGCCCCATGAAGCCCGACAGCGCGGTGCCGATCAGCAACGCGGCAAGCACCGCATAACGCGGCGTCAGGCGTTTGACCAGCAGATAAGTGAAGAACATCCCCAGTACCAGCCCGGTGCGGTGCTGCGCGGCGACGAAGATTTCGCTGCCGATCTTGAACAGGATCCCCGCCAGCAACGCGGCGGCGAGGGAGGCCGGGATCTTTTTCACCAGCCGTTCGAAGCTGCCGGTCAGGCCGCAGATCGTCACCAGCAACGCGCAGGTAATGTAGGCGCCGATGGCTTCTCCGTAGGTGACGCCGCCGAGGCTGGTGATCAACAGGGCTGCGCCGGGCGTCGACCAGGCAATGGTGATCGGCGTGCGGTAACGCAGCGAAAGGCCGATCGAACACACCGCCATGCCGATGGAGATCGCCCAGATCCACGAGGAAATCTGCCCGCTGCTCAGGCCCGCCGCCTGCCCGGCCTGGAACATCAGCACCAGCGAACTGGTGTAGCCAGTCATCATCGCGATGAATCCGGCGACGATGGCGGAGGGCGATGTGTCCGCAAAGGGGCGCAGTCGGGTGTGGGTGATTTCGTTCATGACAGCGGCGTTCCTTGTTCAAGCCACGGATTTCGGGTTTAAGCCTAAACTCAAACGTAACGATGCGTTGCTATACAGCGGAAGTCACAAACAGCCGTACAGTCGTGTTGCCACCTTCCATTGTGTACAATCGCGCTGTTTTTTACGCGATACTTGCCAGCGACCCACTGTGCCGTATTACAGTCACGGTCAATTCGCCGCAGTTCTTCCCGACTCGAGTGCCCATGAACGAACAGTTGCAACCCCTCAAGAAACAACCGCGAGCAGGCAAAGCCGGCCGCAGCGGAACCCAGGACGATATTGTCTATGCGCATATCTTCGAGGCCATCCTCGAACAGCGCCTGGCGCCCGGTACAAAGTTGAGCGAAGAAGCGCTGGGGGAAATTTTCGGGGTCAGCCGCACCATCATTCGCCGCGCACTTTCGCGTCTGGCCCATGAAGGCGTGGTGCTGTTGCGGCCGAACCGTGGCGCGGTGGTGGCGAGCCCGAGCGTTGAAGAGGCGCGTCAGGTGTTCCTCGCTCGCCGTCTGGTGGAGCGCGCGATCACCGAACTGGCGGTGCAGCACGCAACCGCCGAGCAGATCGCCGAATTGCGTCAGATGGTCAACGACGAACGTGACAGCTTCTCCCGTGGCGATCGCGGCGCCGGCATCCGTCTCTCGGGCGAATTCCACCTGAAACTGGCCGAAGCGGCGAAGAACGCTCCGCTGATCAGCTTCCAGCGCAGTCTGGTTTCGCAGACGTCGCTGATCATTGCCCAATATGAAAGCGGCAACCGTTCGCACTGTTCCTACGACGAGCACACACAGTTGATCGACGCCATCGAAGCGCGTAACGGCGAGCTGGCGGTGGACCTGATGATGCATCACATGGATCACATCGACAGCAAGCTCAACCTCGACGAGGAAAGCGCTTCGGACGATCTGCATGCGGTGTTCTCGCACCTGTTGCAGACCAAGAAGCCGGGGCGTCCGGCGGCCAAGCTCTAAAGCGAATCGACAGGCAATAAAAATCCCCCGGACTGCAAAGTACCGGGGGATTTTTTTTGCCTTCCCGATCGTTCCCACGCAGAGCGTGGGAACGATCAAGCGATCAGTTAGCGTTGGTGCACCAGCGCACCCGCCGCATAGGTCTGGGCCACGGTACGGTCATCGCCCAGCGTCATCAGTACAAACAACGTCTCGGCAATGTTGTTGGCCTGCTTCAGGCGGTAGCTCAGCAGCGGCGTGGCGTTGTAGTCCAGTACCAGGAAGTCGGCGTCGGAGCCCGGTTGCAGGTTGCCGATCTTGTCTTCCAGACGCAGCGCCCGCGCACCGCCGAGGGTGGCGAGGTACAGCGACTTGAACGGGCTCAGGCGCGCACCTTGCAGCTGCATCACTTTGTAGGCTTCGTTCAGGGTTTGCAGCAGCGAGAAACTGGTGCCGCCGCCGACGTCAGTGCCGAGGCCGACATTCAATTTGTGCTTCTCGGCCATCGGCAGGTTGAACAGGCCGCTGCCGAGGAAGAAGTTCGACGTCGGGCAGAACGCGACCGCCGAACCGGTTTCTGCCAGGCGCGCGCATTCGTCGTCGCACAGGTGAACGCCGTGGGCAAACACCGAGCGCTCGCCGAGCAATTGATAGTGGTCGTAAACGTCCAGATAGCCCTTGCGCTCCGGGAACAGCGCCTTGACCCACTCGATTTCCTTGAGGTTTTCGCTGATGTGGGTCTGCATGTACAGATCCGGGTATTCACCGAGCAACTGGCCGGCAAGGGTCAGCTGTTCCGGGGTGCTGGTCGGGGCGAAGCGCGGGGTCACGGCGTAGTGCAGACGACCCTTGCCGTGCCAGCGCTCGATCAGCGCCTTGCTGTCGACGTAGCTCGATTCCGGGGTGTCGGTCAGGTAGTCCGGCGCGTTGCGGTCCATCATCACCTTACCGGCGATCATCCGCAGGTCCAGCTTCTCGGCGGCTTCGAAGAACGAGTTCACCGATTGTGGGTGCACGCTGCCGAACACCAGCGCGGTGGTGGTGCCATTGCGCAGCAGTTCCTTGATGAAGATGTCCGCTACTTCATCGGCGTGGGCCTTGTCGGCGAACTGGCTTTCGCACGGGAAGGTGTAGGTGTTCAGCCAGTCCAGCAGTTGCTCGCCGTAGGCGCCGACCATGCCGGTCTGCGGCAGGTGGATGTGGGTGTCGATGAAGCCCGGGGTGATCAGCGCATCCTTGTGATGCGTGATCTCGATGTCCGCCGGCAGGGTCGGCAGCAGTTCGCTGGCGTGGCCGAGGGCGCTGATCTTGCCGTCATCGACCACCAGCAGGCCGTCCTCGAAATACTCGTAGGAGGCTTCGATGCCGACCTCGGCAGGGTCGGCGATGCTGTGCAGGATGGCGGCGCGGTAGGCTTTGCGAGTCAGAGGCATGAGGGTTCTCTAATCAGTTTGAGGCTTTGAGTGTGGCGGCCTGACTGCGGCGGGAAACCGGCAGCAGTTTGGCAATCGGTTCGGCGCTGGCGGTGTGCTGGCCGAAATTGGCGTTATAGGTGGCGATGATTTCGCCGGCGATGGAGATGGCGATTTCCACAGGCAACTTGCCTTTGACTTCGCCGATGCCCATCGGGCAGCGCATGCGTTGCACGACACTGGCGTCGAAACCACGGTCACGCAAGCGGTGTTCGAACTTGGCGCGTTTGGTCTTCGAGCCGATCAGGCCGAACCAGGTGAAGTCGTTGCGCTTGAGGATCGCGGCAGTGAGTTCCAGGTCCAGCTGATGATTGTGGGTCATGACGATGCAATAGCTGCCGGCGGGCAGGTCGTCGATTTCATCCACAGGCTCCTCGGCGACGATTTTGCGCACGCCGTGAGGAATCTGCTCGGGAAATTCTTCTTCCCGGGAATCGATCCAGCGCACCCGGCAGGGCAGGCTGGCGAGCAAGGGTACCAGTGCGCGGCCCACATGACCGGCGCCGAACACGGCAATCTGCGCCTGCACCTGGCCCATCGGTTCGAACAACAGCACCGTGGCGCCGCCGCAGCACTGGCCAAGGCTGGCGCCGAGGCTGAAGCGCTCCAGATGGGTGTCCTGCTTGCCGCTGGCGAGCATCTCGCGGGCGATCTGCATGGCTTTGTATTCCAAGTGCCCGCCACCGATGGTGTCGAACGTCTGGCGGGCGCTGACGACCATCTTCGAGCCGGCATTGCGCGGCGTCGAGCCGAGCTCTTCGATGATCGTCACCAGAACGCAGGGTTCGCCCTGGTTCTGCAGGTCGGCGAGGGCGTCGATCCAGTTGTACATGTTCACCTCGACATTTGTCGTTGTCTGTTCGGGCCTCATCGCTGGCAAGCCAGCGATGGCCGCGCCTCGGTCCTTACAGTGGAGCCAACTCGGTTTCAGTCTCGACGGCTTTCACCGCTTTGAGCTGACGCATCTGCTCGCAGCCCCACAACACCCGCTCCGGTGTCGCCGGCGCGTCGATCTTCGGCTGATGCTTGTAGTCGCCGAGGCTGGCCACCGCATCCTTGATCGCACACCACGCGGCGATGCCGAGCATGAACGGCGGCTCACCCACAGCCTTGGAATGGAACACCGTGTCTTCCGGGTTCTTGCGGTTTTCCACCAGCTTCACCCGCAGGTCCAGCGGCATGTCCGCCACGGCCGGGATCTTGTAGCTGGCCGGGCCGTTGGTCATCAGCTTGCCTTTGTTGTTCCACACCAGCTCTTCCATGGTCAGCCAGCCCATGCCCTGGACGAAACCGCCCTCGACCTGACCGATGTCGATGGCCGGGTTCAGCGAGGCGCCGACGTCGTGGAGGATGTCGGTACGCAGCATCTTGTACTCGCCGGTCAGGGTGTCGACGATCACTTCGCAGCACGCCGCGCCGAAGGCGAAGTAGTAGAACGGCCGGCCACGGGCCTGGCTGCGGTCGTAGTAGATTTTCGGGGTCTTGTAGAACCCGGTGCTCGACAGCGACACCTGATTGAAATACGCCAGCTGGATCAGCGCTTCGAAGGTCAGGATGTGGTCACGAACGCGCACGTGGCCGTTGTGGAATTCCACGTCTTCTTCGCTGACTTTGTAGTGCCGCGCGGCGAATTCGACCAGGCGCTGCTTGATGATTTCTGCCGCATTCTGTGCGGCTTTACCATTGAGGTCGGCGCCGCTGGACGCCGCCGTCGGCGAGGTGTTCGGCACCTTGTCGGTGTTGGTCGCGGTGATCTGCACGCGGTCCATTTCCACCTGGAACACTTCGGCCACGACCTGCGCGACTTTGGTGTTCAGACCCTGGCCCATTTCCGTGCCGCCGTGGTTCAGGTGGATGCTGCCGTCGGTGTAGACGTGCACCAGGGCACCTGCCTGGTTGAGGAAACTGGCGGTGAAGGAAATGCCGAATTTCACCGGGGTCAGCGCCAGGCCTTTCTTCAGGATCGGGCTGTTGGCGTTGTAGCGACGGATCGCTTCGCGGCGCTCGGCGTACTGGCTGCTTTCTTCCAGCTCGGCGGTCATTTCCTCGAGCATGTTGTGCTCGACGGTCTGGTAGTAATGGGTGACGTTGCGTTCGGTCTTGCCGTAGTAGTTGGCCTTGCGCACGGCCAGCGGATCGAGGTTCAGGTGACGGGCGATGGCGTCCATCACTTCTTCGATCGCGACCATCCCTTGCGGGCCGCCGAAACCACGGTACGCGGTGTTCGACGCGGTGTTGGTCTTGCAGCGGTGACCGTTGATGGTCGCATCACCGAGGTAGTACGAGTTGTCCGAGTGGAACATTGCACGGTCAACGATCGAGGCCGACAAGTCAGGCGAGCAGCCGCAGTTGCCGGCCAGATCCATCGCAATCCCGTGCAGGCGTCCGGTGCTGTCGAAGCCGACGTCGTACTCGACGTAGAACGGGTGGCGCTTGCCGGTCATCAGCATGTCTTCGACGCGCGGCAGGCGCATCTTGGTCGGCTGGCCGGTGAGGTGAGCGATCACCGCACACAGGCAGGCCGGACTCGCGGCCTGGGTTTCCTTACCGCCGAAACCACCGCCCATGCGGCGCATGTCGACGACGATTTTGTTCATGGAGACGTCGAGGACTTCGGCCACCAGTTTCTGCACTTCGGTGGGGTTCTGCGTCGAGCAGTAGACGATCATGCCGCCGTCTTCGGTCGGCATTACCGAGGAGATCTGGGTCTCCAGATAGAAGTGTTCCTGGCCACCAATGTGCAGCGTGCCTTGGATGCGATGTTCAGCGGTAGCCAAAGCGCTGGCCGAATCGCCACGTTGATGGGTGTGGCTGTCGAGCACGAAGTGGCGTTTGCGCAGGGCTTCGACCACGTCCAGCACCGGCTCCAGATCTTCGTATTCGATGATCGCGGCCATCGCGGCCTTGCGTGCGGTTTCCAGATCCTTGGCGGCCACGGCCAGCACCGGTTGACCGACGAACTGCACGTCATCGATGGCCAGCAGCGGATCGCCCGGCAGCAGCGGGCCGATGTCTTTCAGGCCCGGTACGTCTTCGTGGGTGATGGCGATGCGCACGCCTTCGAAGGCGTAGCAGGGTTTGGTGTCGATGCTGATGATTTTCGCGTGGGCGCGATCCGACAACCGCGCGTAAACGTGCAACTGGTTCGGGAACTCGAGCCGGTCATCGATGTACTGCGCTTCACCGGACACATGCTTGGCGGCGCTGTCGTGCTTGACGCTGCGGCCAACACCGGTAGTCAGGTCTTTGGCGAACAGTTCAGCCAGTTCAGCTTGCGTTTTCTCTACGCCGTGATGGTTAGACATAAGCGGTCACCCGAGTCTCGATGTGCGGTGTTTGCAGTTCGATGAAGTATTTGCGCAGCAGGTTCTGCGCGCTGAGCAGGCGGTATTCCTTGCTGGCGCGGAAGTCCGAGAGCGGGGTGAAATCCTCGCCCAGCGCGGTGCAGGCACGCTCGACCACAGCGTTGTTGAACGGCTGACCGAGCAGCACGGCTTCGCAATGTGCGGCGCGTTTCGGGATGGCGGCCATACCGCCGAAGGCGACGCGGGCGTCGGTGATCACACCGTTTTCGACACGCAGGTTGAAGGCGGCGCAGACGGCAGAAATGTCATCGTCCAGACGCTTGGAGACTTTGTAGGCGCGGAAACGCTGCTCGGCCGTGGCGCGAGGGACGATGATTTTTTCGATGAACTCGCTTTCCTGACGCGCGGTGACCCGGTAATCGATGAAGTAATCTTCCAGGTTCAGCGTGCGCCGAGTCTCGCCCTTGCACAGCACGATCTGCGCGCCGAGGGCGATCAGCAGCGGTGGCGAGTCACCAATCGGCGAGGCGTTGCCGATGTTGCCGCCGAGGGTGCCCTGGTTGCGGATCTGCAAAGAGGCGAAACGGTGCAGCAGTTCGCCGAAGTCCGGGTACTCGGCGTTCAACGCTTCGTAGCAATCGGAGAGGGCAGTGGCGGCGCCGATTTCGATGCGGTCTTCGAAGGTTTCGATGCGCTTCATTTCAGCGACGTTGCCGACGTAGATCATCACCGGCAGGGTGCGATGGAACTGCGTGACTTCCAGCGCCAGATCGGTGCCGCCGGCCAGCAGCCGGGCTTGTGGATACGCGTCGTAGAGATCGGCCAGATCGGCCACGGTCAGCGGCACCAGGCAGCGTTTGTCGCCGCTGTTGAGTTCGCCGATCGATGTCGGGGCAATGGCTTTGAGGCGAGTGATGGTTTCCGCTTCCCGGGCGTCGAACTGGTCCGGTTGCTTGCCGCAGCAGGATTGCTCGGCGGCAGCCAGGATCGGGCGGTAACCGGTGCAGCGGCAAAGGTTGCCGGCCAGCGCTTCGTGGGCCTTGGCATGGTCCGGTGCATCGCTGTTCTTTTGCAGGGCGAACAGCGACATCACGAAGCCGGGGGTGCAGAAACCGCACTGCGAACCGTGGCACTCGACCATGGCTTTCTGCACGCTGTGCAGTTCGCCCTTGTGCTTGAGGTCTTCGACGCTGATCAATTGTTTGCCGTGCAGCGACGAAACGAATGTCAGGCACGAGTTGAGGCTGCGATAGCGAATGTGTTCGCGGCCATCGTCATCCGTCTGCAACTCGCCGACCACCACCGTACAGGCGCCGCAGTCACCGCTGGCGCAGCCTTCTTTGGTGCCGGATTTGCCCACGTGTTCACGCAGGTAGTTGAGCACAGTCAGGTTCGGGTCCAGGGCGTGCTCGCTACGGAGTTCCTGGTTGAGTAAAAACTGGATCACGGAAGGCCTCGCAGACTCATTATTGTTGTTAAGCGACTTGAGCCGAATTTAGCAGGTCTGACTTTTCGGTCAATGGTTTTCTGACTTAAAGGTCAGGAAAAACCATTTTGTCGCTCGACAACGTGTCTATTCAGTATTGACCCTCATTGGATCAAGCGCTTTTTTGCGGGATTCGTGCCAAAAACCGCTGTGCGGGCACTCCGCCATGAACGCGCATTGCGCTACACTGCGCCGCTTGTGCAGATCGAAGAGTTTGAAGGACAACCATGACGTTCAAGGCGCCGGACAGCCTCGCCGAGCAAATCGCTCACCACCTCGCCGAACGGATCATTCGCGGCGAAATGAAGCCGGGAGAGCGTATCCAGGAACAGAAGGTCACGTTGGCGCTGAACGTCAGCCGCGGCTCGGTCCGCGAAGCCTTGCTGATCCTCGAGCGCCGTCACCTGATCGCGATCCTGCCGCGTCGCGGCGCCCACGTCACCGAGCTTACGGCGCACAAGGTGCAGAGCCTGTGCACGTTGATGAGCGAGCTGTACATCCTGCTCGGCAACGCAGTGGCCAACGGCTGGCAAGTCCAGGCCGACATGGCGCCGTTCGTGCAGATCCAGCAGCGCCTGAGCGCCAGCTACGAGCGTCAGGACATCCGTACCTTCGTCGACGACAGCTTCAACGTGATGCGTGCCGCGTATCCGTTTGCCAACAACCCGTACCTGCAGGAAACCGTCGAGAACCTGCAGCCGGCCATGAGCCGTGCGTACTTCCTCGCGCTGGAACAGCGCAAGGCCGAGATGAGCGAGTTCCTCGAACTGTTCGAACGCTTGCTGGCCGCCGTCCTCGCCCGTGACCTGCCGCAGATCCGCATCGTGCTGACGGCTTACGCCCAGCGCAGCTGCGATCTGGTGGTGTCCGCCCTGACGGTTGCCTGACCTTGCGGCTCAAGTGCATCAAACTGGCGGGGTTCAAATCCTTCGTCGACCCGACCACGGTGAACTTCCCCAGCAATATGGCGGCGGTCGTCGGGCCGAACGGTTGCGGCAAGTCGAACATCATCGACGCCGTGCGCTGGGTGATGGGCGAAAGCTCGGCGAAAAACCTGCGTGGCGAGTCGATGACCGACGTCATCTTCAACGGCTCGACCAGCCGCAAACCGGTGAGCCAGGCGAGCATCGAGCTGGTGTTCGACAACTCCGACGGCACCCTGCTGGGCGAGTGGGCTGCTTATGCGGAAATTTCGATCCGCCGCAAAGTGACCCGCGACAGCCAGACGACTTATTACCTCAACGGCGCCAAATGCCGTCGTCGCGACATCACCGACATCTTCCTCGGCACCGGCCTCGGCCCGCGCAGCTACTCGATCATCGAGCAGGGGATGATCTCCAAGCTGATCGAGTCCAAGCCTGAAGACCTGCGTAACTTCATCGAAGAAGCCGCCGGCATCTCCAAGTACAAGGAGCGCCGGCGCGAGACCGAAAACCGCATCCGCCGCACCCACGAAAACCTTGCCCGTCTGACCGACCTGCGCGAAGAGCTCGAGCGCCAACTCGAACGCTTGCACCGCCAGGCCGAGGCCGCCAAGAAGTATCAGGAATTCAAGGCTGAAGAGCGCCAGCTCAAGGCGCAACTGTCGGCCCTGCGCTGGCAGGATCTGAACGATCAGGTCGGCCAGCGCGAGTCGATCATCGGCAACCAGGAAATCAGCTTTGAAGCGCTGGTCGCCGAGCAACGCAACGCCGACGCCGCCATTGAACGCCTGCGCGACGGTCACCATGATTTGTCCGAGCGCTTCAATCTGGTGCAGGGGCGCTTCTATTCGGTTGGCGGCGACATCGCCCGGGTCGAACAGAGCATCCAGCACGGCCAACAGCGCTTGCGCCAATTGCAGGACGACCTGAAAGAAGCCGAGCGCGCGCGCCTCGAAACCGAATCGCACCTGGGCCACGACCGTACCTTGCTGCTGACCCTCGGCGAAGAGCTCGATCAACTGACCCCTGAGCAGGAAATCACCAACGCCGCTGCTGACGAAGCCGCCGCTGCGCTGGAAGATTCCGAAACCGTGATGCACGGCTGGCAGGAGCAGTGGGACACCTTCAACCTGACCGCCGCCGAACCGCGCCGTCAGGCCGAAGTGCAGCAGTCGCGGATCCAGCAGCTGGAAACCAGCATGGAGCGCCTGGCCGATCGGCAAAAGCGTCTGGGCGAAGAGCGGGCGTTGCTCTCGGCAGACCCTGAGGACGCGGCGATCATGGAGCTCAGCGAGCAGCTCGCCGAGTCCGAAGCCACCCTTGAAGATTTGCAGACCAGCGAAGAAGCCCAGGTCGAAAAACTTGAGCAACTGCGCCAGGAATTGCAGCAGGCGCTGACGGCGCAACAACAGGCGCAGGGCGATTTGCAGCGCCTCAACGGTCGCCTCGCCTCCCTCGAAGCCTTGCAGCAGGCCGCGCTCGATCCGGGCACCGGCACCGCCGAATGGCTGAAAGAACACAACCTCGCCGAACGTCCGCGTCTGGCCGAAGGCCTGAAGGTCGAGGCCGGTTGGGAACTGGCGGTGGAAACCGTGCTCGGCGCCGACCTGCAAGCGGTGCTGGTGGATGATTTCGACGGTTTCGATCTGTCCGGTTTCGCTCAGGGCGATCTGCGTTTGCTTAGCCCCGGCAACGACGGCGTGCGCGTGGCCGGCAGCCTGCTGGACAAGGTCGAGGCGCAGGTTGATTTGTCGCCATGGCTCGCTCAAGTCAAACCAGTCGACAGCCTTGAACAGGCGCTGGCCCTGCGCGGCCAGCTGGCTGCCGGGCAGAGCCTGATCAGTCGCGACGGTTATTGGGTCGGCCGGCATTTCCTGCGAGTACGCCGCGCCAGCGAAGCCGAAAGCGGCATGCTCGCACGCGGGCAGGAAATCGAATCGTTGCATGCGGAACGCGAAGAGCGCGAAGCCACGGTCGAGGCCATGGAAACCCGTTTGCAGACCCTGCGGGCACAACAGCGTCAGCAGGAAAACGGCCGCGAACATTTGCGTCGTTTGCTGCAAGACGAAGCCCGTCAGCAAGGTGAATTGAAAGCTCAACTGTCCGCCGGCAAAGCCAAGGCCGAGCAGTTGACCCTGCGCCGCACCCGTCTTGATGATGAGTTGGTCGAGCTCGCCGAGCAGCGCGAGCTGGAACACGAAAACATCGGCGAAGCGCGGATCCAGTTGCAGGACGCCCTCGACGCCATGGCCCTCGACACCGAGCAGCGCGAACTGCTGCTGGCCCAGCGCGACAGCCTGCGCGAGCGTCTCGACCGGGTGCGTCAGGAAGCGCGTCAGCACAAGGATCACGCCCATCAATTGGCCGTGCGCCTCGGCTCGCTGCGCGCACAACACGATTCGACCCGCCAGGCCCTCGAGCGTCTGGAAATGCAGGCCGAGCGCCTCACCGAAAAACGTGAACAGCTCAGTCTGAATCTGGAGGAGGGCGAGGCGCCGCTGGAAGAGCTGCGCCTCAAGCTTGAAGAATTGCTCGACAAGCGCATGAGCGTCGACGATGAACTCAAGACCGCGCAGATCGCCCTGGAAGACGCCGACCGCGAACTGCGTGACGCGGAAAAACGCCGGACCCAGGCCGAGCAGCAATCGCAATTGATCCGTGGCCAGCTCGAACAGCAACGCATGGAATGGCAAGCCCTGACCGTGCGCCGCAAGGCCCTGCAGGATCAACTGCTGGAAGACGGCTACGATCTGCACGGCGTGCTCAATACCCTGACCGCCGAGGCCAGCGAGAAAGAGGCCGAAGAGGAACTTGAACGCATCGCCGCGCGCATTCAGCGTCTGGGTGCGATCAACCTCGCGGCGATCGACGAATACACGCAACAATCCGAGCGTAAACGTTATCTGGATGCACAGGACGCCGATCTGGTCGAAGCCCTGGAGACCCTGGAAAACGTCATCCGCAAGATCGACAAGGAAACCCGTAACCGTTTCAAAGATACCTTTGATCAGATCAATGGCGGTTTACAGGCGCTTTTCCCGAAAGTTTTCGGTGGCGGGCGCGCGTATTTGGAACTGACGGGCGAAGATCTACTCGATACAGGGGTGACGATCATGGCGCAGCCGCCCGGGAAGAAGAACAGCACCATCCATTTGCTGTCCGGCGGCGAAAAAGCCCTGACCGCACTGGCACTGGTTTTTGCGATCTTCAAGTTGAACCCGGCGCCGTTCTGCATGCTCGATGAGGTTGACGCGCCACTGGATGACGCTAACGTTGGACGCTACGCACGATTGGTCAAAGAGATGTCGCAGACCGTGCAGTTCATCTATATCACCCACAACAAGATCGCCATGGAAATGGCCGAGCAGTTGATGGGTGTAACGATGCACGAGCCGGGTTGTTCGCGACTGGTAGCCGTGGATGTCGAGGAGGCGATGGCGATGGTGGATGCCTGAGCCGGCGCAGTGTCGGAAAGGTATTTGAAGGTTGTAGGACTTTTTTACCAGCTCCGACTTGCTGGCCAATCGACATATTCGCGCAAGCCAATGAGACAGACGGTGTAAAGTTGTCTTTGGTCGTGCTAGTTTAATGTCAATTTTTCGTATACGTGGGCAAAACGCCTGTCAGAACATAGAGTTGGCGCCACGTTTTAAAGCGGTTTGCACAGTGTAAACCCCTTATTTTTCAGCATTTTTTATAGAGGCACGGGATTACATGGAAATCGGTCTGCGCGAGTGGCTGATCGTCATCGGCATCATTGTGATAGCCGGTATTCTTTTCGATGGCTGGCGCCGTATGCGCGGCGGCAAGGGAAAACTGAAATTCCGTCTTGACCGAAGTCTGTCCAACCTGCCGGACGAGGACACCAGCGCTGAGCTGTTGGGCCCGGCCCGCGTACTGGACAACCATAAAGAGCCGCAACTGGACGAACACGACCTGCCATCGGTGAGCATGCCGGCCCGCGAAGCACGCGAGCCTCGCGAATCCGGTTCCAAGCGCGGCAAGCGCGGCAGCAACGGTCCGGCCCAGGGCGACCTGAACCTCGATCTGGACCTGGACGGCGGCCCGAGCTTCAGCAGCCGTGACGATGATTTCATCGAGCCGGTCGCCAAGGCGTCGCCGGCAGTTGCCGATAAAGATCAGCCGCAAGCCGAAGAAGTATTGGTCATCAGCGTGATCTGCCGCGACCCGGCCGGCTTCAAAGGCCCGGCACTGTTGCAGAACATTCTGGAAAGCGGTCTGCGTTTCGGCGAGATGGATATCTTCCACCGTCACGAAAGCATGGCCGGTAACGGCGAAGTGCTGTTCTCCATGGCCAACGCGGTCAAGCCGGGCATCTTCGATCTGGACGACATCGACCATTTCAGCACCCCGGCGGTGAGCTTCTTCCTCGGCCTGCCAGGCCCGCGTCATCCGAAGCAGGCCTTCGACGTGATGGTCGCGGCAGCACGCAAGCTGTCCCAGGAACTGAACGGCGAATTGAAAGATGACCAGCGCAGCGTCCTGACCGCGCAAACCATCGAGCACTACCGTCAGCGCATCGTCGAATTCGAACGTCGCGCCCTGACCCAGAAGCGTTGATTGAAAAGGTTGCCTCGCGATAAAGAGGCAATCGGCAAATAGATTGAGCAGCCTCGGCTGCTCTTTTGCTTTATGAGAGAACACCCATGACTGCCGCCGAAACCCGCATTCTAGAGCTGCGTGCTGAACTCGATCAGCACAACTACCGTTACCACGTCCTCGATGAGCCGAGTATTCCGGATGCCGAGTACGACCGGTTGTTCCACGAGCTCAAGGCGCTGGAAGCGGCCAACCCGGAACTGATCACCAGCGACTCGCCGACCCAGCGCGTCGGCAGCGTGGCGCTGACCGCGTTCACCCAGGTGCGTCACGAAGTGCCGATGCTCAGCCTCGGCAACGCCTTCGAAGAAACCGACATGCGCGAGTTTGACCGTCGGGTGACCGAAGGTCTGGACCTGCCGGCCGGCGATCTGTTCGGCGGTGGTGCAGCGGTGGAATACAGCTGCGAGCCGAAACTCGATGGCCTGGCAGTCAGCCTGCTGTATCAGGACGGCGTGCTGGTACGCGGCGCCACGCGCGGCGACGGCACCACCGGCGAAGACATCAGCGTCAACGTGCGCACCGTGCGCAACATCCCGCTGAAGCTTCACGGCGAAGGCTGGCCGGCGACGTTGGAAGTGCGCGGTGAAGTGTTCATGTCCAAGGCCGGTTTCGAACGCCTGAACGCCTCGCAACTGGAAGTCGGCGGCAAGACCTTCGCCAACCCGCGCAACGCCGCCGCCGGTAGCCTGCGTCAGCTGGATTCAAAGATCACCGCCAACCGTCCGCTGGAATTCTGCTGCTATGGCATCGGTCAGGTGTCCAACGACATCGCCGACACCCACATCGGCAACCTCAAGCAACTGCAAGCCTGGGGCATGCCGATCAGCCACGAATTGAAACTGGCCAAAGGCATTGGCGAGTGCCTGGATTACTACCGCGATATCGGTGAGCGCCGTAACTCGCTGGCCTATGAAATCGACGGCGTGGTGTTCAAGGTCAACAGCATTGCCGACCAGCGCGAGCTGGGCTTCCGCGCCCGTGAGCCGCGCTGGGCCATCGCCCACAAATTCCCGGCGATGGAAGAACTCACCGAGCTGCTCGATGTGGAATTCCAGGTCGGTCGCACTGGTGCGGTCACGCCTGTGGCGCGGTTGAAACCGGTCAAGGTTGCCGGCGTCACCGTGGCCAATGCCACGTTGCACAACATGGACGAAGTCGCCCGGCTGGGCCTGATGATCGGCGATACGGTGATCATTCGCCGCGCCGGTGATGTGATTCCGCAAGTGGTGCAAGTGGTCATCGAGCGCCGCCCGGAAGATGCGCGCCCCGTGCAAATCCCTGAGAGCTGCCCGGTCTGCGGCTCCCACGTCGAGCGCACGCAACTGGTCAAACGCAGCAAAGGCAAGGAAACCATCAGCGAAGGTGCGGTGTATCGCTGCGTCGGCCGACTGGCCTGCGGTGCGCAACTGAAGCAGGCGATCATTCACTTCGTTTCGCGACGCGCCATGGATATCGAAGGCCTCGGCGACAAGAGCGTCGAGCAGTTGGTGGACGAAGGTCTGGTCAGTTCGCCGGCCGATCTCTACGCGCTGAAGTTCGATGACATCGTCGATCTGGAAGGCTTTGCCGAGGTGTCGAGCAACAAGTTGCTGGCCGCCATCGAAGACAGCAAGAGGCCGGGTCTGGCGCGGTTCATTTATGCGCTGGGTATCCCGGATGTCGGCGAGGAGACGGCCAAGGTGCTGGCGCGCTCGCTGGGGTCGCTGGAGCGCGTCCAGCAAGCCTTGCCGCAAGTGCTGACGTACTTGCCGGACATCGGCCTGGAAGTGGCGCACGAGATCCACAGCTTCTTTGAAGATGCGCACAACCAGCAGGTGATCACCGAGCTGCTGGGTCACGGTTTGCAGATTCAGGATCAGGGTGAGCTGGGCGCCGAGTTTGCCGCGAGTACAACGCTGGGCGGTTTCCTCGACAAGTTGCACATTCCTTCGGTCGGGCCGGGCGGGGCGCAGAAGCTGGCGGACAAGTTCGAATCGCTGGAAGGGGTGATGAACGCTGACTGGCTGGACATGCGCCAGGCATTGCCGGAGAAACAGGCCAATTCGGTGCGTGAGTTTTTTGAATCGCCTGAACATCGGCAACTGGCTGAAAGCGCCGAGAAGCAACTGCGCGATTTCGGCATGCACTGGCAGAGCGAGAAGAAAGTCGTCGAAGGCCTGCCGCTGGCCGGGGAGACCTGGGTGCTGACCGGCAAGGTCGAGCTGATGAGCCGCGACGTCGCCAAGGAACACCTGGAAAGCCTCGGTGCCAAGGTCGCCGGTTCGGTGTCGGCCAAGACCCATTGTGTGGTTGCCGGGCCGGGCGCCGGGTCGAAACTGACCAAGGCCAACGAACTGGGTGTGAAGGTGATGGATGAAGAGGCGTTTATCGCGTTCCTGAAAGGACACGGTATCAGCGCCTAACTGATCGACAGATGATCGTTCCCACGCTCCGCGTGGGAATGCCGCCCCGGACGCTCCGCGTCCGCTGTGACGCAGAGCGTCACGGTATGCGTTACCACGCGGAGCGTGGGAACGATCTGTTCGCGGGAATGATCTAGTCTTGGCAAGCCCAAGGGAGAGATCGCCATGTACCGCTTTTTCGAGCAGCTCAGTTCCCGCATCGTCGCGCCGTTCATGGGCGAATCTTCACGCAACAGCAAAGTCTGGCCGTGCCGTTGCGGCCAGTCGTTGTTCTTTCGCAACAGTCAGTGCCTGGCTTGCAACGCGGCGCTGGGTTATCAACCGGAACACAGTCGGCTGACGTCGCTGCAACCGGGGCCGTTTGAAGGCATCTGGACGCTGGATGCCGATCCCGAAGCCGGCCTGTTCCGGCGCTGCGCCAACCTCGATACCCCGGCGGCCTGTAACTGGCTGCTGCCCGCCAGCGATCACGACACCCTGTGCGCGGCTTGCGATCTGAATCGCACCATCCCCGATCTGTCCGTCCCGGAAAACCCCGAACGCTGGCGCAAGGTGGAAATCGCCAAGCGCCGACTGGTCGCACAACTGATCAGCCTCGGCCTGCCGGTCATCCCGAAAACCGTCGACGAAGACACCGGCCTGGCGTTCGATTTCATCGGTGTCGATCTGGAAGGCAACGCGCCGATGACCGGCCACGCCAACGGCCTGATCACCCTCTATATCGCAGAGGCCGACGACGCCCACCGCGAGCAGGTTCGGGCGCAGATGCACGAACCCTATCGCACATTGCTCGGGCATTTTCGCCATGAGGTCGGGCATTACTACTGGGATCGGCTGATCGACAACGGCCCTTGGCTGGGTTCGTTCCGCAACCTGTTCGGCGACGAGCGCGCCAGTTATGCCGAGGCGCTGGAGCGACATTATCAACAGGGCGCACCGGCGGACTGGTCGCAGCATTACGTCAGTGCCTACGCCACCATGCACCCGTGGGAAGACTGGGCGGAAACGTGGGCGCATTACCTGCACATGATGGACGCGGTGGACACGGCGCTGGGTTTCGGCATGAGCGCCCGGGAGATGGACCTCGATTATCAGCCGTTTCCATCGAGCACGCTGTACGACCCTGAGCATCCCGGCGGCGCGGCGTTCCTGTCGTTCGTCAACGCGTGGATCGAACTGGCCGGCATGCTCAACGAACTGTCGCGCAGCATGGGCCAGCCGGATTTCTATCCCTTTGTGCTGCCGCCTGCGGCGATCGCCAAGCTGCACTTCATTCATCTGGTGATCCAGCAAGAGGGCGGCCGGGCCGACGAGGTGCTTCAGGCGCAATAGCAAGTGCTTGAAGCCCTTCATATTTTTTATCTACAACCAGCGGTTGTAACTTCGTCTCAGATAGGTACAATGGCGCGGCTCGCCGACAGGTGAGCGTCGTTATGGTGACCCTATCGGTCCCCCCGCAACGATTACCCGTGAACCTGGTCAGAGCCGGAAGGCAGCAGCCACAGCGGGAACATTGTGTGCCGGGGTGTGGCTGGTAGGGTTACCACCTTAACGAACAACGAACGAGTCAACACCGAACTGCATGGGTTTCGCCCACTGCGGTTTTTTTATGCCTGCGATTTGGCGAAGCACGCAAATTCTTCCTGTGGGAAAGTCCCGTCTCGCAATGCCGCCATATTTAATGAGATGTCCTTCCTGTCCTGCACGTGCTTTTAACCATCGCAGATGAAGGCTGTCATACTCCGTTACCCAGCATTGAAAACTAGTCTAAGTGGGTGAAATGGATAACTCGACCCAAGCAAAAATTCGGGACTGGCAGCTACGCCGCCTAGAGATCAAGGAGCAGATGCAATTGCATCCCGAAAAGACCCTTGAGCTTTCGAGGGTGCTCGATCTCATGGACGAAGAGCATGCTGCGATTCTAAGTGGTGCAACCGCTAGCAAACGCGTGGATGAACCTCAGCAAGACATGTCTCTCGATCTGATACTGAATTCCGGGCCTTCAATTCACATGGTTGCGGAGAAATGTGATCTGCAGTTGCGCGTGACTGCCGAGAATCCCGAAAATTTGCTCAGGCTGCTCGAAATGGCGGCTTGTGAGTTGAAGGGGAAAATCGGTGCCGAGGGAGCCAGCGTAGGGAAGGGGAGTGGCAGATATCCCGGAGAGATGTCGGGCACTTTCGGGGGCTATCGCTTTGAGCTTCGAATCAATGACGAGGTCAGCCATGAGTGATTCGAAATGGATGGCAAAGGAAAACTTGGCAGAACACTTGGCGCCACTCCTTGACCATTTTGAGGTGAAGTGGCGCGGGCATGGGGTTATCTATGTCGACCATCAGGATGGCAATATCCAGATCGCCGAAAGGATCCTTTACCGCTTGAGCACCACTCTGGGGGTGCCGATTGGAGAGGTACGATCCAGATTGGTCGAATTGGGTTGGCTCAATGATGTTCGCCATGTCACGCCGATGATAAATGAAGTGGTGCGGGTGTTTGAAGAGCGTGATCTCTGGTCAGCGGATGATCCTGAGGAGAATGACCCCGAAATGAATGAAGACTTTGGCCGGGATTGAACTTGTGATGTGCCCTGCCTTAGCTAAGAGGACTTATGCACCCGGAACATTTTGATTTATCCAGTCCTGCGTTCCTGCCCGTTACAGAAGCTGTATGCGCGAGCTTACTTCTTGCAGGTGGCACAAAAAATCTCGATGCCCTGACCGATCCGGAACTGGCAGCGGTGCTGGTCATTCAAAATTTGGCACAAATGGCTGAAAAAGACCTGAACGCCGTCGCAGCGGAGACGATTCTGGTCAAACTCATTGGGTGGGCTGTAGATTCTCGCCGTTCGGGGGGGGCAGGCTTACTATCCGAAGCACAGCGGTTATTCCACCCTGGCAAGTTCTACTTCGGACTGAATGCCATCAAGCGTGCGAACTTGCGTTTCTTATTGGCAGATGAAGTGTCGGCGCGAGAATACCTGTTGCCGGATGGCAAATGGGATGTCGGGTACAAAATCCGCCATCATAAGACCCATAATCCATTCAGCCATCAGATGGTTACACCCAAACATCGGGAGCGCTGGTTGAGCTCTGCGCAGGACAAATTGCTCAGAACCTTTCGCGCCAACCTTGATGAGGATTTGCACGTCCAGGGTTATGCGGGGATAGGCAAAAGTCACCTGCTGGTCGCGCTGCTCGAGCACTTGCGACCCGATCGGACGTTGTTACTGGCGCAAACCGATGCAAAACTGGAAATCCTGCGCAAACGCATGAAAGGATTCATCGAAAAGAAGGCCGGAAGGACCTTTCAGCAATTTGCCCAGTCCCTGTTGCTCGGCCGCCGGCCACCGTTCACCAATACCCCGACGCGGGTTGTGAGCAAGCAAACCGTGGCGCATGAACTGAATATTTTTGGCTTCCGTCATCACGACGGGCAGGCGACGCTGGATGTCTGCTTGCAAGTGATCGAGCGCTATTGCCGCTCCCGAGAACATAGCTTTTCGATTAACCACCTGCCGCATTTCAATCAGCCATTGTCACGGACGGATGCCACAGTTCTGCTCGAATATTCAAGTCGGCTATGGGGCTACCTTGATTTGAATCCAGCGTGGGACAGCCTGACAGGGTTCGATGCGTTATTGATGGTTAAGCGTGCGAGCTTGGCCGATTGCATGGTACCGGCGCGTTATACGCATGTGCTGATTGATGAGAGCCAGGATATTCCGGCTTCGCTGCTGCAAATCATCGAGCGTGGCCGTCAAGTGTTAATTACCCTTGGAGATGAGTACCAACAGGCTAGCGGTGTGGAGGTTAAAAGGAAGCGTGAAGTGCGGCAAAGCGACATTAGCTTTTCCGTACGCTCCGGCCGTGATGTCGAGCGTCTGGTCAACCCGCTGATATTCCGTCATTCGCAGAAGAGCAAGATACCGTTTGAAGGCGCACGTGACGCTGATGTCGGTATTGAGCATTATCCGATCGGCTTCGTGCCGCCCGAGGGTTGCGTTATTTTTACTGCCTCCCGCTGGGACATGATGAAGTGGGTTATCGAACTGCATGATGCCAACTGCGCATTTGACTTTGCGGATATGGAAGAGCGGAAAAAGCAAATCCTTTTCATGAACACTGCTATCAAATTATTTAATCCGGACTTTTACAGTGTTGAGCTTGGCGAAAGCGATGTACCTCCGGACTTCATTGATATGCCCGATTGGCAATCTGTCTGTAGCGCCAATCAATACGATGGGGCTTTTCATTGGGTTAAAACCAAGCTGGAAAAAGGCTTCAAGATTGCGGATCTGACGCGGATGAATCGGATGATTGGCAATGCTGGCAAGCGCTGCGTGCTGATGCTGGCTGAGAGCGCAGGGGGGATGGAGTTCGATAAAGTTCTACTGACTCCTGAGTTGCTCACTACCGAGATGTTCAAACATGCCTATGAGTTTGATCAGCGAATCTGCGCCGTATACATCGCGATTTCCCGCGCAAAAGTTAAGCTTTACGTTCCTATCGATGTGGTCGAGTGGGTCGATTACCACGAATCTCGAAAACCGAAATTCCGTGAGTTGGCCGGCTGCTGATTGCCGCTACTTTTGCGGATGAGCAGCAATGGAAAAGGGGTCGTATGTCCGCCGATTTGCAATCTGCTTGCGAACGATTCGACAAAGCGCTGTCCAGTTTGCTGGACATGAATGCTGTTCTGCGAGAGGACTTGGAGGTTCTACTCGCCGCTTTTCCCGATCAGAGCGGTCAGGTGCTTAGACGAAGTTTTGTCCGTGCGTCGTGGGCTTATGTTGAGGCTATTACGTTCGCCTTCAAAAACATGGCAACACTATTGGTGGATGAGGGCGCGTGCGAGATGGATCCGAAGGATAAGGAGTTTCTGAATAGTCAGCGATTTGAGGCGGTCGAGAATGTAAAGGCGACAATGAAGCTCGCCGCTAAGGCCTTCAGCGTTCCCGAGCGAAATCTTGGAGGTGGAGCTGACTGGCGCCATGTAAAACCGAGTAATTCGGTCAGGAACCGATTGCTACATCCTAAATCAGTGGAGGACTTGCAGGTATCAAACGCCGAATGGGAGAGCCACAAGAGCGCCTTTGATTGGTTTGTACGTGCCTTTGATGGCCTTCTTACGGACATAGTGGCCAATGCCAACAGCAGGGATACGGGAGGCAGTCCCTGAGCTTGAAGCCTTTTGCAGGCGGGCCGGCATCAACAGAAACTGAAACTGTGTCCTCAGGCAATTCTTGCTTCAAGATCGGATTTTTCCTAAAGACCATCCGCCGATACGTACGGTACTCTCGCGGTGCCTGCAAAGCTCTTTCACCTCCAATGACGGAGGTTTTCTGTTCGACACAAGGACGACGAATGATTTCTTCTGCTCGATTGGGAGACAAGCATGTCTGCCCATTACCGGGACACGGTACAACCCCAATCGCGTCTGCATCTGCTGATACAAATATCAATTTCATGGGGTCCGCTCGTGTGGGCGATTCCTGTGGGTGCGGCGCTGTCATCACCACGGGATTTCCATCGATTCTGGTAAATGGCCGTCCTATGGCTCATTTAGGAAGCCCTACCAGTCACGGCGGAACGATCATCACAGGATCAGGTGATGTCGGTGGTGGCTTCGTCATGGGGGACGCAGGAGGGGCAACAATCATCAACTTCATGGCGCTGGGAGCGATTCGTCCAAACGGCACGGTAGACGAGGAAAAAATGGCCACGCTACTCGCCGATCCGCGGTTGAAAGAGAAGGCTGTAGCGGCCAACGCACTTGTAGATACTGGCACTCCACCCCCGGAACAGCAGGCAGAGAGCCTGCAGTCTCCTGTATGCGACCATCCTGACCAGATGGAACCGCTGGCTAACTATATCGCTGGTGAGATGAACCGAAACATCCTGAGCCCTGAGGTTTCAGCGATGCAAAAGCTCTATAGCTATGATCCGGCTTCACCGGACAGGAAGCCTCCGCTATTCAAGGGGGCGGGCGGTCCAACTTCCCGTCTCCTCGGCAGTTACATGGATATAGCCGCAGCGTGGACAATCTGGGCAGGTAAAGTAGGCCCGAGAATGGACTGGGACCATAAGCCGAAGTTGCGCAAACTCTTTGTTGGCGTTTATCACAAACAGGGAGGCTACGATTACTTCTACGACATCTGGTCGAACATCCATTATGGGTATGTCGGAGTCGTAGCGGGCATGTCAGAGAGCGAACTACTGGATGGCGCCGGGGCTGCGCAGTTTTTGTCAGATGCCGCCACCAAGGCTGGCGAGTTGAGCAGGCCTGAGGAGGAGAGAGTCCATCCCGGTCCGCATACGACGGCGAGCCCGTGGTATGAACCGCGATCCTGGGATGATGTTGCCGATAGAGTATCAATTCAAATCGGGATGAGGCTCGCCAAGCAGCATCCTGCAGGTGGAGTGACCGCGAAGATGATCATGGATGAAGTTGTAGCAATACCACCAGAGAACTGGGGAGATGGAGTTCGTGCTCACAAATGTCAGTAAGAGTCGCACATGGTTGATGCGGATACTCTGCATACCAGTCGTGTATTTAGTGATCACTCACTGGGACATAGCTTTGCCGACGGTGAATGTTCACTACTCTAAAGCAGGTCGGGACGAGTTTCGGTATATCTGGAACGTGCAGGATCGTATCTACAAAGGCGGGATGCTCCCAGGTGGAGGGGCGATGGACAATGGCGTCCTTTTTCCTGACGACGAATTCTTCATGGAGTTTTCGTGGTGGAGCAACAAGGGTGGTCGTAATCATTGCATCAGCATCACACCCAAATGGCCAAACACGGACATCTATCTCGACGCAGATGGCAACATTGATATGCGGAAAGAAAGTGGTACTGACGCAGATCGTTTGAAAGAGTGTCAGTGGGATTTGGCCAAGCCCTGAACGGGCAGTGCTCCTAATATCGTTTCGATGATGGCAACTGGCCTTGCGTCGGTACGGCCAGTTCTAGAGAATCATCTCGCTCCAAATCGTCGGACAACATCGGCGAACGTTTGCAATGCAGTAATGGAAAACTCGACTATCAGAGGAAGACAGGCGTGAAAAACTGTTCAAGTGGGTCGGCATCATCATCGGTGTTCTGTTCGTCATCGGTTTCATCAGTAACGCGATGAAATCTCCAGAGCAGAAACAAGCGGAGGCGGTGGCGCTTGCCGAGGCGAAAAAGGCCCGTGCTCAAGTAGAGCTGGAAAAGGCAAAGCAGGAACTGGCAGCTACGCCGACTGTGACGGCTGGTGACATTGCTGTTGCCTACAACGAGAACACCGTTGCTGCTGATCAGAAGTTCAAAGGCAAAAAATTCAAGGTCTCGGGGACGGTCACGGACATCAATACTGACTTCATGGGCAATCCGTATCTCACATTGCGTGGCGGTGTGAACCAGTTCATGGAGCCTCAGTTTTCCTTCGAAAAGAGTGATGCCAATGCACTTGCTTCGCTCAAAAAGGGTACGAAGGTCACTTTGCTGTGTGTCGGAAAGGGTGACGTAGCCAAGATCCCGATGTCAGGTTCTTGCGCTCTGCTTTGATTGGTTCAGTGGGTGCGAAGAAGGGACTTGTTTTATAAGTCCCTTTTTTTGTTTTCGTCAGACGGCTCACGGTTCACTACCCGAACCACCGGTATACAACCGGATAATGTCATCAATCTCCCCCGACATTTTCATCTGCAGCAACGTCCTCAATATCCGCTGCACCGGCACTTTCGGATCGTTGCGGACGTAGCAGCCGACCTGCTGCTCCTGCAATACCGCCAGCCCTTGCAGTTGCTGCCCCGGCAGCAGGCGCTGGTTGAACCAGTCCAGCGTCCATTGATTGCTTACGGCATAGCGATAACGGCCGGCCAGCAGTTTGTCCAGCACCTGTTCCTGGTTGCGTGCGTCTTCGCGCCATAACCGGTCGGCGTCGAACAGCGGCTGCAGCGTGGGGTAGCTGTAGCCGAGCACGGTGCCGATCGATTGGCGGGGCAGGTGGGCCGGATCGACGCTGGAGGGTTGATCCTGGCGGCCGATCAGCAGGTCGCGCTGGAAGAGCAGCGGGATGCTCCAGATGTAATTCCCGGACAGGTTCGGCAGCCACGATTGCGAGGCATAACAGCGCACGTCGACTTCGCCGTGTTCCATGGCGTTTTGCACGCGGGTGCGGGGCAGGACGTGAAACTCCGCCGGCACGCCGACCTGGGTCGCCAGGCTGAGCATCATGTCGTAAAGGATGCCCTGGGTCGGGCGGCCGCGTTCGTATTGCGCCAGCGGCATCGCCCAGCTGTCGGCCATGGCGAAGCGCAGCGGCGGCTGCGCGGCCATCGCGTTCAGGCTGATTCCCAGTATTGCCCCCACGGCCCACCGCATAAATGCTCCGGTAATTCCCGTTCCCGTGCCGACAAAAGCCTCCGCCCATGCAGCTTAGCCAGAATAGAAGAGCGCACCGGATGCAATTTTGCCCTTGCTCCGCTAGCATTAGCCGCTTCTGCTTCCTTTGCCGCGACGGTTTTCGATGAGTTATCAGGTTCTTGCACGTAAATGGCGTCCGCGCTCGTTCCGCGAAATGGTCGGCCAGACCCATGTGCTCAAGGCTCTGATCAATGCCTTGGACAGCCAGCGCCTGCACCACGCCTACCTGTTCACCGGGACGCGGGGCGTCGGCAAGACGACGATTGCGCGGATCATCGCCAAATGTCTGAACTGTGAAACAGGTATCACTTCAAGCCCGTGCGGCGAGTGTTCGGTGTGCCGGGAGATCGATGAAGGGCGCTTCGTCGACCTGATCGAGATCGACGCCGCGAGCCGGACCAAGGTCGAGGACACCCGCGAGCTGCTCGACAACGTGCAGTACGCCCCGAGCCGCGGGCGCTTCAAGGTCTACCTGATCGACGAAGTGCACATGCTCTCCAGCCATTCCTTCAATGCGCTGCTGAAAACCCTCGAAGAGCCGCCGCCCTACGTCAAGTTCATCCTGGCGACCACCGACCCGCAGAAACTTCCGGCAACGATTTTGTCGCGATGCCTGCAATTCTCGCTGAAGAACATGACCCCCGAGCGGGTGGTCGAGCATTTGACCCATGTTCTCGGCGCGGAAAACGTGCCGTTCGAAGACGACGCCCTGTGGCTGCTCGGCCGCGCGGCCGACGGTTCGATGCGCGACGCCATGAGCCTGACCGATCAGGCCATCGCCTTCGGTGAAGGCAAGGTGTTGGCCGCCGATGTGCGGGCAATGCTCGGTACGCTGGATCACGGTCAGGTCTACGACGTGCTGCACGCGCTGATCGAAGGTGACGCCAAGGCGTTGCTCGAAGCCGTGCGTCACCTGGCCGAACAAGGGCCGGACTGGAACGGCGTGCTCTCGGAAATTCTCAACGTGCTGCACCGCGTCGCGATCGCCCAGGCCTTGCCGGAAGGCGTCGACAACGGCCACGGCGACCGTGACCGGGTGCTGGCACTGGCCCAGGCCTTGCCGGCCGAAGACGTGCAGTTCTATTACCAGATGGGCCTGATCGGCCGCCGCGACTTGCCGCTGGCGCCAGACCCGCGTGGCGGATTCGAAATGGTCCTGCTGCGGATGCTGGCCTTCCGGCCGGCGGATACGGCGGACGCCCCGAGGCAACCGCTAAAGCCAGTGGGGATCAGCCAGGCCACAGTTGATTCCGCAAACTCAGTGGCTGCCGCGCCGAAACCTGCGCCGGTAGTTGCTGCGGCTGTTGCGCCGGCTCCGGTGGTTGCACCTGCGCCAGCGCCTGCTCCCGAGCCCGCCCCGGTTGCCCCGGTGATTGCGCCTGAACCCCTGCCTGAGCCGGAACCAGAGCCGGTCGCCGTCGAGGAAGTCGTCGATCTGCCGTGGAATGACCCGGTAGAACCGGCTCCTGTGCAACAGCCAGCGGTCGAGCCGGTGCTGGAAACCACCGCCGAGCAGCCTGACCTGCCGCCGATGCCGCTGCCGACCCCGGACAGCGTCGTGCCGGATGCGCCGGAGTGGGCCGCCGCGCCGATCCCCGAGCCGTCGGTGGCCGAGGTCGATGCCGCCACGCCGGGCATGGACATGGACGACGAGCCGCCGCTCGACGAAGACTACATCGAGCCGGACATGGATTCGGCCTACAGTTACCTCGACGATCTGGCCAGCGAACACGCGGCCGATCCGGTCCCGGAGCCCGAGCCGGAACCCGCCGCTGCGCCGGCCACCGGTCTGGCCCTGCAATGGCTGGAGCTGTTCCCGAAACTGCCGATTTCCGGCATGACCGGTAGCATCGCCGCCAACTGCACGCTGATCGCGGTCGACGGCGACAACTGGCTGATGCACCTGGACCCGGCTCATAGCGCCTTGTTCAACGCCACCCAGCAGCGTCGGCTGAACGATGCGTTGAACCAGTACCACGGCCGCACGCTGAACCTGAGCATGGAGCTGATCAAGCCCGAGCAGGAAACCCCGGCCCAGGCCGCCTCCCGGCGCCGTGCCAACCGTCAGCGCGAGGCGGAGGAGTCGATCCATGGCGATCCGTTCATCCAGCAGATGGTGCAGCAGTTCGGTGCGGTCGTGCGACACGATACTATTGAACCTGTCGACGCCCTGGTCAGTCAGGGCTAATAACTGAAGGCGTTCGGCGCAAATCGCCGGACGCTGTATTGATCCAAGTACTTTTGAGGTGATTACCATGATGAAAGGTGGCATGGCCGGCCTGATGAAGCAGGCGCAGCAGATGCAGGAAAAAATGGCCAAGATGCAGGAAGAGCTGGCCAACGCAGAAGTCACCGGTAAGGCCGGCGGCGATCTGGTCACCGTGGTGATGACCGGTCGTCACGACGTGAAAAAAGTCAGCATCGACCCAAGCGTTCTGCCGGGCCTGGACGAAGACGACCGTGAAGTGGTCGAAGATCTGGTGGCCGCTGCCGTCAACGCTGCCGTGCGTCAGATCGAAGCCAACAGCCAGGCCAAGATGGGCAGCATGACCGCTGGCATGAACCTGCCGGCCGGTATGAAACTGCCGTTCTGATTCGCCTTTGCGGATTGGATGAGCTACAAAAAATGCCAGGCATCGCGCCTGGCATTTTTGTTTCTGGCTGAAGAAGCATCGAACGCGCAAAAGCCACCAAGGTCTGCTCCCTATACCCCGAATTCATTATTCAAAGGAGACGCTGACATGTCCGACCCCCTGACCCTCAATCAACGCATCGTGCTGGCCTCGCGTCCGGTGGGCGCGCCAACACCCGAGAATTTCCGTCTGGAGCGCGAAGCGCTGCCGGCGCTTGAAGACGGCCAGTTGCTGCTCAAGACCCTTTACCTGTCACTCGATCCCTACATGCGCGGGCGCATGAGTGACGCACCGTCCTACGCGGCGCCGGTACAAATCGGCGAGGTGATGACCGGTGGGGCTGTCAGCCGGGTCGAGCAGTCGCGTCATCCAAAATTCCAGGTCGGCGATCTGGTGGTCGGCGCCACGGGTTGGCAAAGCCACAGCCTCAGCGACGGGCGCAACATCATTCCGATCCCGTCGGGGCTGCCGAGCCCGTCGATGGCCCTCGGCGTGCTGGGCATGCCGGGCATGACCGCTTACATGGGGCTGATGGACATCGGCCAGCCGAAGGCAGGGGAGACCCTGGTGGTCGCCGCTGCTTCTGGCGCAGTAGGTTCGGTGGTCGGGCAGGTGGCGAAGATCAAAGGCCTGCGCGCCGTCGGCGTGGCCGGCGGTGCAGAGAAGTGCAAATACGTGGTCGAGGAGCTGGGTTTCGACGCCTGTATCGATCACAAGGCGTCTGACTTCGCCGAGCAATTGGCCAAGGCCTGCCCGAAAGGCATCGACGTCTATTACGAAAACGTCGGCGGCCATGTCTTCGAAGCGGTCGTCCCGCTGCTCAATCCCAAGGCGCGGATCCCGCTGTGCGGCCTGATTGCCGGCTACAACGCCACTGAAGTACCGAAAGGTCCGGATCGTCTGCCCGCACTGCAACGCACCTTGCTGACCAAGCGAGTACGCATTCAGGGCTTCATCGTGTTCGACGACTATGGCGACCGTCAGCCGGAATTCATCAGCGCCATGGTGCCGTGGGTGCGCGAGGGCAAGGTGAAATTCCGCGAAGACGTGGTCGATGGCCTGGAGCAAGCGCCGCAAGCGTTTATCGGGCTGCTGGAGGGGCGCAACTTCGGCAAACTGGTGGTGCGGGTCGCCCAGGACTGAGGATTTGACGCTGGCCGGAGGCGCGGGTATAAACCGCGTCTCGTTGTTTTGTCGGACTTTTTCCCCATGAGCTTCAGCCCTTTGATTCGCCAACTGATCGACGCCCTGCGAATTCTGCCGGGCGTGGGTCAGAAAACTGCCCAGCGTATGGCGTTGCAGTTGCTCGAACGTGACCGCAGCGGCGGCACGCGCCTGGCCCAGGCCTTGAGCCAGGCCATGGAAGGGGTCGGACACTGCCGCCAGTGCCGCACGCTGACCGAAGACGATCTGTGCCCGCAATGCGCCGACACACGCCGTGACGACACGCTGCTGTGCGTGGTGGAAGGTCCGATGGACGTCTACGCGGTCGAGCAGACCGGGTTCCGTGGGCGCTATTTCGTGCTCAAGGGGCATCTGTCGCCGCTGGACGGGCTCGGCCCGGAGGCCATCGGCATTCCGCAGTTGATGACGCGGATCGAAGAGGCGGGCACCTTCACCGAAGTCATCCTCGCCACCAACCCGACTGTGGAAGGTGAAGCGACGGCGCACTACATCGCGCAATTGCTCAACAACAAAGGCCTGATCGCCTCGCGCATCGCTCACGGCGTGCCGTTGGGTGGCGAGCTGGAACTGGTGGACGGCGGCACGCTGGCTCACTCGTTTGCCGGGCGCAAGCCGATTTCCCTCTGAACCACACAATCCTGTTGAAAACCAAGCAAGCGCTCGGTTAAGTTCGGCGAACCCTTCCATGGAGTTCGCCGATGCCTGCCTTCCAGGAATACTTTGACCCCAGCCACCAAATGGTCCGCGACAGCGTCAGACGTTTCGTCGAACGCGAGATCCTGCCGGACATCGATGCGTGGGAAGAAGCCGAAAACTTCCCCCGTGAGCTGTACCTCAAGGCCGGTGCGGCCGGCATCCTCGGCATCGGTTATCCCGAAGCGCTGGGTGGCAGTCACGAAGGTGATCTGTTCGCCAAGATTGCCGCCAGTGAAGAACTGATGCGCTGTGGCTCCGGCGGGTTGGTGGCCGGGCTCGGTTCACTCGATATCGGTCTACCGCCAGTCGTCAAATGGGCCCGGCCAGAAGTCCGTGATCGCGTCGTGCCTCAAGTGCTCAGTGGCGAGAAAATCAGCGCATTGGCTGTCACCGAACCGGGTGGCGGTTCCGACGTCGCCAACCTGCAGACCCGCGCCATCCGCGACGGCGATCATTACCGGGTCAGCGGCAGCAAAACCTTTATCACCAGTGGCGTACGCGCGGATTACTACACCGTCGCGGTGCGTACCGGTGCGCCCGGGTTTGGCGGCATCAGCCTGCTGTTGATCGAGAAGGGCACGCCCGGTTTTACCGTCGGTCGGCAGCTGAAGAAAATGGGTTGGTGGGCGTCGGACACGGCTGAGTTGTTCTTCGATGATTGCCGGGTGCCTGTGGGAAACCTGATCGGCGCGGAGAACATGGGGTTCGCCTGCATCATGGGCAACTTCCAGAGCGAGCGGCTGGCCCTGGCGTTGATGGCCAACATGACCGCGCAACTGGCGCTGGAAGAGAGCCTGAAGTGGGCACGGGAGCGGCAGGCGTTCGGTAAGCCCATCGGCAAGTTCCAGGTGATCAAGCATCGCCTCGCCGAAATGGCCACGGCGCTGGAAGTCTCGCGGGAGTTCACCTACCGGCAGGCGGCGAAAATGGCGGCCGGGCAGAGCGTGATCAAGGAAATCTCCATGGCCAAGAATTTCGCCACGGACACCTCGGACCGGATCACCACGGAAGCGGTGCAGATTCTTGGCGGGCTGGGTTATATGCGCGAAAGCCTGGTGGAGCGGCTGTATCGGGATAACCGCATCTTGTCGATTGGCGGCGGGACGCGGGAAGTGATGAACGAGATCATCAGCAAACAGATGGGGCTTTAGATTTTGTGACTGATCGTTCCCACGCTCTGCGTGGGAATGCAGCCCGGGACGCTCCGCGTCCCTTCCAAAGCCGAACGCGGAGCGTCCGTTGAGGCATTCCCACGCGGAGCGTGGGAACGATCGGGAGTCGCGGAGCGGGGTTGCTTACTTGTCGGTCAGCGCAAACTGCGTCAGGCAGAACGTAGGAATGCCCATGTCCTCAAGACGCTGCGAACCACCCAGTTCCGGCAGGTCGATGATCGCCGCTGCTTCGTGAACGCGGGCGCCCATGCGCCGGATCAGGTTGGCCGCTGCGATCAGCGTGCCACCGGTGGCGATCAGGTCATCGAACATCACCACCGAATCGCCTTCACACAGGCTGTCGGCGTGCACTTCGAGGAACGCTTCGCCGTATTCGGTCGCGTAGCCTTCAGCCAGCACGTCCGCCGGCAGTTTGCCTTGCTTGCGAAACAGCACCAGCGGCTTGTTCAACTGATACGCCAGCACCGAACCGATCAGAAAGCCCCGCGCATCCATCGCGCCGATGTGGGTGAAGTCGGCTTCCACATAACGGTGGGCGAAGCTGTCCATCACCAGGCGCAGGGCCTTGGGCGACTGGAACAGCGGGGTGATGTCGCGAAAGATCACGCCCGGTTTCGGGAAATCGATCACAGGGCGGATCAGGGATTTGATGTCGAAGGAGTCGAAGACCATCGTCGAGGTGTCCTGGCAGGGCTGCAAACGGCGCAGTATACCCGCGGCTGAAACGATACGCTCGGCCGCGGGTCGAGATCAGACTTCGAGCGAGCCGCCGGCCAGGGCGCAGAGCTGGATCGGGTCGAGGATATGGATTTCCTTGCCCTCGGCGGCGATCAGTTCGTTTTGCTGGAAGCGGGTGAAGACCCGGGACACGGTTTCCACCGCCAGCCCCAGGTAGTTGCCGATTTCATTGCGCGACATGCTCAAACGGAACTGGTTGGCCGAGAACCCGCGAGCGCGGAAGCGGGCCGACAGGTTGACCAGGAACGTGGCGATGCGCTCGTCGGCGGTTTTCTTCGACAGCAACAGCATCATTTGCTGGTCGTCGCGGATTTCGCGGCTCATCACGCGCATCAACTGACGGCGCAGCTGCGGCAGTTGCAGGGCCAGTTCGTCGAGGCGTTCGAACGGAATCTCGCAGACCGAGGTGGTTTCCAGAGCCTGGGCAGAGACCGGGTGTTTCTCGGTGTCCATGCCGGACAGGCCCACCAGTTCGCTCGGCAGGTGGAAACCCGTGAGTTGTTCTTCGCCGGTATCGCTCAGGCTGAAGGTCTTCAGGGCGCCGGAGCGTACTGCATAAACGGAATCGAAGGTGTCGCCCTGGCGGAACAGGAACTCACCCTTTTTCAGCGGGCGGCCACGTTTAACGATTTCGTCCAGCGCATCCATGTCTTCCAGATTCAGCGAAAGTGGCAGGCAGAGAGGGGCCAGGCTGCAATCCTTGCAATTAGCCTGGTTGTGAGCGCGCAGTTTAACTGGCTCGGACATTTCTTAAATCCTTGTGGGAAAACACACATAAGGCGTAAGGGTAACCCAGGGGAGGACATTCAGGCCAGCCTGTGGCGAGATTGCTCCCACGGCATAAAGCCGCAGGGATGACGGCCGATAAACAGGTATCTGACGGCATGCAAGGAACCGCTTCGATGACTGCTATTGGTACGCTGACCCCCGGTAACAGTGGCGTTGCGTCGTTGCTGGAAAGTGCTGAAACCTCCGTTGACGATGAGTCCGGCACAGACGCGGCATTGTTGGGAACCCCGACCTTGGTCGAGGGCGTCAAAGTGTCGCTGTCCGGTGCCGCCATTGCAAAATCCGCCGGTGTCGGCGGGAAAAACAGCGATATCGATGAAAGCGGCTTGCCGGAAAACGTCCAGCAATTGCTGAAGATGATTCGCAAGTTGCGCCAGCAGATCGCCGAAAAGAACGCCCAGATCAACGCGCTGATGGCCAACAAGACCCTCTCCAACGAAGAGCGATTCGCCAAGATCGCTGCCCTCAAAGGCGCCATTTCTGCCCTCAACAACGGTCTCATTACCGCCAATCTGTCCCTGGCCAAGGTCATCGATCAATCGGGCCTGACCGCGGACCAGAACCTGAAAACCAATACCTTGCTGATGAAAAGCTAGATCACCCGCGAAAACCGCTGGCGATTCTGCTGTTCCAGATACGCATCGAACACCATGCACACTGACCGCACCAGCAGGCGCCCGGCCGGCAGCACATTGATCCGTTCGCGATCCAGTTCGATCAGCCCATCCTTTGCCATGCCCTGCAACTGTGGCCAGAGCGCGCCGAAGTAACCCTGAAAATCGATGTTGAAGCTGCGCTCGATCTCGGCGAAATCCAGGCTGAAATTGCAGATCAGTTGCTGAATCACCGCGCGACGCAGGCGATCGTCGGCGTTGCACACCAGGCCACGGCTGGTGGCCAGTTGCGCGCCAGCCAGGGTGTTCTGGTATTGATTGAGGTCGCTGCTGTTCTGGCAGTACAGATCGCCGATCTGGCTGATGGCCGACACGCCCAGACCGATCAGGTCGCAATGACCGTGGGTGGTGTAGCCCTGGAAGTTGCGTTGCAGGGTCGATTCTTCCTGGGCAATCGCCAGTTCATCGTCGGGCAGGGCGAAGTGGTCCATGCCGATGTAGCGATAGCCGGCGGCGGTCAGTTGTTCGATGGTGCGTTGCAGCATTTCCAGTTTCTGCGTCGGGCTCGGCAGTTCGTTGCCGTTGATCCGCCGCTGCGGCATGAAGCGTTCCGGCAGGTGCGCGTAGTTGAACACCGACAGCCGGTCCGGTTGCAGGCTGATGACTTCCTCGACGGTGCGGGCGAAGTTGTCCGGGGTCTGCTTGGGCAAACCGTAGATCAGGTCGATGTTGATCGAGCGAAATTGCAGGGTGCGCGCCGCGTCGATCACCGCGCGGGTTTCTTCCAGACTTTGCAGGCGATTGACTGCGCGTTGCACCGCCGGGTCGAGATCCTGCAGACCGATGCTGACCCGGTTGAAGCCCAGCTCACGCAGCAGGCCCATGGTCGACCAGTCGGCTTCGCGCGGGTCGATCTCAATGCCGTAATCGCCAGAATCGTCATCCAGCAGATTGAAATGTTTGCGCAGGTGCGCCATCAACTGCCGCAATTCGTCGTGGCTGAGAAAGGTCGGGGTGCCGCCGCCGAAGTGCAGTTGTTCGACTTTCTGCGCCGGGTCGAGGTGGCAGGCGATCAGCTGGATTTCCTGTTCGAGCCGTTGCAGGTACGGCAGGGCGCGGCCGCGATCCTTGGTGATGACCTTGTTGCAGGCGCAGTAGTAGCAGATGTTCGCGCAGAACGGCACGTGCACGTACAGCGACAATGGGCGCAGGGCCTTGCGGCTATCGCGCAGGGCATGGAACAGGTCGAAGGTGCCGACCTGACTGTTGAATTGCACGGCCGTCGGATACGAGGTGTAGCGCGGCCCCGCCAGGTCGTAGCGGCGGATCAAATCGGTGTCCCAACGAATGGCGTCGAGCATGCGGGCATTCCCCCGGATAGGCTGGCAGTGTGAGCGAGTCTAGGGGAGGGCGCGGCGGGGCATCTTGATTTGCATCAAGCCTGGATCAGTGGCCCATCAGCCAGTGCTGGTGCGGCCCCGGCAGGGTCCAGATGCCGAACAGGATCACCAGCAATCCACCAGCCATGCGCACGCTGCGTTTGCGCAACAGCGCTGTGACCCGCTCGGCCGCGAGGCCGGTCGCCAGCAATACCGGCCAGGTGCCGAGCCCGAAGGCGAGCATTAGCAAGGCACTGTCCAGTGCATTGCCCTGGCTGGCCGACCACAGCAACGTGCTGTAAACCAGCCCGCACGGCAGCCAGCCCCACAGCGCGCCGAGCAGCAGCGCCCGGGGCAGACTCGACACCGGCAGCAGACGATTGGCGACAGGTTGAATGTAACGCCACAGTCCGCGACCCAGGCTTTCGATGCGGGTCAGGCCGCTCCACCAGCCCGCCAGGTACAAGCCCATGGCGATCAGCAGCAACCCGGCGAGCACGCGCATGAACAACGCCGCAGGACTGTTGGCGACGGCCCAGCCGGCCAGCCCGATCAGCAGTCCCGCAGTGGCATAGCTGAGGATTCGTCCGAGATTGTAGGCCAGCAGCAATCGAAAGCGTCGGCTGCGTTGTTCCTTGGGAATCGCCAAGGTCAGCGCGCCCATCAAGCCGCCACACATGCCCAGGCAATGTCCGCCGCCGAGCAGGCCGAGAATCAACGCAGACACCAACAGCGGCGCCAGTTCAAGCATGGGGCGGCGCCTTGTCGTCCGGTTTGGCCGGGTTGGCTTCGTCCACCGCAGCGGTGTGGTTCGGGTCCTGGTCGTCGAACAGGATGCTGTGGGCGGGGCCGTCGAGGTCGTCGTACTGGCCGCTGTCCACCGCCCAGAAGAAGATGTAGACGGCGATGGCCACGATCAGCAGCGCGGCCGGGATCATCACGTAGAGAGCTGGCATCTGTACTCCATGCCCGCGCGGCTCAGGCCGGCAGCGGGCGGGTTTCTGACGAGGCGCTGACGGCCGGCGCACTCGGCAGGCGAGTCAGGCGCAGGGCGTTGAGCACCACGGTCAGCGAACTGATCGACATGCCGACGGCGGCCCACACCGGAGTGATCCAGCCGAGGGCGGCGAACGGCAACATGAGGCCATTGTACAGCGCGGCCCACAACAGGTTCTCGATGATCACCCGCCGTGTGCGGCGGGCGAGCGAGAAGGCTTGCACCAAGGCGTCGAGGCGGTTGGACAGCAGCACCGCGTCGGCACTGGTTTTCGCAAGATCAGTGGCCGAGCCCATGGCCACGCTGATGTCCGCGGCCGCCAATACCGGCACGTCGTTGACCCCGTCACCGAGCATCAACACCTTGCGACCGGCCTTGTGCAGTTGTTGCAGCACTTGCAGCTTGTCGTCCGGGCGCAAACCGCCCCGGGCCTCGTCGATGCCCAGTTCGGCTGCGACACTGGCGACCATCGGCGAACTGTCGCCCGACAACAGCAGCGTGTGCCAGCCGCGCGCCTTGCACGCAGCGAGCAGGGCCGGGGCGTCGGCGCGCAGGCGATCATCAAGGACGAACCAGGCCAGCGGCCCCTGATCGTCACCGAGCAACAACCATTGGCCCGGTTCATCGGGCATCGACGGCACAGGCGCGCCGCTCAGATCGCAGACAAAATCGGCCTGACCGATACGCAAGCGCTGTGTTCCGACCAATCCTTCAAGCCCCAGCCCCGGCGTGCTGTGAACTTCTTCGGCGGCCAGCGGCGCCCGGCCAAAAGCCCGGGCAATCGGGTGTTCCGAGCGGTTTTCCAGCGCGGCGGCCAGGCTCAGGCATTGATCGCTGTCGAGGGCGCCAAGCGGGCGGATCGAGCGCAGCACCAGTCGGCCTTCGGTGAGGGTGCCGGTCTTGTCGAAGATCACCGTGTCGATCTGGTTCAGACCTTCCAGCACATGACCGCGGGTCAGCAGCAGGCCGAGTTTGTGCAGGGTGCCGGTGGCGGCGGTGAGGGCGGTCGGCGTCGCCAGAGACAGCGCGCACGGGCAGGTCGCCACCAGCATGGCGAGGACGATCCAGAACGCCCGCGACGAATCCAGTTCCCACCACAGCAGACCGATGGCGGCCGCCGCGATCAGCGACAGCAACAGGAACCACTGCGCGGCACGGTCGGCGATTTCCGCCAGCCGAGGTTTTTCCGCCTGGGCGCGATCCAGCAGGCGGACGATGGCCGACAGCCGCGTGTCCTGACCCAACGCCTGCACTTCGACGGTCAGCGCACCTTCCACATTCAGCGTGCCGGCGGTGACTGCATCGCCCAATGTGCGCGGCTGTGGCAGGTATTCGCCGGTCAGCAGCGACTCATCAATACTCGACTGGCCGTCGAGGATCTTGCCGTCCGCCGGCAGCACAGAACCCGGTTGAACCAGCACCCGGTCACCGAGGCGCAGTTCGCTGAGCAGGATCCGCTCGCTCTGGCCGGCGGCGTCGAGGCGCAGGCACGAAGCCGGCAATAGATTGACCAGTTGCGCGGTGGCAGCGGCGGTGCGTTCCCGGGCGCGGCGTTCCAGATAGCGCCCGGCCAACAGGAACAGGGCGAACATGCCCACCGCATCGAAATAAAGCTCGCCGACCCCGGTGATCGAGGTCCAGATCCCGGCGACATAAGCCGCACCGATCGCCAGCGATACCGAGACGTCCATGGTCAGGTGGCGAGTGCGCAAGTCGCGCATGGCACCTTTGAAAAACGGCGCGCAGCTGTAGAACACAATCGGCGTGGTGAGGAACAGCGCGACCCAGCGCAGGATGGTGTGCAATTCCGGGCTGAGGTCGATGTTGAATTCCGGCCATGTCGCCATGGTCGCCATCATCGCCTGAAACCACAGCAGCCCGGCGACCCCGAGTTGGCGCAGCGCGAGGCGGTTTTCGCTGGCCAGTTGTTCGCTGGCGCGGTCGGCCTGATACGGGTGCGCGGCGTAGCCGATGTGACGCAGTTCGCCGAGGATCTGGCTCAGCGGCAATTGGGCGTCAGCCCAGCGCACATGAAGGCGATGGTTGGACAGATTCAGCCGCGCCTCGGCCACGGCGGGCAGGGTGCGCAGGTGTTTCTCGATCAGCCAGCCGCAGGCGGCGCAACTGATGCCTTCCATCAACAGCGTGGTCTCGGCCAGTTCACCTTCGTGGCGCACGAAAGGTTGCTGCACGTCGGCGCGGTCGTACAGCTCAAGCTCATCGACCAGTTGCACCGGCAGCGCTTCGGGGTTGGCCGAGGCTTCGCTGCGGTGCTGGTAATAACTTTCCAGCCCGCCAGCGACGATGGCTTCGGCCACGGCCTGACAGCCGGGGCAGCAGAACTCGCGGGACTTCCCGAGCACGATGGCGGTGAAGCGACTGCCCGAAGGGACGGGCAGGGCGCAGTGGTAGCAGGTGATGGGGGTGGTCATGGCATTGTCGAAGGGGTGAGCCCTTTTTTTCGGGTTGTCCGCTTGCCCTCACCCCAGCCCTCTCCCGGAGGGAGAGGGAGCCGATCGGTGGAGGCCGGATTAATGGGTTCAGTCAGCGTTATCGTCACTGGCATACATCGATTATGCAAACACCCGAGATCAGTGCCCTCTCCAGGGAGAGGGAGCCGATCGGTATAGGCCGGAAAAATGTGTTCAGTCAGCGCTATCGGCACTGGTGTACATCGAATTTATAAACACCCGAGATCAGTTCCCTCTCCTGGGGGAGAGGGCTAGGGTGAGGGGGCACTTGCAGGCTGTTTACTTCTTCAAATCCTCAGCACCCTGCAGCGGTTCATCACCCAGCAACAAATCCTTGTCATGGCTGACCACTTCTTCTTCGAACATCCGCCACACGTGATCGTCCTGCGAACCCAGCAGTTCCACAAAGCGCCGGCCTTCGATCTTGTCGCTCAACTGGCCAATGTAGCGGCCGGTTTCGGTTTCACTGCGGGTCAGGACAATCTTGCGATCCTTGTCCGGCTGGGTCGGCGAGATCAGGTTCAGCTCAAGGGTCTTCGGCTGGCTGTTGCCGCTCAACCGCAGATCGACTTCACCGGTGACGTCATCCAGATGCACGGCAGCGCGCATCTTCAGGTTCTGCGCCAGCAGCTCACGATCCAGCGAACGGTTGATGCCTTTGCCGGCCTCGTAGTAGTTGTCGTTGACCAGGTTGTCCGGGTTGTTCACCGCGATGGTCACCATGGACAGCGTCAGGGTCACTGAACAGGCCAGAATCCCGATGATGATCCATGGCCAAAGGTGCTTGTACCAAGGACTTGCGGCGTTTGCTGCGGGCATGTTCAGTTCTCTCAACGATTTTGTGGGCCGATGAACCGGCTCTTGGCTTCTACGTGGACGCTGTCGTCATCGGCATCCTTGAGGATGAATTTCACCTCGTTGGTGCTCGACGGCAGTTGTTCGGGCGCGCTCGACAGCTCGACCGGCATGCTGAAGATTTCCCCGGCCGGCACCTTGATCTCGCGCTTGCCTTGCAGGCGCAGATCCGGCAAGCCAGCGGCTTCCAGCAGGTAGGTGTGGTCGCGCTGATCCTTGTTCATGATCTTCAGGCTGTAGACGTTTTCGATCCGGCCTTCGGCGTTTTCGCGATAAAGCACGCGGTCCTTGCTGACGTCGAAACCCACCAGCGAACGCATGAAGAATGCCGTCACCAAGAGACTGATCATCGCCAGCAGCACCACGGCATAGCCGATCAGGCGTGGACGCAGTTTATGGGTCTTCTGGCCGGACAGGTTGTGTTCGGTGGTGTAGCTGATCAGCCCGCGCGGGTAATCCATCTTGTCCATGATGCTGTCGCAGGCGTCGATGCACGCGGCGCAGCCGATGCACTCGATCTGCAGGCCGTCGCGGATGTCGATGCCGGTCGGGCAGACCTGGACGCACATGGTGCAGTCGATGCAGTCGCCCAGGCCCTGGGCCTTGTAGTCGACACCTTTCTTGCGCGGGCCACGGCTTTCGCCGCGACGCGGGTCGTAGGAGACGATCAGGGTGTCCTTGTCGAACATCACGCTCTGGAAGCGCGCATACGGACACATGTAGATGCACACCTGCTCACGCAGCCAACCGGCGTTGCCGTACGTGGCGAGGGTGAAGAAACCGACCCAGAAATACGACCAGCCATCGGCCTGGCCGGTGAAGAACTCGAACACCAGTTCGCGGATCGGCGAGAAGTAGCCGACGAAGGTCATGCCGGTGACGAAACCGATCAGCAGCCACAGTGCGTGCTTGGCGAATTTACGCAGGAACTTGTTGGCGCTCATCGGCGCCTTGTCGAGCTTGATGCGCTGGTTGCGGTCGCCTTCGGTGACCTTCTCGCACCACATGAAAATCCACGTCCACACGCTTTGCGGGCAGGTGTAACCACACCAGACCCTGCCGGCATACACGGTGATGAAGAACAGGCCGAACGCCGCAATGATCAACAGCCCGGAAAGCAGAATGAAATCCTGCGGCCAGAACGTGGCGCCGAAAATGAAGAACTTGCGTTCCGGCAGGTTCCACCACACGGCCTGATGGCCGCCCCAGTTCAGCCACACCGTACCGAAATACAGCAGGAACAGCGCCGCGCCGCCCATCATCCGCAGATTGCGGAACAGGCCGGTGAAAGCACGGGTGTAGATTTTTTCTCGAGAGGCGTAAAGGTCGACGCTGTTGTTCGCGTTCTTGTTGGGGGGCGTGACGTCGTGTACCGGAATCTGATTACTCATCATTGCATCCCACGGCAGTGGAAAAATGCCTCGGTCGATACGTGCCGGCCGGGGTCAAAAAGGGGTGTTGCGGTGGCGCAATGATACGCCTGTCACGCCGACGAACGGGTGCGACCTTTGGTCGCGTTGGGGGAAAATCATGAATGGTGTAGCGAATGTAACAAAGCATGATGCAGATCAATTGACTATAGACGATGGCTGCTGCTGAGATCGCGACGGCTTTCTGTAGAAGCGCAGGCATTGCCGTCGCTTTTATCAGTCGGTCACGGCAAGCGGCCGCCGCCAAGGCTGTCGATCCCGCCGGTGCTGCGTTTTCTGTCGGCGCCGGCTTCGCTCACGACGGATCGCGCTTGTCGTCTCAGGTTGGCGCTGTCGTTCGCATCATTTTGTGACGTTTGTTCGCCAGCCTGGATCGTCTGATCAGTTTCCAGATTCTGATGTTGTTCTGTCATTGCATAGCTTCCTTGCCAGATGAGTCGTGAAGTCTTCATGTACAGCACAACGGCTGCAGGGGGACGTTATCGCTTGCCAGCAAATGTGCCCATCGAATTTCAATTGCGAGATGTGAAGCTGCGATGCTTCCTGCTGAGGTACGGGCCTTTCAGTCCCACGGATTGATGAGCGCAACGCCACTGGATTCAAAATCGGCGACATTGCGGGTGACCACCGTCAGCCCATGTACCAATGCCGTCGCGGCGATCAAGGCATCGCTTTCATTGGCCTGATCCGGCACATGAAGGCGGGCGCAGCGCAGGGCGACGGCGGCATCGACTGGCAGGATTCGCGCATCGAAGGCCGGCATCACATGACGCTTGAGCCAGGTGCGCAAAACCTTTCCCTGAGCCGGATCGCGACGCTCCATGCGGAGCACCCCGGTCTCCAGTTCCTTCAAGGTAATGGCCGAAATAAACATACGAGGGGCAATGACAGATCTGGCCCAGGCGACAACGTTCTTGTCGGCCTGGGGTTTGCGCAGTTCAGAAATCACATTGGTGTCGAGCAAATACATTCAGGACAGATCCACGGGGCGGTGAGTGATCACGGAACGCTCGGTTTCGAACTCGATGTCTGCCGCTTCAGGCATGACCAGCAGATCGACGATGCTCGCGTTGAGGCCGGTGAGTTTTTCGTACTCCTCAATGCTTAGCAGTACGTGGGCGGGCTTGCCACGATCAGTGATGATTACCGGCCCGTTGCGTGTGGCTTTTTTGGCACTGCTTGTGTCCTGATTGAATTCGCGGCTGGAAATGGTGGTGATGGCCATCATTGCGACCTCTCCTGAAGAAGATTTGTAGCAACGTTACTACCGCGTGCGATCCCCCACAACCTGGAAAGCCTGTCGAGCGCAACCACTGGTCGGCCCATCAAAGGCCAGAAACAAAAAGGCCCCGCCAATTCTCATTGGCGGGGCCTTTTTTTGCTTCAAGCGTTGGCCTTACTGCGCCTCGGCTTCCGCTGGTTTTTCACCATGGGACAGGCTGTAAACATACGCCGCCAGCAGGTGAACCTTGTCGTTGCCTTGCAGTTGTTCCTGGGCAGGCATCTGGCCCTGACGGCCGTAACGGATGGTCTGCTGCAGTTGCGCGAAGCTCGAACCGTAGATGAACGCGGCCGGGTGGGTCAGGTTGGGTGCGCCCATCGCCGGGGTGCCTTTACCTTCCGGACCGTGGCAGGCCACGCAGTTGGTCGCGAACAGTTTCTGGCCGGCAACCGGGTCAGCCTTGGTGCCTTCCGGCAGCTTGCGGCCATCGAGGTTGGTCAGCACGAATGCTGCCACATCGGCTACGCCTTGCTCACCAATGACTTCAGCCCAGGCTGGCATCACGGCGTGACGACCGCCCATGATGGTGGTCTTGATGGTTTCCGGCTCGCCGCCCCAGCGCCAATCGGCGTCGGTCAGGTTAGGGAAACCATAAGCGCCCTTGGCGTCGGAACCGTGGCAGACCGAGCAGTTGGAGGCGAACAGACGGCCGCCCATCTTCAGGGCTTGCGGATCCTTGGCCACTTCTTCAATCGGCATGGCCGCGAACTTGGCGAAGATCGGACCGAACTTGGCGTCCGAGCGAGCCATTTCCTTTTCCCACTCGTGAACGCCGGTCCAGCCGGTCTGGCCGTTGGCGAACGCGGTCTGCTTGTCGTTATCGAGGTAGTTGTAGCCCGGCAGCAGACCTTTCCAGTTGCCCAGGCCCGGGTACAGCACCAGATAACCCAGAGCGAACACGATGGTGCCCACGAACAGCATGAACCACCATTTCGGCAGCGGGTTGTCGTACTCCTCGATCCCGTCGAAGGAGTGGCCGACCGTCTCGTCGGTCTGCTCGGCGCGCTGACCCTTGCGGGTCGACAGCAACAGCCAGGTCAGGGAAAAGATCGTACCGAGACTGAGGACTGTGACGTACAGACTCCAGAATGTAGTCATTCTTTGTTACTCCTAGAAGCTTGCTCGACGTGCTTGATGGCTTCGGGATCATCCGCGAAGGGCAGCAAGGTCGCGTCTTCAAACTCCGACTTGCGCTTGGGGCTGAACACCCACAACGCCAGACCGATGAAGGCAACCATCACGACAACGGTGCCCAGGCCTCGAATCATCCCGATATCCATCCAGATCACCGTTTGCTTTTGATGATGGTGCCCAGGCCTTGCAGATAGGCCACCAGCGCGTCCATTTCGGTTTTACCCTTCACAGCGTCTTTTGCACCGGCAATGTCTTCGTCGGTGTAAGGGACGCCGAGCGTGCGCAACACTTCCATTTTCTTGGCCGTGTCTTTGCCGTCGAGCTTGTTTTCCACGAGGAACGGGTAAGCCGGCATTTTCGACTCAGGCACTACGTTGCGCGGGTTGTACAAGTGCGCACGCTGCCAGTCATCGGAGTAACGACCGCCGACACGGGCCAGGTCCGGGCCGGTACGTTTGGAACCCCACAGGAACGGGTGATCCCAGACGCTTTCACCGGCGACCGAGTAGTGGCCGTAGCGTTCGGTTTCGGCACGGAACGGACGGATCATCTGCGAGTGGCAGCCGACACAGCCGTTGGCGATGTAAACGTCGCGGCCTTCCAGTTCAAGGGCGGTGCGCGGCTTCATGCCTTCGACCGGCTTGTTGGTGACGTCCTGGAAAAACAGCGGAACGATTTGGGTCAGGCCACCGACGCTGACGGCGATGACCATGAAGAAGGCCAGCAGGCCAATATTCTTCTCGACAGCTTCATGCTTCATCAGTGAGCTCCAACTACGGCGATCTTGGCGGCGGCTTCAGCTTCAGCCGGGTCCGAGGCGCGAACGGTGCGCCACACGTTGTAGGCCATCAGGAACATGCCGCTGGCGAAGAACGCACCGCCCAGGGCACGAACGATGTAGCCAGGGTGGCTGGCCTGCAGCGCTTCAACGAACGAGTAGGTGAGGGTGCCGTCGTCGTTGATTGCACGCCACATCAGGCCTTGAGTGATGCCGTTGACCCACATCGAAGCGATGTACAGCACGGTACCGATGGTCGCGAGCCAGAAGTGCGCGTTGATCAGACCGACGCTGTGCATCTGCGCGCGGCCGAACAGTTTCGGGATCATGTGGTAGATCGCGCCGATCGAGATCATTGCCACCCAGCCGAGTGCGCCAGCGTGTACGTGGCCGATGGTCCAGTCGGTGTAGTGCGAGAGCGAGTTGACGGTCTTGATCGCCATCATCGGACCTTCGAAGGTCGACATGCCGTAGAACGCCAGCGATACCACGAGGAAACGCAGGATCGGGTCGGTGCGCAGCTTATGCCAGGCGCCCGACAGGGTCATCATGCCGTTGATCATGCCGCCCCAGCTTGGTGCCAGCAGGATGATCGACATCGCCATGCCCAGCGATTGCGCCCAGTCCGGCAGCGCGGTGTAGTGCAGGTGGTGCGGGCCGGCCCAGATGTACAGGGTGATCAGCGCCCAGAAGTGCACGATCGACAGGCGATAGGAGTAGATCGGACGTTCGGCCTGTTTCGGCACGAAGTAGTACATCATCCCCAGGAAGCCGGTGGTCAGGAAGAAGCCCACGGCGTTGTGGCCGTACCACCACTGGATCATCGCGTCGGTCGCACCGGCGTAGGCCGAGTAGGACTTGAAGAAGCTGACCGGCAGCGAGGCGTGGTTGACGATGTGCAGCATCGCGGTCACGACGATGAACGCGCCGTAGAACCAGTTACCCACGTAGATGTGCTTGGTCTTGCGCTTGGTGATGGTGCCGAAGAACACCAGACCGTAGGTGACCCAGACAATGGCCAGCAAAATGGCGAGGGGCCATTCCAGTTCCGCGTATTCCTTGGTGGTGGTGTAACCCAGCGGCAAGGTAATGATTGCGCCGACGATGACCGCTTGCCATCCCCAGAAGGTGAAGGCTGCGAGGCTGTCGGAAATCAGTCGCGTCTGGCAGGTTCGCTGCACGACATAGTAGGAAGTGGCAAACAGTGCACAACCACCGAAGGCGAAAATCACCAGGTTTGTGTGCAACGGGCGCAGGCGTCCAAAGCTCGTCCACGGCAGGCCGAAGTTCAACTCCGGCCAGACCAGTTGCGAGGCGATGAAGACACCGAGCCCCATGCCAAGGATCCCCCAGACCACCGTCATGATGGCGAACTGGCGGACTACCTTATAGTTATAAGCAGTCGGACTGATTGCTGTGCTCATTCTAAGGTTCCACGGTTTGGGTGTTTTATTAGGATTAAAATCGGCCGCAAGTATGTAGAAAGCAGGGGGTCAATGCAACGCGCCATGACCTGGGTCAATGCTTTCCAACGCTGATTCTGCGGCCTTTCCATGCGCCGCGTAAGGACAAAATTGCCCTCGGGCAAAATGTCGCAGCGAACAAAAAAAGTGAGGGGTCCAGGTCGGATGTAACGGGGTGTGTTCGAACGCTCGGTTCGGGTGACGGACGGTAATCGGCACGACAGCCGGTATCTACCGGCCTTTGCGGCCATGTCAGTCAGCCGATTCGTTCAACGCCTCGCTCAGGGTCGACCTGGAACCGGCACGGGCCAGTCCGCATCGAGCAAGCGTAGACCCGAATCCGGGTAACCGAAAGGAGAGGGGGTGAAGGGGTGCGACAATGCGTCGCAAAGGGACTGGAAACTGCCGCACTGGAAACGTGCGGCAGTGTTGTACGCAATGATTACTTTTTATTGTCCTCAGTAATCAGTTTTTCTGTATTCAATCCATGGCTCAAGCTGTACACATAAGCCGCCAGCAATTGCACTTTATCGTTACCCAGCAGCTCGTTCTGAGCTGGCATGTGGCCCTGACGACCATGGCGAATGGTCTGTTCAAGTTGGGTCAGGCTGGTGCCATAGATGAATCCGGCCGGGTGCGTCAGATTCGGCGCACCCATGGCTTCAGTGCCCTGGCCGGTTGCCCCATGACAGGCTACGCACATGGTGCTGAACGTTTGCTGTCCCGCTTGCAGGTCGGCCTTGTTGTCCGCCGGCAGTGGCAGCCCGGCCAGTTCGTGACGCACGTACGCCGCGACGTTCTTCACCCCGGCCTCACCGAGCGACTCGCCCCAGGCCGGCATCGCCGCGATCCGGCCACCCATGATGGTGGTCTTGATCGTCTCGGCACTGCCGCCCCAACGCCAGTCTTGGTCGGCCAGGTTAGGGAAGCCGAACGCGCCCTTGGCATCCGAACCGTGGCACACCGAGCAGTTCGACGCGAACAGACGGCCGCCCATTTTCAGCGCCTGCGGATCCTTCGCCACTTCTTCCACCGGCATCGCGGCGAATTTGGCGAAGATCGGCCCGAACTTGGCGTCAGCCTTGCTCATTTCCTTTTCCCACTCGTGGACGCCGGTCCAGCCGTCCTCGTAGCCGGGCAGGATGCCTTTCCAGTTACCGAGGCCCGGGTAAAGGATCAGATAGCCCACGGAAAACACCAGCGTGCCGGCGAACAGCATGAACCACCACTGCGGCAGCGGGTTGTCGTACTCCTCGATGCCGTCGAAGCTGTGGCCCATGGTCTGGTCGACGCTGCCCTTGGTCTCGCCCCGACGGGTGCCGACCAGCAGCCAGGTCAGGCCGATCAGGCTGCCGATGGTCAGTACGCAGATCCACGTACTCCAGAAGGTGGTCATGGCCGGGTACTCCTTGTTTCATTAGCTTGGGTAGTGTCGGGTTGCGGCTCGTCGGCAAACGGCAGCAGGCGCGCTTCGGCGAATTCCGGCGTGCGCTTGCGGTTGAACACCCAGAGGGTCAGGCCGACGAAGGCCACGAACACCACGACCGTGCCGAGGCCGCGTATCAGCCCCGCGCTCATTTCAAAGACCATGGCTCACCTCTTGCTCTTGATCGCAGTGCCAAGCACCTGCAGGTAGGAGACGAGGGCGTCCATTTCGGTCTTGCCCTTGAGGCTGGCCACCGCGCCGCTGATGTCGTCGTCGGTGTACGGCACGCCGAGGGTGCGCATGACCTTGAGCTTGGTTTCGGTGTGGCTGCTGTCGACCGGTTGGGTGACCAGCCATGGGTAGGCCGGCATTTTCGATTCCGGTACGACGTTGCGCGGGTTGTACAAGTGCGCACGGTGCCAGTCATCCGAGTAACGCGCGCCAACCCGGGCCAGGTCCGGACCGGTACGCTTGGAGCCCCACAGGAACGGGTGATCCCACACGCTTTCACCGGCCACCGAGTAGTGGCCGTAGCGTTCGGTTTCGGCGCGGAACGGACGGATCATCTGCGAGTGGCAACCGACGCAGCCTTCGCGGATGTAGATGTCGCGGCCTTCCAGTTGCAGCGCGGTATAGGGCTTCATGCCTTCCACCGGTTTGTTGGTCACGTCCTGGAAGAACAGCGGGACGATCTGGGTCAGGCCGCCGATGCTCACGGCGAACACCATCAGCAGCATCAGCAGGCCGACGTTCTTTTCAATCGTTTCGTGTTTCATGGCGGACTCCTCAGGCCATCTGCGCGGCAGCAACGACGTCAGCAGGCTGCGAGGCCCGCACGGTGCGCCAGGTGTTGTAAGCCATCAGGAACATGCCGCTGAGGAAGATCGCCCCGCCAATCAGCCGCACGACGAAGCCTGGGTGGCTGGCCACCAGGGTTTCGACGAAGGAGTAGGTCAGCGTGCCGTCCTCGTTCACCGCACGCCACATCAGGCCTTGTGCAATGCCGTTGACCCACATCGAGGCGATATAGAGCACGGTGCCGATGGTCGCGAGCCAGAAGTGCGCGTTGATCAGGCCGATGCTGTGCATCTGCTCTTTGCCGAAGATTTTCGGGATCATGTGGTACAGCGCGCCGATGGAAATCATCGCCACCCAGCCGAGCGCGCCGGCGTGAACGTGGCCGATGGTCCAGTCGGTGTAGTGGGAGAGGGCGTTCACCGTCTTGATCGCCATCATCGGACCTTCAAAGGTCGACATGCCGTAGAACGCCAGCGACACCACGAGGAAGCGCAGGATCGGGTCGCTGCGCAACTTATGCCAGGCGCCCGAGAGGGTCATCATGCCGTTGATCATGCCGCCCCAGCTCGGTGCCAGCAGTACCAGCGACATCACCATGCCCAGCGACTGCGCCCAGTCCGGCAGCGCGGTGTAGTGCAAGTGGTGCGGGCCGGCCCAGATGTACAGGGTGATCAGCGCCCAGAAGTGCACGATCGACAGACGATACGAATACACCGGACGTTCGGCCTGTTTCGGCACGAAGTAGTACATCATCCCGAGGAAACCGGCGGTGAGGAAAAAGCCTACGGCGTTGTGGCCGTACCACCATTGCACCATCGCGTCGGTCGCGCCGGCGTACACCGAGTAGGACTTGGTGAAACTCACCGGCAACTCAAGGTTGTTGACGATGTGCAGGATCGCCACGGTGATGATGAACGCGCCGAAGAACCAGTTGCCCACATAAATGTGCTTGGTCTTGCGCTGCATGATCGTGCCGAAGAACACGATGGCGTAGGCGACCCAGACGATGGTGATCAGGATGTCGATCGGCCATTCCAGCTCGGCGTATTCCTTGGAGCTGGTGTAGCCCAGCGGCAGGCTGATGGCCGCCAGCAGGATCACCAGTTGCCAGCCCCAGAAGCAGAACGCGGCGATTTTCGGCGCAAACAATTGCGTCTGGCAGGTGCGCTGCACCGAGTAGAACGAACTGGCGAACAAGGCACAGCCGCCGAACGCGAAGATCACCGCGTTGGTGTGCAGCGGGCGCAGGCGTCCGAAGCTGGTCCACGGCAGGTTGAAGTTGAGTTCGGGCCAGACCAATTGAGCCGCGAGAAAAACCCCGAGCCCCATGCCGACGATGCCCCACACCACCGTCATAATGGCGAATTGGCGGACCACCTTGTAGTTGTAGGCGGTACTGATAGAAGTGTTCATGGTTCCCCATCCACGGTTCAGCCGAAGTGAGCGCGCGCAGAAAACGCCGCGAATCCTTCGCCTGGAGTTATAGGCAGACTAAAAGCGAGGCAAGCATGGACAAACAGCACAAGGCCAGTATTGACGGGGATCAATGGGCGCAGTGCCTGCGGGATCACGGGTGGCTTTGGGATGCCGCTGTTGGCGAGGCTTCGGCGACGCTCATTCTTGCCCATGGTGCCGGGGCGCCGATGGATAGCGAGTGGATGACGGATATGGCTGGGCGCCTTGCCGGGCTTGGTATCAACGTGTTGCGGTTTGAGTTTCCTTATATGGCGCAGCGGCGGGTTGATGGCAGTAAACGCCCGCCGAATCCGGCGCCGAAGTTGTTGGAATGTTGGCGTGAGGTTTATGGCTTGGTGCGACTTCATGTCGCTGGGGTTTTGGCGGTTGGCGGGAAGTCGATGGGGGGGCGGATGGCCAGTCTTCTTGCCGATGAGCTTGGCGCTGATGCTTTGGTTTGCCTGGGTTATCCGTTTTATGCGGTTGGGAAACCGGAGAAACCACGGGTTGAGCATTTGGCTGGGTTGAAGACTCGGACGCTGATTGTGCAAGGCGAGCGGGATGCGTTGGGGAATCGGGACGCTGTCGAGGCTTACGATCTATCGCCGAGTATTGAGGTGTTTTGGTTGGCCTCTGGGGATCATGATTTGAAGCCGCTCAAGGTTTCCGGGTTTACGCATGAGCAGCATTTGGCTTCGGCGGCGGAGAGGGTTGCCGGGTTTCTTCGGTGAGGCTTTTTTTGGGAGGGGCATATCCGGACCCGGTACGAGCCTGTGACTAACGCTCGATTGGCCGTGGAACCACAGTGAATTGGGTTCTTCAGGTTTCAAGTTATCAATGATGCCTACGAAGTCTACGAGCGTCCTAGCAGTTTAGGTTTTCACATTAGCCTCTTAGAATTTCGATTTTCGGATATGCCATCCAATGCTACACGAGCAGCTCTGTAGCGCTTGACCTATGCCAATGTGGGACTAGGGGAGGGGTACACAAAGCCTGTCATGAAAGCAACGCGCTTTGCGCGACCGCAATCTGGGAGGCATTGGTGCTCTGTCGCGCCTGACTTCTTTACGAATCTAGGCTACCAGTGCTTTCGCAACAACTTCAGAGCTCGCCGGATTTTGCACGGTGATCAGTTGGCATTTTCAATACAAAGCGCGACTGGTGCTCTTATGACGGCTTAGGGAGGGTGGCGAATTAAAATCGGCATGCATAAAGCATGTTGTTGGATATTCCTTTGCACGCTCCAAATTTCAGGTACAGGTTTCGAAACTCCTCAACGAAGTCGCTGCATTTTTTGTTGAGTTGGTCAATTGCCTCTAAGTCGCTTTTTAAGTTGCAGAACCATTTGGAGTTTGGTTCATAAGAAGGGTGGATGTGGATCGGATAAAGACCCTTGGTGTGAATGCACTCATTCTTTTCTGAGTCTAGATGTATAAGATCTATTTGTTTGTTAAATTTAATCGCCCTTCTGTAGCTCATTACGAAAAGAGGGTCTCCATGTGCGATTGTGTTTCTTATCGGCTTCAGTGTTTCGAAGATGTCCCAAAATTTCAAGGATTTTAGTTTGATCTCACCATTTGTGAGCTCTTGAATTTTGCTGGCTGCTTCAAAGCCATCTGAAAAATTTATTTGGTCTGAGAAATATTTTTCTCGATATTCTTGATGCGAAAGCAAATGAGTTAGACACCAAAATGTTGTGACTATCATGCTCTCAATTAACGCCACATGTTTGACTAGAATCAGCTCATTCTGAAGCTTTGCAAGCGACTCAATGATTCTTAGGGGCTGAGTATTGTTAAATTTTTCTAGATTTATTTCATGCAGAGCATCCCAGTCTTGCTGGCTTTGCGCCATGCTTTCTCTTTCAGTTAATTTTCTTTCGCTCTCGCTAGCCTGAGTGTTGTACTCAGTGAGGTCTCTTTTATGGTTTTTTATTAGTGAAGCTATCACGTCGCTCAATCTTTTTAGTTCGTTTCTCACATGATTTATGCGCATTAGTGACATATGGGTTCCTTTGCCAAGATGTTCTTTATTTTACTCTAAAGGCTACTGATTTGATCAACACCTAAGCCAGTTGTGCCCGAGCAGTACAACTGGCCATGTGTACTTACACTAAGTCATTGTGACGGTGGATCCAGTGGGCAGGGATGAGCCCGTCGTCCTTACTCTGCCACGCCGCTACGGGCACGGTGTCAGCCACCTGTCCCCAGATGTCCGGGCCCGCATGTTCAAGGACAATGATCTGGATGAAATGACCTGCACGCTTGAGGCCTTCCGCCAATACTTCGAAGATTCGGCGCGTGGCAACGACATCCGCTGGCCGGGTTTGATTCACGGCTTCGAAACCCGCATCCAATGCGTTGATGCCACCGGTATTGCTTGGGAAATAGACCTGGCTCGGCTGGTCTATCACGATGAAGCTGAAAGGTGGGAGCTTGCGATTCTCTTCCTTCGACAGATATTCATGAATGCCGAGGAATGTCGCGATGTGATACCCCATCCAGTTCGCACCACTGCCGATTTCCCAGAGGTAATCTCGCTGGCCGTGAGAATCGAAGCGAAGCGTGAGCTCTTTCCTGTCCAGATAAATCTCAGCGCCAGGCGTTCCGTTCAGGCCGAACTGATCCGCATAGTCCTCGAACATCGGGGCCAGCTGGGCATCCACCTTCCGCTCTTGCTCAGCCATGTCGGTCAAGGACATCTGGAAGTTGTAATGCCGAATCAGGCCTTCCAGCTCGGTCATGCGCTTGGTCAGACCTTCGTCAGCTTCTGAGCCATCCAGTTGTTTGATCAGCCGGCTGATCTCGCCCGCCACGTAGTAGATCTGGCCAATGACATTACGTGTGCGCTCATCCTCTTGGATCAAGCGAGCCTGCTCTCGCATCAAACGAGACAGCTCACGTTCCTCCTTGGCACGCTGCCGTTTCAGCGTTGCCAGTTGCTTGTCGACGACGGGGTTGTCCTTGAGCGCGTCCGAAATCCGGGTAACCTTGTTGATCTTCTCTTCCAGGTTCTCGATCACCATAGGCAAGGCGTTGGTGAACGAGCCGCAGGCCACGCAGTGCCCACCATCAGAGACGCTCTGCTTGAGCCAGTCGAGCCCAATGACATGGGACTTCTCAGTATCAATCGCCGCGACGAACCGCTTGCTGTTACGCGCCAGGTGGTCGAAGCCATCGATCTGGGCATCAAATTCGTCAACGATACGTTGTTGTTTCCCGACTTCCTCGATGGCCACCTTCAGCTTTTCTGAGATATGCAGTCGTTGAGGCTCCAGCAGTGTCTGCTCAAGCCGCCCTTCATGGGTAGCGATGACTACCTTCTTGAGCCGTTCTACTTTCTGAGCACCTTGGGTGCTTGTGCGCTCAAGCAAGCCCAGCTGAATGCAACGATCAAACAGTTGGTCGACGTCAGCGTAATGGCTCGCCTTGGCCGCATCGTGGACTGCTAGCTGTTTACGTAACCGATCCTGCTCGCGCTGCGCTTCATCGCGACGCCGCTCATTCATGATGTAGTTTGCATCCACCATGCCGAGCGCGTAGGGCATAGCCCGCGTCAGGCGCTCCTTGTGAGCAAATGAGTCCGTTTTGAAGAACAGGGTGTTTGGGTTTGCGACGATGTGCTGAGGCAGGAAGTTGAACGCCGCCATGTCGCGATAGGAGCTGCGGCGATCGAAGCTGGACGGCTCCTCCTCATCGGAGTGGGGAAGATCACTGACCCGAACCATGCCATCAAAGGCGGCTTTGTACTGCACTAAGGAGTGTGTACGGTAAACGGAGTCTGGGATCTGTTCATCGTCGGCTTCCAGCATGCAAAGCTCGTTGGAGCCTTGGGAGTTTCCTGGAGTGCGTCGCGCTACGATGTAGGTTGTGTTGAGTAGACTGATTTTCATCCCGAACCACTCGACCGTGTCGCGGATGATGCCGATTGGGATCTGGCATTTGGTCGCGCCCAGCACATAGTCAATGATGTGAACAATTGATGACTTGCCGGTGCCGCTCAGCCCGTAAATGATGTTGATCTTCCCGTCTTGAAAGGGAATGACTCGTGGCTCCAAGCCAGGGCAGCGAGGCCAAAGGATGACTGCGTCAATCGTGAATTTCATTGGGAATCCCAAATAAGGCTTTGTACAGGTTTTCTGTCGTGTCGGTGGCAAACCACTTCGCCAGTTTCTCAGTGGTCTGCAGCATGGCCGCGGGCATGGTGTTCTTGATGCCTCGTGGCCAACGATCGACCAGAACTTGGAAGCTGGTCTCACTTCCCTTGGAGCCGATCTTTCCAACCAGACGCGAAGAGATGGCGAGATTGAGCCCTTGTAGGGTGGTAGCCGCATGGGCGGACACCCTTTGCTGCAGATCAATTTTCAACAGCGGGGTCTCCCTGAGCACTGCACCCAGCGTGGAGCGGCTGGTGCGCTTGCTCAACGCATCGCGTGAGCGCTGATTCCACACCAGCGGCAGCACCAGCATCAGTTTCGGTAGATCCGGGGTTTGCCCAAGCCCTGCCTCTTGGTATTCGCCTATGAAGTGCGTCAGGAGAAAGCAGGCCAATGACGAGTTGTGGATCAATTGATGATCCAGATACGCCTCACTCATGACTCATCCTCCGAGCCCGGAGCGTCACGGTGCCAATGGATGGGCGAATGTGTTTCATCGGCGTTGGCCATCCGGTGATAGGTGCCGCTGAACAGGTACTGAGCCGTGGAGTTTATCCGTCCCACCTTCATCGGAAAGGTTTCTGGAAACAAGGTTCTGGTCATCACAGCTCTGTAATCAGCAGTGCCGTAGTCATCCAACGACGTCATGTTGTCCAACTGGTGGCGGTCGTTGATCGCCTCCCAGCGGTCACTGAGCACACGCTCAGCCAAATCAAAGTCCTTGGCCAGAACTCCACCTGATTCCAGAAGGCGGATGCGCTCAGAGTAGGCGGCACAGTAGAAGCCGAATTGCTTCATCAGCAGACTTTTCGGCATGTTGATTTTATTGAGCTGCTCCACGAACAGCATGTCCGCGGGGTCGATCTTCTCGGCCCAGTGTGCGAACTCGGTTTTCTCGAAGGGTAGAGGTTCCCAAGGGCCATTCATGAACGCTTCAACGAGCGTTTGACGCTTGTTGTAGTATGGTTGAGCAGTCGTCCAGAAAGGCTTTTGGGCGACCCAGGTCTCTTGGCAACGGTCGAACAAGAAACCGACCAGACCATGGTAGATGTCCTCAGCATTCGCCACTGCATCCTCGGGGAGGTGAAGGGTTGCGATCACGCGCTGCTTCATCTGGGCATTGAGCTGGCCGTCCTCAATGGACATGTGCTCGATCAGAAATGCCAAGTCGGCGTCCGAGTAGGCGATGACATCCCGAGCGATCTCGCCAGGCTTACCTGTCATGCCGCCGGCATGTGTTCGAAGCGCAACCACTGCGTCTGCCACATCTTGCCTTGAAAGAGCATCAGAAAGCCGCATGGCCAGCGTGCCTTTCTTAAGCACGCGGTTCGTGACGAGGAGAAACTGCAACTCCTCGTGTTCCTTCCTAGCAGCCGCTAACCCGTTCAACCAGATGCGGAGCGTCTTCCACAGGTTTTTACTGCTGTCTTGCAGTGGGTTTTTGCGAGGCTGGACAGAAAGCTTCGCTTGTTCTGACACACGCCGAGAACCTGTCGCTGTCTGGCTGATCTCTTCAACATCATCAGCAGTTTCAATGCCAAATCTGGTCTGCGCGTTGGGTGCGGTGAAGATGCGGTACAGCGCGCGTTCGTACTGGTAACCATAGCCCGCTGCGCTGGGGCTAGCATCTGGATCTTTCATCCTACTATCTCTCAGTCCATACCCTTGTAACGGCGGGGCCGAGCCCCTCCATTCCTCTTTCCATGGCGCAACGGGTAAAGGAATGTACCGGCGAAGATGTCATTTGGCCATAGCTTTGAGGGCATTCGATGGACGGATGTGAAGCGGCGCGTTGTTTGAAGCCCTCAACTGAGACCGCTGTGGCTGTGCAGCTTTCCGCAATTTGGACACTTCGACTGGGTTCGGCTGATTGAAGTTGTGACCTCGTTGGCCCACTAGGGCAATTGGTTCTCCCAACAGCCGCGAATTTAAAGACCCCGGCGAGGGTGGAATGAGCATCCCAGCAGTTGCCTCCTCTTCGACCTTGTCTCCAAAAAATCGCCGGGCCACTTTGGCTTGCCCCGCCTCGAAATCCGTGGCAGTCCAAGAGGCATCCTGTTTCACAGCGATCAGGGAAGCCAATACGACAGCCGCAGCTTTCGGCAGCGACTGCGGATGACTCAAACCATGAGCAGACGGGAACCTGCTACGACAACTCACCGATGGAACGGCTGTTTTGTAGCCTGAAAACCGAATGGGTGCCGACGGTGGACTATATGACGACGGCGCTGGCGGAGCAGTACATAAGTCCATACTCATGCAGCGGTACAACTGGATACGGCCACATCAGTCAACGGTTTCGTGCCGCCGGCGGTTGCTGAAGAAAAACTCAATTCTGTGTCCGGGAATTGTTGACCACTACAGACACGTTTCAAAAAGTGAAAGCTCCCCCCCAGCCCGGCATTTCCAGAGAATAAACACGATCGCGTAACCACGTTTAAAGTACACGAACCGTTACGCCATAAGGGCTACAACACCTTGCGTCGTTGCCTACACGTACGCCAGAATCCGCCGGCTTACGCGGCTTGGAGAGGGCTATATCGTTTCCCTGTCACTGAAAAACAGTGATCGGGTTTGGTAGCCCGTTTTCTTGACAGCTGTGTGGCGTCACCTTATGCAGTCTCATTTTTTTGGCTGCGTTTTATATGGTGGCCATGCGTGGGGCTCCTTCGGGGGCGCCGGGGGTTTCTCTGTCTTGACCGGTCTACCAACCCACGTGTGGCCGCCACCCTTCGTTTGGTAGCGAAAGTGACGGCTCTTCAATTCTTTCAAGATAGAGAGTCCGTATGTTCAAAATTACGCCAAACCCGCCAGAAACCGATTCAATCCCCTACGACGCCGCACTCGAAGCCGAAAACATAAAAACGGCCACCGAGCGGGCGATCAATCATTACCTCGATCCTGGCGCACAGAAGACGTCCAAGCCATCACGCAAGCCGGGCAAGATCTATCTGGTCAATCCAACAATGGATGACGAAACGCTGCTGGTCGAAGCGTGCGAAACGCTGTCGTCGGCCAGTGACATGGCCCGGGATCTCGGCAACACCGTCGATCCGTCGCAGCGCAAGGCGATGCAGATTCTGCAGCAGGTCATCATGCTGAGTGAGCTGCTGGTCAATCGAGTGCTGGATAACCATCACGTCGCGCGGTAATTGCCGCCTCGGTGAGGGGCTTGTCCCCTCACTGCCTGGCAGCCGTCTATAAAAATCCTCAAGCGACTCTTTCCGGAGTTCCAGCTGATGTCCAAGACCGTCATTCCACCGTTAGAAGATCCGGTGTCCCCGTACGAATTTCCCGATTCAAGAAAACTCCACGACGCCGCCGAACGCGCGCTCGACTATTACCTGACCCCCGCAGCCCAGATCATGGCCACGCCCTACACACCAAACGACATATTCATGGTCAACCCGCAAACCGACACGGAGTCCTTGCTGGCCAACGCCTGCGAATCCCTCGCGTCAGCCACGGTCATGCTCGGTGACTTTGCCGGCCTGCTGGAAGGGCCGAACCGCAAGACCCTGTTGGGTATTGCGCAAGTCGTGATGTTGGGCGAGCTGGCGGTGAATCAGGCGTTGGATAACCTCGTGCCGAAGGAGTAAGCGGCACAAAAAACCGGAAGCGTTTGGCTTCCGGTTTTTTCGTGGATATCAAAAGGTCACAGCCCGCCAGTGATCACGAATTTATCGAACGCTTTCTGTCCATCACGTGCCGCTCGCCGCACATCAAGGAGTGTCAGTTCACCCCGGACTTCCTTTCTCACAGGTTTGTCGGTCGTCAGCATCGGATTCTGCTTAGGTGATGTATTCATTCTGGCTAGCCCGTGTGAATAGGTTCGGACGACAAAGTAGAGCCGGGCTTCATCGCGTGCCAGTCAGTTGGGTCTGATTCAGTTGTAGGTACTGTCCGCGCTTTTCGAATGAGATTTTCGCCAGCCGCTAGGGCCTCTTCGCGGGCAAGCCCACTCCCACAGGGTTTCGCATTGGCCACAAAATCTCGCAACACCACCATCCTTGTGGGAGTGGGCTTGCCCACGAAGAGGGCGGTGCTGGCTACGTCCATTTCAAACAGGCAATAAAAACCCCGGAAGCTTTCGCTGTCCGGGGTTTCTTTATTACCAATCCAATCAGCGGTTAAACCGCTCCACCAACGAATATTGCGTATTAGCCGTCTTCGTCAGCTCTTCACTCAGCAACGCCGAGTTATGCGCCTGTTCCGAGGTCTGGTCCGCCAGTTCCGAGATGTTGCTGATGTTGCGGCTGATTTCTTCAGCCACGGCACTTTGCTCTTCGGTCGCGGCGGCGATCTGGGTGGTCATGTCGGTGATGTTGGCCACCGCTTCGCTGATCCCGACCAATGCCTGATCCGCTTCCAGTACCCGCGCCACGCCTTCTTCCGCTTGGCGATGCCCGGCTTCCATGGTTTGTACGGCGCTGGATGCAGTCTGTTGCAGCTTGGCGATCAGGGCGTGGATCTGACCGGTGGATTCGCTGGTGCGTTGCGCCAGTTGGCGAACTTCGTCGGCAACTACCGCAAAACCACGGCCCATTTCGCCGGCACGGGCGGCTTCGATGGCGGCGTTGAGCGCGAGCAGGTTGGTCTGGTCGGCGATGCCTTTGATCACGTCGACCACGCCGCCGATTTCGTCGCTGTCCTTGGCCAGTTGGGTGACGGTCAGGCCGGTTTCACCCACGACTACGGACAGGCGCTGGATGGCTTCGCGGGTTTCACCGGCGATGTCGCGGCCGCGGCCGGTCAGGCGATTGGCTTCCTGGGTGGCGTCGGCGGTGCGTTGTACGTGGCTCGCCACTTCTTGCGTGGTGGCGGCCATCTGGTTGACGGCGGTGGCGACCTGTTCGGTTTCCACGCGTTGGCGTTCCAGGCCGATGGAGCTGTTGTGCGCCAGACTGTCGGACTGCTTGGCCTGATCGGTCAGGTGTTCGGCGGTGTCCTGCAGACGGGTCAGGCAGGTTTTCAGGCGGGCTTCCTGGCTGAGGATCGACATTTCCAGACGCGCCTGGGCGCCACGGCTGTCGGTGTACATCTGCGCGATCAACGGGTCGGAGGTGGTCTGCTCGGCCAGACGCAGCAGGCGCTTGAGCCCGCGTTGTTGCCATTGCAGGCCCAACAGACCCAGCGGCACCGACAGACCGGCGGCGAGGGCGAAGCCCCACTGCGAGTTCAGGGTGGCGCCGATCATGAAGCTCAACTGGCTGACCAGAATGAACGGCAGCCAGTCCTGCACAATCGGCAGCCATTTGTCGCTCGAAGGAATCGCCGACTTGCCCTGGTTGATGCGTTGGTAGAGCGCTTCGGCACGGCGGATCTGTTCGGCGGACGGCTTGACCCGCACCGACTCGTAACCGACCACCTGACTGCCATCGAACACCGGCGTTACGTAGGCGTTCACCCAGTAATGATCACCGGTCTTGCAGCGATTCTTGACAATGCCCATCCATGGCAAGCCTTGTTTCAGTGTGCCCCACATGTGCGAAAACACCGCAGCCGGGACGTCGGGGTGACGAACCAGGTTGTGCGGCGCACGGATCAGCTCCTCACGCGAAAACCCGCTGATTTCGACGAAAGCGTCGTTGCAGTAGGTGATCACGCCTTTGGCGTCGGTTGTGGAAATCAACCGTTGCTGAGCCGGGAAAGTCCGTTCGCGTTGTGTAATGGGCTGGTTATTACGCATGGTTTTTCAATCCGCAAGGCTTTGAAAGGTTGTCGGCGGGGTCGGCGATTTGTTGAAGTTTTTTTTCATTTATAAGTACGGCGTCGCAAAACGGGGCTTGCTTCAACCCGCGAGCATCGGATAGGTGAACAGGCCGAAATGCAGCAGGTTCAGACCAAAGTGCGTCATGATCGCCGCGCCGAGCCCGCCAAAACGGTAGGCCAGACCATAGCCGACACCCGCCAGGCCCGCCAGCAACACCCATTGCCAGCCGGCGCCCACATGCACCAGGCCGAACAGCAGGGACGCCAGCAGCAGCGCGAGGTTTTCGCCGTAGGGCAAGTGTTTGAAATGCCGGCTGAGGCCGCCCTGTATATAGCCGCGAAACAGCGCTTCTTCGACCAGTGTCACCAGCAGCAGGTTGTTCAGCACCCACAGCCACGCCTGATCCGGCCATTTCGGCGCCCAGGTGATCATGCCCAGCAACACGGCGCCGCCCAGCGCCAGGATCACGCTCAACGTCAGTGCCAGTGCGGTGGCGTAAACGGTCAGGCGCAACGACCGCCGCGCGACAATCCACGGGCAGGCCAGCAGCAACCAGAAACCAATCAGCGGTTTGTCGAGATTCACGAACATCGAGAACGGCACGGCGTTGTCAGTGAAGCGCTGCGCCGGAATGGCCCGGCCGTTATAGAAGCCCGGCAGCCAGTGCATGGCCAGCGCCACGGCCAGCACGATAAACAGGCCATGACCGAGAAAACGCCCGACCGGCACGGTTTGCTGGCGCACGGCGTAACCGGCGAAAACCAGCAGTGCAATGGAGATCAGCGCCAGCCAGCCGAGCTGGCCAAAGCTCAGCGCCAATCCGTAACCAAGGCTGAGAAGCCCGAGATAGAGCCATGGCAGAGCTGTCATGGAAAGTCCTTGTGCACGATTTGTGGACAGGCTTTCTACACGGGTGGGGGCGAGGGGACAAGTGAAGGTGTAGCGGAAAACCGGGACGCAGGCCCTGTGGGTTGGTCCTCACAGGGCCTGTGCTGCGCACGAATCAGCGCAGATTGAGCTTCGCCGCCGCGCGCTCAGTGATTTCAGTGCGCAGTTTCAGCGAAGGCGCCGCACGTTTGCGCGCCTCATCGACAACAGCACTCGGCGCCGTCTCCGGGCTGCCCGAATCAAACGGCGGCGCCGGTGCATATTCCAGCTGCAACTGCACCAGTTGCGCCGTGTCGACGCCGACCAGTTCTTGCGCCAGCGTCAACGCAAAATCGATCCCGGCCGTGATACCACCCCCGGTAAACAGATTGCCGTCACGCACCACCCGATCCTTCACCGCAATTGCGCCCAGTGTCGGCAACAGATCGTGATAAGCCCAGTGCGTGGTCGCCCGTTTGCCCTGCAACAGACCCGCCGCCCCAAGCACCAGCGAACCCGTACACACCGATGTCACGTACCGCGCCTGCGCAGCTTGTGTCTTGATGAACGACAGCGTCTGCTCATCTTCCATCAACGGCCCGACGCCCGCACCGCCAGGCACGCAGATCACATCCAGATCCGGGCAGTCCTCGAAGGTGGTGGTCGGTTTCAGCACCAGCCCGGTGCTGGCGGTGACCGGCACCAGATCCTTCCAGACTAGATGCACCTGCACGTCCGGCAACGAGGCCAGCACGTCATACGGGCCGGTCAGGTCGAGTTGCTGCACCTGGGGAAACAACAGAAAGCCGATCTGCAACGCCATGATTCATCTCCGTGAAAAGGGGTGGACGGCTTCACTGTAGGCGCGTAGGTTTTGGCGCATACGCCAATCAGCCCACGAATTACGCCAAATGTCGAAAACCATCCACGTCCTCGCGTTCGCCAATGTGCAACTGCTCGATGTCACCGGGCCGTTGCAGGTCTTCGCCTCGGCCAACGACATTGCCCGCCAGCAGGGTCTGCCTGCGCCGTACGCGCCAACGGTCATCGCCAGCGGCGGCGGGGCGGTGAACTCTTCTGCCGGGTTGGCGATGCTGGCCGAATCGCTGCCGGAGCAGCCCAGCGATACGCTGATCATCGCCGGCGGCTGGGGCGTTTACGCCGCTGCGGAAGACGCCGAATTGGTGAGTTGGGTACGTGAACACGCCAACGGATGTCGGCGCGTGGCGTCGGTCTGCACCGGCGCATTTCTGCTGGCCGCCAGCGGCTGGCTCGACGGTCGCCGGGTCGTCACCCACTGGACCCGTTGCGAACAACTGGCGCAGCAACACCCGCTCTTGCAGGTCGAGCCCAATCCGATCTTCATCAACGACGGCCCGGTCTGGACCTCGGCGGGTGTCACCGCCGGCATCGACCTGGCGCTGGCCATGGTCGAAGACGACCTCGGTCGCGACATGGCCCTGGACGTCGCCCGGCAACTGGTGGTGTTCCTCAAGCGACCGGGCGGGCAGTCGCAGTTCAGCGTGACGCTGTCACTGCAAAAACAGGGCAACCGCTTCGATGATTTACACGCGTGGATTGCCGAACACCTGACTTGCGATCTGGGCATCCCGACCCTCGCCGAACAGGCCGGCATGAGCGAACGCAGCTTCGTGCGCCACTATCGCGCCGACACCGGCCAGACCCCGGCCCGCGCCATCGAACTGATCCGCGTTGAAACTGCCCGCCGGTTGTTGAGCGATACCGGTTTGCCGATCAAACGGGTCGCGGCCAATTGTGGATTTGGCAGTGAAGAGACGTTACGACGCAGTTTCCTGCGGGCCATGGGTGTGACGCCGCAGGCGTATCGGGAGCGGTTTTCGGTCAGCGCTGGAGCAGATCCAGTAATGCCTTGAGCGTTTCACCCGGCGCTTCCTCGGGAAGGTTGTGCCCGACGCCCGCCAGAACTCGCCGCTCATAAGGCCCGGTGAAGTGATGGGCATCTTCATCCTCCGCCGGCGCAGGGCCAACGCCATCATCGGCACCGCACAGCGAGATCGTCGGAACGCCGATCGCCGGTTGTTTCTCCAGCGCCTGCTCCATCCATTCCAACGCCGGATCGCCCGGTGCATACATGAACCGATGGCGATAAGAATGAATCACCACCTCGACGAAATCCGGGTTGTCGAACGCCGGTGCGCTCAGCGGATAACGCTCGGCGTTCCGCGCCCAGGTCGGCGACCACAACTGCCACAGCAACTCGCACAGCGCCCGACGGTTCTGCGTCAGCCCTTCAACGCCACGGGGCGTGTGGAAGTAATACTGATACCAGTAGCGATGCTCGCTCTGCGGATCCAGCGGCTGGACCGAGTTCGGTATGTCTTGCAGGTTGTAGCCATCGCCCGTCACCAACCCACGCACGCGTTCGGGAAACAGCGCCGCAACGATGCACGCCGCCCGACCGCCCCAGTCGTAACCGCACAACGTCGCTTGCTCGATCCCCAGCGCATCCATCAGGTCCAGCAGATCCTGCGCCAGCGCCGCTTGCTGGCCGGAGCGCAGCGTGTCCGGGCTGTTGAAACGGGTCGGGCCGTAGCCGCGCAGGTACGGCACGATCACCCGATAACCCTGGGCGGCGAGGGGCGGGGCGATTTCGTCGTAGGCGCGGGGGGAGTAGGGGAAGCCGTGGAGGAGAATGACCGGCGTACCGTTTTCCGGGCCGTGATGCTCATAGGCGATGGTCAGACTTTCAGTCTTGCAAAACTGCATCACGGCTTGGGTCATCTCACTCTCCCGTTATCCGAATAACACCTTCTGCCAATGGTCTTCGCTGATGATGGCTATCGGCACGCCGCTGTCGCGAAGCTCAACGGCTTTCTTGATCTTGGTGCCGTAGCTGCTGTGAAGCCATTGATCATTACCGATGCTGCCCACCACCAGATAATGAATCTTTTTGCTGACAGAGCCCCCGATCAGTCCACCTCGCTCGACAATCAGCGCCTCACAGTCCTTGCGGGGGCCGTAGGCCATAACGCCAGTGAACAGAAAGACACGATCAGCACAGCTCAATGCCGGAGCAGGGTTGTCGAGTGGAAGAGAGGTTGAGGCAACGAAGGGTTGCTGTGGGCCGACTGGAAGACCTGCGAACTGGTGAAGCATTTCCAGCAGTTCGACCGACTCCTCTGCATCAAGAACGCCGTCACTCAGCATGTCGGCGAGACGCTTATAAAGGATGTTGACGACCGGATCATTCAGATGGATCAAGTGCGATTCGATCCAGTTCTTGAGAAATTCGGCTTCCTGCTGATTGATCTTGCCGTCTGCTGCAAGCCCGGCGGCGATTCCAGCCAGCGCGTCGACGGAGCGACGGTCGATTCGGGCCTGATGAAAGAAACTGCTGTTCTGAAACTCCTGATGCAGATCGACCATTACGCTTCTCCTTAAGCCTCGGCTTCCGCCACCTGATTGAAATACTTGCTGCGATCCGGCGTAAACGTCACCACCATTTTCGTCCGCGAGCAGGTCATGACTCGCTCGGAACCCAGATCAATGTCCAGATCTTCGCCACGCAACCCCTGCCACTGCGCAAGGTATTTCAGCGAACCGTACTTTTCATTCTTCTTCAGGCTACGGCTGACGCCACCTTTCCAGCCCAGCACCGGAAGTTCATCGGCAGTGCAACGTTGGGCGAGGTCGGGGAAGCGGGCGGCGCGCTGGCGGCCGATTTCCCAGCATTTGATCAGGCCCTTGTCGGCGGCTTCCCACAGTTCGTCGCGGGTCAGGCCCGTGCGCAGAGGGGCGTCGATCTGGCGGTGGATGCGTTGGCTCATTCTGGTTCCTTGAATCGGGTTTTTATTGGACAGCTCCGCTGTGCCCGTTGCGGTGGATGGTAGGGGGGGATGTAACAGCTGGCAACAAGGTATTTCGGGGTGTAAGTGCGAGTTGTGAGCCAAGCGTTACACGGGTTCTGGCAGGTCTTTGTAGGCCGTGCCATCAACAAGTTGTATCGAAAGTAATCGATTGTGCAGGCCGGCCCTTCAACCACAAGGCTCGAGGTTGTTTACCGTTCGTAGGAGGTCATCCTACAAACGGCGGTTGAAGTGGAGATCTTTCCTACAGCATGTGGCGAAAAATGATGACTACGGCTGCCAGTAATTCTTCTCCCCACTCAACTTGCGATCAAGAAAACTCGCCGCACTGATCAGTGCCAGATGGGTCAATGCCTGAGGCGTGTTGCCCAGATGCCGGCCACGGTTGTCGAATTCCTCCGCGTACAACCCCAGTGGGTTGGCGTAACGCAACAGTTGTTCAAATTCCAGATGGGCCTTCTCCAGTTGTCCAGCGCGGGCCAGGCATTCGACGTACCAGAACGAGCAGGCGGCGAAAGCGCCCTCGGTGCCGGACAATCCGTCGATGCCGGTGTCGTCATTGCGATAGCGGTAAACCATGCCGTCGCGCACCAAGTGTTTTTCGATGGCTTCAAGCGTCGCGAGCCAGCGCGGATCCTTTGCGCTGACGAAGCGCACCAGCGGCATCAGCAACATCGAGCCGTCCAGCGCGGTGCCGCCCTGGTACTGCACGAAATGCCCGTGTTCTTCATTCCAGAAGTTGTCCCAGATGTCGGCATGAATCGCCTGGCGGGTCTGGTCCCAGCGGGCGAAAGGCGCCGGCAGCGAGCGTTTCGAGGCCAGGCGGATCGCCCGGTCCAGCGCCACCCAGCACATCAGTCGCGAGTGCAGAAAGTGATGTTGCTCACCGCGCATTTCCCAGATGCCTACGTCCTTGGTCTGCCAGGTCTCACAGACCTGATCGACCACTTCCATCACATGTTTCCAGCCTTCGTGGGAAATCGCGTCGCCGTACTTGTTGACCAGATAAACGGCGTCCATCAGTTCGCCGAAGATATCCAGTTGAATCTGGTCGTACGCGCCATTGCCGATGCGCACCGGTTTTGCGCCGCCATGCCCGGACAAATGCGTGAGTTCGGTTTCCGGCAGTTCCTGGCGGCCGTCGATGGCGTAGAGGATGTTGAGTTTCATCGGCTGGCCGCTGCAATCGCTGACCCGCCCGCGCAGCCAGCGCATGTAGCCGTTGGCTTCGTCGACAAAGCCCAGGCGCATGAAGGCGTAAACGGTGAAGGAGGCGTCGCGGATCCAGGTGTAGCGATAGTCCCAGTTGCGTTCGCCGCCGGGGGTTTCCGGCAGGCCGAACGTGGCGGCGGCGAGGATTGCGCCGTGCTGGCGCGAGGTGAGTAGCTTGAGGGCGAGGGCAGAGCGGTTGACCATTTCCCGCCAGCGACCGCGATAGTTGGACTGGCCGATCCAGTCGCGCCAGAACTTCAGCGTGCGTTCGATGCACAGCTTGGCGGCCCCTTCGGCGAAGCGCGGATCGTCGCTGGCGCCGAGCATGAACGCGGCGGTCTGATCTTGTTTGAGGGTGAATTGCCCGACTGCTGCTTCCTGATCGACGCTCAAGGTTTGATCCGAGGCCAGCCGCAGTGTCGGCTGCCCGGTGGCGCTGAACAGCACATCCTTTTTATCGACGACCGCGCGGGTTTCAGCGCGGGCGTAGTCATGCCGGACGGCACAACGCAGGTAAAATGTCGCCTGCCCGCTGACCACCCGAACCCGGCGGATCAACAGCGGCAAGGCATCGTCGTTGTCGCCAATCGGCAGCAGATCGGTGATTTCCACCACGGCATGATCGCTGAGCCAGCGGGTTTGCAGGACGTTGGTGTCCGGCAGGTAAATCTGCTCGCGCCGGGCATCGGGCAGGTCCGGGGCCAACTGGAAAATCCCCGCGTCGGGCGTGTCCAGCAGCGAGCAGAAGATCGACGGGCTGTCGAACTCCGGCCAGCAGAAGAAATCCACGCTGCCTTTGTCGTTAACCAGCGCCGCGCTGCGCATATCGCCAATGATGCCGTGGGCGTCGATGGGGCTTTGTCGTTCAGGGTGATGCTCGGCCATGGTCGTCTGGCTCCGAGGCGAAGGCTTACCTAGCTGACTGATGGCCGGCGACGAGAGTTCATCCGCGTACATGAAATGATCGACAGCTTTGCGCGGCAGCGATTGGCCTTGCACGCCACAGGGACTTCACATTCCACCAACAATTGCGCGCTTTCCCGTCCGTCAGGCTTTGTGGCAAGTTGGCCGCCCCTGATGAGGCTGTATCCGATGGCAAACCCTTACCGCGAACTGTTCAACGCCCCCGGCGCCCGGGCCTTTGTGATGGCCGGGATGATCGCGCGCATGCCAATTTCCATGACCGGCATCGGCGTGATCACCATGCTCTCGCAATTGACCGGCGGCTATGCGCTGGCAGGCGGGGTGGCGGCGACGTTTGCCTTGGCCACGGCGTTCTGCGCACCGCAGGTGTCGCGGCTGGTGGACCGTTACGGTCAAGGGCGGATTCTGCCGGTGTCGGCGCTGATCGGTGGCGGGGCGTTGCTGATGTTGCTGCTGTGCACCCGTTTGCAGGCGCCGACCTGGACGCTGTTCATCTGCGCTGCACTGGCCGGTTGCATGCCGAGCATGTCGGCGATGGTGCGGGCGCGCTGGACGGAAATCTATCGCGGCCAGCCGCAATTGCAGACGGCGTATGCGCTGGAATCGGTGCTCGACGAAGTCTGCTTTATCGTCGGGCCGCCGCTGTCGGTGGGGCTGTGCGTCGGCGTGTTTCCCGAGGCCGGGCCGCTGGCGGCGCTGTTGATGCTGGCGATCGGCGTGACGGCGTTTGTCGCCCAGCGCAGCACCGAGCCGCCGGTGCATCCCCACGAATCAGAGCATCAAGGTTCGATCATTCGTTCGACCGACGTGCAATGGCTGCTGCTGTTGATGGTCGCCATGGGCATGATCGTCGGCGTGGTCGATGTGGTCAGCGTTGCGTTCGCTCAGCAACAAGGGCAACCGGCAGCGGCGAGCATCGTGTTGTCGGTGTACGCCATTGGTTCCTGTCTGGCGGGCATCGCGTTTGGTGCGATGCGCTCGAAACTGCCGTTGCCGCGCCTGTTTCTGTATGGCGGCCTGGCGACGGCGGTGACCACGCTGCCGCTGTTGCTGGCGACCAATATTTTCGGGTTGTCCGTGGCGGTGTTCATCGCCGGGCTGTTCTTCTCGCCAACCCTGATCGTGGCGATGGCGTTGATCGAACGCATCGTGCCGCCGGCCAAACTCACCGAAGGCTTGACCTGGTTGGTGACCGGTCTGAGCATTGGCGTGGCCATCGGTGCCGCCGGTTCCGGTGCATTGGTGGATGCATTCGGTGCTCGCAGCGGCTTCTGGCTGGCGATTGCTGCGGGTGCGGTGGTGCTGTGTTCGGCGGTGCAGAGCTTCCGCCACCTCAAGTGATCGGGGTTACCAGCCCCGGCCCGAATTCACCCAGAAATTCACTGATAACGAAGTCGACACCGATTCCACCTGATGGAACCAGCCTTCCGGCAGAAACAACAGGTCGCCGGCCTCCAGCGTCACCCGCAGGAAGGTCACGTCGCGGGCCTTGGGGAAGCGCTCATAGTCCGGCTCATCCGGGTTGAAGTCGCAGCCGTCCAGACCGCCCTCGGGTGCGGTGGACCAAGTACCCAACGCTTCACGATGATGCGGCGCGGCGAGGGTGAACTTTTTCTGGCCCCAGACCTGGGCGAACAGGTTGTCGGTGTCGTCGCGGTGCAACGGGGTCAACGTGCCTTTGGGGCCGATCCAGATGCGCGGTGGGATGAACAACGAAGCGTCGAAGTAGGGCGGATATTGAATCTGTTGCATCAACGCCGCCGGCAGGATGTTGTTGCCCATGTAGGCCGGTGGTTCTCCGTCCGCACCTTTGACCGCCGGGCTGTCCAGCGAGGCGATGAAGTCGGCCATCGACGTGGAGCGGAAATCCCGTTCGGTCGAGAACGTCTTTTTCACGTAATCGCCGTGGCGGGTGATGCCTTGCAGTTCGGCGAAATGCACCAGTGATTCTTCGCGGCTGAGCTTGAACAGCGGCCAGTCCTGCAGGGCATTGCTGATCACTAGCGGAACGCCGTTGGGCAGGTAACGGCTCTCGAATTCGATCGGCGACAACTCGCTGCGCGGTCGCCGTTCGACGACGGTTTGCGCTGGCAGGCTGGCGGTGAGTTTTTCGCTGAAGCGCGGCGGCGTCGGGTACCGCTTGTTCATGTCGACCTTTTCCACCGGCGCCGCACCCCGGCGAGCGTGGTCGATGATCTGCGGCAGCATCGTCGCCAGGCCCATGTTGCCGCTGATCTTCAGTCGGCCGCTGGCGAACAGTTCCTCGACGTTGGCGATGCCGGCCATGATCCCGAGAAAATCCTGCTCAGCGACTTCGATGGTTACGTCGGGGCTGGCATGGCGACCGGCCTCGGTGCGGCTGCTCGCGCTGACCTCGGACCAGAACGCCTGTGACCCCAGCACGAATTGGAAAACGCCTTCGATACCGACCGCGCCGGCATTGGCGAACAGCTTGCCCAGGATGGTCTGCAGGTCCACGGTGAATCCTCTTTGTTGTTTTGGTCTGAACGGTTAACGAGCATTTGTAACGGTAATTTACAAACTGCCGACTAATTTGCCCGGGCATCAATCCGTACCCTTTGAAGAGACATTTTTCCGAGGGATGCGTGGTGACCAAGTTGACCCTGCTGTGCCTGCCGTATTCCGGCGCCAGTGCCATGGTCTACAGCCGCTGGCGGCCGAAGCTGCCGCAGTGGCTGCAATTGCAACCGGTGGAATTGCCGGGGCGCGGCTCCCGGTTCGGCGAACCGCTGCACACCGACATGCGTGCGTTGGCCATGCAACTGGCCAGGGAACTGCGCCCGACACTCAAGGCCCCTTACGCACTGTTCGGCCATAGTCTGGGCGCCTTGCTGGCCTGCGAAATCGCTCACGCCTTGCGCGCGTTGGGCTGCCCGGAGCCGGTGGCGCTGTTCGCCTCGGGCACTGCGGCGCCGACGTTGCGCGCCGACTACGACCGCGGCTTTGCCGAGCCGAAGACGGATGCGGAGCTGATCGATCAACTGCGCACGCTCAACGGCACCAGCGAGGAAGTGCTGGCCAATCAGGAGCTGATGAGCCTGACGCTGCCAATCCTGCGCGCCGATTTCCTGCTCTGCGGCAAATTCCAGCCGTTGCAGCGGCCGCTGCTCAACTGCCCGGTGCATGTACTCGGCGGCAAGGCCGACAAGGCGACTACGGAGCAGTTGATCGGCTGGAGCAAGGAAACCCGTGGCAGCTTCTCGGTGGACATGCTGGCCGGCGGGCACTTCTTCATTCATGAACACGAAGCCAAGGTGCTGCGGGTGATCAAGGATCAACTCGATGTGCATCATCGTCGGCACGGCTTGATGGCTGCCGTTTAACCCGAATTCATTGCTGTCCGGAACCCTGTGAGGAGCGAGCAGGCTTGCTCCCGCAGGGTTTTTTATCGCCCGCAAATCCCCGCTTCACTTCCCTTCTGATAGTTCTTCTCAATCGCTAATTTTTCCGCTTTGCATTCGTTTTATAGGGACGACGTGCCTTTGTGCTGCCAGCCTACTGATTCGGATACCAAGAAATGAATGCTGAAGACTCCTTGAAACTTGCTCGCCGGTTTATCGGGTTGCCCCTGGAAAAGCGCCAGATGTTCCTCGCGGCCCTGCACAAGGAGGGCGTGGATTTCGCCCGTTTTCCGATTCCCCAAGGGGTCGAGGCCGATGATCGGCAGGCGCTGTCCTACGCGCAGCAGCGCATGTGGTTTCTCTGGCAACTGGACCCGCACAGCGGCGCCTACAACTTGCCGGGCGCGGTGCGCCTGACGGGGCGCTTGAGCCTGACTGCGCTCGAGGCGGCGTTTGCCAGCCTGGTGGCGCGTCACGAAACCCTGCGCACGGTGTTCCAGCGACAGGCCGACGACAGTCTGCTGCAAGTGCCGGCCGAAGCGCCGCTGGTGATCGAGCACGTAGATTTCAGCGGTCTCGCCGCGCCCGAGCGCGAAGCCGCGGTAGCCGACGCCGCTCAGCAACAATCCTTGCAGCCATTCGATCTGGCCGTCGGCCCGCTGCTGCGGGTCAAGTTGCTCAAGCTCGACGAACAGGAGCACGTGCTGCTGCTGACCTTGCACCACATCGTTTCCGATGGCTGGTCGATGAACGTGCTGATCGACGAATTCATCCGTTGCTATGACGCCCATGAAGCCGGGCAGTCGCCGCAACTGGCGCCGTTGCCGATCCAGTACAGCGACTACGCACTGTGGCAGCGCCGCTGGCTGGAAGCGGGCGAACAGGCGCGGCAACTGGAATACTGGCAGGCGCAACTGGGCGATGAGCACCCGGTGCTGGAACTGCCAACCGATCACCCGCGCCCGGCGATGCCGAGCTATCGCGGTACGCGTTACGAATTCGCCATCGACGGCGCGCTGGCGGAACAACTGCGCAGCAGCGCCCAACAGCACAACATCACCTTGTTCATGTTGCTGCTCGGCGCTTTCAACGTGCTGCTGCATCGCTACACCGGGCAGTCGGACATTCGCGTCGGCGTGCCGATCGCCAACCGCAACCGAGGTGAAATCGAAGGCCTGATCGGCTTCTTCGTCAACACCCAGGTCCTGCGGACCGAACTGGACGGGCAGACGCGCGTCGGCGATCTGTTGCGCGTCGTCAAAGAGACCGCGCTCGGCGCCCAGGCTCATCAGGACTTGCCGTTCGAGCGGCTGGTCGAAGCGCTGAAACTGGAACGCAGCCTCAGCCACACGCCGCTGTTTCAGGTGATGTACAACCATCAGCCGCAAGTCGCCGACATCAGCACGGTGAGCACCGCGTCCGGGCTGGAACTGGGCGTCATCGAATGGCAGGGGCGCACCACGCAATTCGATCTGACCCTGGACACTTACGAGAAGGGCGGCCGGCTGCACGCCGCGCTGACCTACGCCAACGATCTGTTCGACCCACAGACCATCACGCGCATGGCGCAGCACTGGCTGAACCTGCTGCGTGGCATGGTGCAGAACAGCAATCAGCGCATCAGCGATCTGCCGTTGCTGGAAGCGGCCGAATACCAACGCATGGTGTTCGACTGGAACAGCGCGCAGGCCGGCACTACCCAGGCGTCGAGCATCCATCGCTTGATCGAGCAACAAGTTGCCGCCCAGCCGGACGCGCTGGCCGTGACCTTTGGCGAGCAAACCTTCACCTACGCCGAGGTCGATGCGCGGGCCAATGCGCTGGCGCACAAACTGATCGAATGCGGCGTTGGCCCGGAAGTCCGGGTCGGCGTTGCCATGCAGCGTTCCGACAGTTTGCTGGTGGCGTTGCTGGCGGTGCTCAAGGCCGGTGGCGCCTACGTGCCGCTGGACCCGGATTACCCGGCGGATCGCGTCGCCTACATGCTTGAAGACAGCCGCGCGCTGGTGCTGCTGACCGAGCAGGCCGTGGCCGAGACGCTTTCCGTCAACGCCGAAACCCAAGTCCTGTTGCTGGACCGGATCGCCGCCGAACTGGCGGCGTATCCGTCCAGTACGCCAGTCACGGCGGTGACGCCGGACAACCTCGCTTACGTGATCTACACCTCCGGTTCCACCGGCAAACCAAAAGGCGTGGCCATCGCGCACCGCAACGTGCAGGCCTTGATCGACTGGTCGCACACGGTCTACAGCCGCGATGACATTCAAGGTGTGCTGGCGTCGACGTCGGTGTGCTTCGACCTGTCGGTGTGGGAGCTGTTTGTCACCCTCGCCAACGGCGGTTCGGTGATCATCGCGCGCAATGCCCTAGAGCTGCCGCAACTGCCGGCACGCGATCAGGTGCGGTTGATCAACACCGTGCCTTCGGCGATCAATGCCTTGCAGCGCGACGGTGCGATCCCGTCGAGCGTGCGCATCATCAACCTCGCGGGTGAACCGCTGAAGCAAAGCCTGGTCGAGGCGCTGTATCAACAGGCCAGCGTCGAACATGTCTACGACCTGTACGGCCCGTCGGAAGACACCACGTATTCCACCTGGACCCGTCGTGCGGTGGGCGGTACGCCGAGCATCGGTCGACCACTGACCGGCACCGCCAGCTATCTGCTGGACGCTGATTTGCAACCGGTGCCGCAAGGCGCAGCGGCCGAACTGTATCTGGCGGGTGCCGGTATTACCCGTGGCTATCTGGGCCGCGCAGCGATGACCGCCGAGAAGTACGTGCCCAATCCATTCGCCAACAACGGCGAGCGGCTGTACCGCACTGGTGACCTGACCCGTTATCAGGCCGATGGCGCGTTGCAATACGTCGGCCGGATCGACCACCAGGTGAAGGTGCGCGGTTTCCGCATCGAGCTCGGCGAAATCGAAGCGCGGCTGTTGCAACAGGACGCGGTGCGCGAGCTGGCGGTGCTGGCTCAGGAAGGCGCCAGCGGCCAACAATTGGTGGCCTACATCGTGCCGACCGACGCGACCGTGCTGGCGGCGGATGCCGATGCCCAGGCGAGCCTGCGCGAAACCCTGAAAGCGGCGCTGCGCCAACATTTGCCGGACTACATGGTGCCGGCGTACCTGCTGTTCCTCGAGCAATTGCCGCTGACGCCCAACGGCAAACTCGACCGCAAGGCGCTGCCGGCCGTCGATGGCAGCCAGCAACAACGCGAACACGTGGCGCCACGCAGCGCCCTGGAAAAAGCCCTGGCGGCGATCTGGCAGGACGTGTTGTCGATTGAAAACGTCGGCCTCGAAGACAACTTCTTCGAACTGGGCGGCGACTCCATCGTATCGATGCAAGTGGTCAGCCGCGCCCGTCAGGCCGGGATCGTGCTGAGCCCCAAAGAGCTGTTCCAGCACCAGACTATCCGCAGCCTCGCGCAAGTCGCCCGTCAGGGCCAACAGACGCTGATCGACCAAGGCCCGGCCGTGGGCGCCGTGGCGCTGGCGCCGGTGCAGCAGTGGTTCTTCGAACAGGACATTCCTCAACGTCAGCACTGGAACCAGTCGCTGTTGCTGACGGCGCAACAGCCTGTGGACGCTGGCGCGCTGGATCGCGCGCTGAGCCAGTTGCTCAACCATCACGACGCGCTGCGCCTGCGCTACGAATCGACTGCCGAGGGTTGGCAGCAGGCGTATGCCGCGCCAACCGGCGAGTCGGTGTTGTGGCAGCGCAACGCGCAATCGCTGGAAGACCTCAAGGCCTTGTGCGACGAAGCCCAGCGCAGCCTGGACCTGAGCAACGGCCCTTTGCTGCGCGCAATGCTGGTAAATCTGGCCGATGGCAGCCAGCGTTTGCTGCTGGTCGCGCATCACCTGGTGATCGACGGCGTGTCGTGGCGCGTTTTGCTGGAAGACTTGCAAGCCGCTTACACCCAGTCCCTAAGCGGCGCGGCGAGCGCCTTGCCAGGCAAGACCAGTTCGTATCAGCAGTGGGTCGCACGCCTGCAAGGGCACCTGCCGACTTTCGCCGAAAGCCTCGATTACTGGCAGGCGCAACTGCGTGACGCACCGCATGCCGAACTGCCTTGCGAGCGTCCTGACGGCGCACTGGAAAACCGTTTCGAAGACAAGGTCGAACTCAAGCTCAGCGCTGAACAGACCCGCAAGTTGCTGCAACAGGCCCCGGCGGCCTATCGCACCCAGGTCAACGACCTGCTGCTGACTGCGCTGGCCCGCGTGGTCTGCCGCTGGAGCGGCCAGGCCAGCACCCTGATTCAACTGGAAGGTCACGGTCGTGAAGACCTGTTCGATGACGTCGACCTGACCCGCACCCTTGGCTGGTTCACCAGCCTGTTCCCGGTCAATCTGCGCCCGGCGGACAACCTGGGCGCTTCGATCAAAGCCATCAAGGAACAACTGCGTGCCGTGCCGGACAAAGGCCTGAGCTACGGCGCACTGCGTTATCTGGCGGACGCGCAAACGGCAGCGTCGCTGAACAGCGACGTCAAACCGCGCATCACCTTCAACTACCTCGGTCAGTTCGACCGTCAGTTCGATGAGGCGGCACTGTTTGTGCCGTCCGGTGAAGGTGGCGGTGAAGCGCAGGATCCGTCGGCGCCGCTGGCCAACTGGCTGACGGTCGAAGGCCAGGTGTACGGCGGCGAGCTGGCGCTGAACTGGGGCTTCAGCCGTGAGATGTTCGACGCGGCGACCGTGCAGCAACTGGCGGATCAATACGCCCTTGAACTCAACGCTTTGATCGACCATTGCTGTGCGCTCGAAGCGCCGCAAGCGACACCGTCGGACTTCCCGCTGGCGCGCGTGACGCAGGCGCAACTCGATGCGCTGCCGGTGCCGGCCGGTGAGCTGGACGATCTCTATCCGCTGTCGCCGATGCAGCAGGGGCTGCTGTTCCATACCCTGTACGAGCAAGCAGCGGGCGAATACATCAACCAGATGCGCGTCGACGTTCAAGGCATCGATCCACAGCGTTTCCGCGATGCGTGGCAGGCCACCGTCGATGCCCAGGACATCCTGCGCAGCGGGTTTGTCTGGCAGGGCGAGCTGGCCGAGCCGGTGCAAATCGTCCACAAGCAGGTGCAATTGCCGTTCACCGCGCTGGACTGGCGCTCCCGTGACGATCAGCCACAAGCCCTCGCGGCGCTGGCCGATGCCGAGCGCCAACAAGGCTTCGACCTGACCTGCGCGCCGCTGCTGCGTCTGGTGCTGGTGCAGACCGGCGCCGAGCAGTGGCACCTGATCTACACCCATCACCACATCCTGATGGATGGCTGGAGCAACTCGCAGTTGCTCGGCGAAGTGTTGCAGCGCTACAGCGGGCAGATTCCGGCGAATGCCGGCGGACGCTATCGCGACTACATCGCCTGGCTGCAACGTCAGGACGCTCGACTCAGCGAAAACTTCTGGGGCGAGCAACTGGCCGCCCTGCAAGAGCCGACCCGTCTGGCCCGCGTGGCCTCGACCAGCGACAGCCAGAGCGGTCACGGCGATCACTTCCAGACCCTCGACGTGGCGCAAACCCGTGTGCTGGAAACCTTCGCCCGCCAGCAGAAAGTCACCGTCAACACCTTGATCCAGGCCGCGTGGCTGCTGTTGCTGCAACGCTACACCGGTCACGAAGCCGTGGCGTTCGGAGCCACGGTTGCCGGGCGTCCGGCGGACCTGCCGGGCATCGAGCAGCAGGTCGGACTGTTCATCAATACCTTGCCGGTGATCGGTGCGCCGCGTCCCGATCAAAGCGTGGGCCACTGGCTGCAAGCCGTGCAGGGGCAGAACCTCAGCCTGCGCGATTTCGAGCACACGCCGCTGGCGGACCTTCAGCGTTGGGCCGGGCAGGGCGGTGAAGCGCTGTTCGACAACATTCTGGTGTTCGAAAACTACCCGATTGCCCAGGCCCTGAAGCAAGGCGCCGATCAGGGCGTGGTGTTCGGCGAAGTCGCCAACCTGGAACAGACCCACTATGCGTTGAGCGTCGCCGTCACCCTCGGTGAGCAACTGGCGCTGCACTACAGCTTCGACCGTGGCCATTTCGCCAGCGCTGCCATCGAAGGCATCAGCGCACACCTGCTGCAATTGCTTGAGCAGTTTGCCGTGTCGGCCGAGCGCAGCCTCGGTGAAATCGCCTTGGCCGACGCCGGCGAACACGCCCGCCAACAAGCCGATAACCACCCGCAGCCGTACCCGGTGGACGTCGCTGTACATCAGCGGATCAGCACCTTGGCCGCCGAGCGTCCGCAGCGCACCGCAGTGATTTTCAATGGTCAGCACTTCAGCTATGGCGAGATCGATCAGCGCGCCAATCAACTGGCCCACGCGCTGATTGCCCGCGGTGTCGGTGCCGAAACCCGGGTCGGCGTGGCCTTGCCGCGCAGCGAAGCGGTGATCGTCGCCTTGCTGGCCGTACTCAAGGCGGGCGGTGCCTATGTGCCGCTGGACACCAGTTATCCGCGCGAGCGTCTGGCGTACCTGATCGAGGATTCGGGGCTGGCGTTGCTGATCAGCGATTCGTCGGTGTCGGCGCAATTGCCGGTCGCCGAATCGGTGCCGGTGCTGGAACTGGATCGCCTCGACTTGCGCGAGTGGCCGATCAAGGCACCGCAGGTGCAGCTCGATCCGGACAACCTCGCCTACGTGATCTACACCTCCGGTTCCACCGGTAATCCGAAGGGCGTCAGCGTTGCCCACGGCCCGTTGGCGATGCACTGCCAGGCCATCGGTCAGCGTTATGAAATGCGTGACAGCGACTGCGAATTCCACTTCATGTCGTTCGCCTTCGACGGTGCCCACGAGCGCTGGCTGACCAGCCTGACCCACGGTGCCTCGCTGCTGATCCGCGACGACACGCTGTGGACCCCGGAACAGACGTACAACGCGATGCGCGAACACGGTGTGACCGTGGTTGCGTTCCCGCCGGTGTACTTGCAACAACTGGCCGAACACGCCGAGCGCGAGGGCAATCCACCCAAGGTGCGTATCTACTGCTTCGGCGGTGACGCGGTGCCGAGCGCCAGTTTCGAACGGGTCAAACGCGCCCTCGATCCGGACTACATCATCAACGGCTACGGACCGACCGAAACCGTAGTCACGCCGCTGATCTGGAAGGCCGGTCGCGAAGTGCCGTGCGGTGCGGCCTACGCGCCGATCGGCAGCCGTATCGGTGACCGCAGCGCCTATGTGCTCGACGCCGATCTGAACCTGTTGCCGCAAGGCATGGCTGGCGAGTTGTACCTCGGCGGCACGGGCCTGGCGCGTGGTTACCTCAACCGTCCGGGGCTGACAGCCGAGCGTTTTGTCGCGGATCCGTTCAGCCACACCGGTGGCTTGCTGTACCGCACCGGCGACCTGGTGCGCCAGCGTGCCGACGGCACCTTCGACTACCTGGATCGCATCGACAATCAGGTGAAAATTCGTGGTTTCCGGATCGAACTGGGGGAAATCGAAGCCTGCCTGCAAGCCCTCGACGGCGTGCGGGAAGCGGTAGTCGTGGCGCAGGAAGGCAGCGCCGGCAGCGGCAAGCGTCTGGTGGCCTACGTGGTCGGTGATTCGGCCCGCGAGGATTTCGCCGAAGACCTGCGCGAGCAGCTCAAAGCCACACTGCCGGCGCACATGGTGCCGGCCTACGTGCTGCGTCTGGAACGCATGCCGCTGACACCGAACGGCAAACTCGACCGCAAGAACCTGCCGAAACCGGATGTCAGCCAACTGCAACAAGCCTACGTCGCGCCGCAAACCGTGCTGGAGCAGCAACTGGCGACGATCTGGCAGGACGTGCTGAAACTTCAGCAGGTGGGTGTCAGCGACAACTTCTTCGAACTGGGTGGCGATTCGATCATCTCGATCCAGGTGGTCAGCCGTGCGCGGCAGGCCGGGATCCGCTTCACGCCGAAAGACTTGTTCCAGCACCAGACCATCGCCGCACTGGCGGCGGTGGCCAAGGTGGGCGAGCAGGCGCAAGCCATCGATCAGGGTCCGGTGACCGGTGCGCTGCCGTTGCTGGCGGTGCAACAGGCCTTCTTCGAACAGGACATCCCTGAGCGTCAGCACTGGAACCAGGCGGTGATGCTCAAGCCGACTCAGCCGTTGCAAGCAGCTGCACTGGAGCAGGCGCTGGAATCGCTGGTCGCGCATCACGATGGTTTGCGCCTGAGTTTCGTCGAGCAGGCCGATGGCTGGCACGCCGAGTACCGTGGCGTCGACAGCCGCAACGATGCTCTTCTGTGGACGGTCGATGTGGCCGATGTCGCCGCGCTGGAAGCGGTGGCCAACGAGGCGCAACGCAGCCTCGATCTGCAAGCCGGGCCGCTGCTGCGTGCGGTGCTGGCAAACCTCGACGATGGCAGCCAGCGGTTGTTGCTGGCGATCCATCACCTGGTGGTGGACGGCGTGTCGTGGCGGATTCTGTTCGATGATCTGCAAAGCGCTTACCGGCAGATCGCAGCGGGCGAACCCCTGCAATTGCCGGCGAAAACCAGCGCCGCCAAGGCTTGGGCCGAACACCTGCAAACCTACGCCCGCAGCAGCGATCTGCGTTCCGAGCTGGCGTACTGGCAGGGCCAGCTTCAAGGCGCCGATGTCGCGCTGCCGCTGGACAACGCCGACGGTGGTCTGCAAAACCGTCATGCGTTGACCGTGCGTACCCGTCTGGACAAGGCCCTGACCCGTCAGTTGCTGCAGGACGCTCCGGCGGCCTATCGCACCCATGTCAATGACTTGCTGCTGACCGCACTGGCCCGCGTGATGGTGCGCTGGACCGGCGCCGACAGTGCATTGATTCAACTCGAAGGCCATGGCCGTGAAGAGCTGTTCGACAGCATCGACCTGACCCGCACCGTGGGCTGGTTCACCACCGTGTACCCGGCCAAACTGACGCCGGTTGCAGAACTGGGCGCGTCGCTGAAACAGATCAAGGAACAACTGCGCGCGATCCCCAACAAGGGCATCGGTTTTGGAGCGCTGGCGTATCTGGGCGAGGACGCTGATCGCGCCTCCCTCGCGCAACTGCCGGTTCCGCGCCTGACCTTCAACTACCTGGGTCAGTTCGACGGCAGCTTCGACGCCGCCGATGGCGCGCTGTTCGTGCCGTCCAGCGAAGCGGCGGGCGATGAACTGAATGCCAATGCGCCGCTGGCCAACCAGTTGGCGCTCAACGGCCAGGTGTATGGCGGCGAACTGAACCTGGGCTGGACGTTCAGCCATGAGATGTTCGATGAGGCAACGATTCAGCGTCTGGCCGATGATTACGCCCAGGAGCTGCAAGCGCTGATCGCGCATTGCTGCCAGGCCGATCATCACGGTGTCACGCCGTCGGACTTCCCGCTGGCACGTTTGAGCCAGGCTCAACTGGACGGCTTGCCGCTGGCGCCGCAGTTGATCGAAGACGTTTATCCGCTGTCGCCGATGCAGCAGGGCATGCTGTTCCACGCGGTGTATGAAGAGTCCACCGGCAACTACATCAACCAGATGCGCCTGGACGTCGAAGGCCTCGACCCCGAGCGTTTCCATCAGGCCTGGCAGGCCGCCGTCGATGCGCACGACATTCTGCGTACGCGGTTCGTCTGGCAGGGCCAGCTGGATGCGCCGGTGCAAGTGGTCAGCAAGCACGCGCAAATGCCTTACAGCCTGCACGACTGGCGTGCGCAGCCGCAGCGGGAAGACGCGTTGCAGACCCTGGCCGACGCCGAGCGTCAGAGCCTGGACCTGAATGCATCGACCCTGCTGCGTTTGGTGATCGTGCGTATCGATGACCAGCGTCATCACTTGATCTACACCAACCACCACATCCTGATGGATGGCTGGAGCAACTCGCAGTTGCTCGGCGAAGTGCTGCAACGCTACAGCGGCAAGTTCAGCGCGGCACACGCGGGCCACTACGGCGATTACATCGGTTGGCTGCAGCGTCAGGACGCGGCGGCAAGTGAAGCGTTCTGGCTGCCGGCGTTGCGCACGCTGGACGAACCGACGCGCCTGGCTCACGCCATCGCCCGGCCGAAAGATGCACCGGCGGTGCAAGGCTACGGCGACCATTATCGCGTGCTGGACAGCGAGCAGACCGCTCGCTTGGGCGACTTCGCCCGCGCTTCCAAAGTCACCGTCAACACCCTCGTTCAGGCCGCATGGCTGCTGGTGCTGCAACGCTACACCGGCAAGGCCAGCGTCGCGTTCGGCGCCACCGTGGCGGGGCGTCCGGCGGACTTGCCGGGAATCGAGCAACAGATCGGTCTGTTCATCAACACCTTGCCGGTGATCGCCAGCCCACGGCCCGAGCAATCGCTCGGCAGCTGGCTGCAAGCGGTGCAGGCGCAAAACCTCGCGCTGCGCGAGTTCGAACACACCGCGCTGTTCGATATCCAGCGCTGGGCCGGGCAGGGCGGCGAAGCGCTGTTCGACAACATTCTGGTGTTCGAAAACTACCCGATTGCCCAGGCGCTGGAGCAGGGCGCACCGCAAGGTCTGCGCTTCGGCCCGGTGGCCAACCACGAACAGACCAACTACCCGCTGACCCTGGGCGTGAGCCTGGAAGGCACGCTGGAAGTGCATTACAGCTTTGACCGCGAACACTTTGCCGACGCCACCGTCGAGCAACTGGGCGCTCAGTTGAATCACGTGCTGATGCAGATGGCCGCCGGTTCCGATCAACGTTGCCTGGGCGACCTGCAACTGCTCGACGCGGCTGCACGGGAGCTGGCGCTCAATGATTGGGGCTATTGCGCAGGGCACTACCCAACTGCGCTGCACGTGCATCAATTGTTCGAACAGCAGGTGCAACGCGCGCCGGATCAGGTCGCGCTGTACTTTGCCGATCAGCGTCTGACGTACGCCGAACTCAATCAGCAGGCCAACCGTCTGGCGCACACCTTGCGTCAGCGCGGCGTCGGTCCTGACGTGCTGGTGGGGATCGCCGTCGAGCGTTCGCTGGAGATGATCATCAGCCTGTTGGCGGTGCTCAAGGCCGGCGGCGCGTACGTGCCGCTGGACCCGCAATACCCGAGTGATCGCCTGACCTGCATGATCGAAGACAGCGGCCTGCTGCTGTTGCTGAGCCAGAGCCATTTGCTGGAGCGTCTGCCGCAGGTCGCAGGCGTCGAGGTGCTGTGTGTTGATCGTCAACCAGAGCAGCTCGAAAGCGCTGATCTGTCGAACCTGACCCTGGCCGATAACCTCGCGTACGTGATGTTCACATCGGGCTCCACCGGACGTCCGAAAGGCGTGGGGATCAATCAGGCGTCGCTGACCAAGCACGCCTACGTGACCGTGGACCTGATGGCGTTGACCGCGCAGGACTGCGTGCTGCAATTCTCGACGTTCAACTTCGACGGTTTTGTCGAGCAGCTGTACCCGGCGCTGATCACCGGTGCTTCGGTCGTGCTGCGCGGCACCGAGATCTGGGACAGCGAAACCCTGTACACCGAGATGCTCGACAAGCGCATCAGCGTGATCGATCTGACCACCGCCTACTGGGGCATGCTGGCCAAGGACTTCGCCGAAGTCGGCCCGCGTGACTACGGCGTGTTGCGTCAGGTGCATGCCGGCGGTGAAGCGATGCCGCCCGAAGGCATGGCGGCCTGGAACAAGGCCGGTCTGGCCCACGTTCGTTTGCTCAACACCTACGGCCCGACCGAAGCCACCGTGACCGCCACGTCGCTGGATTGCGGCGACTACGTGACCGGTGCCGAGCCGACGCCATCGACCTTGCCGATCGGTTCGGCGTTGCCGGGCCGTTCCATCTACCTGCTGGACATCGCCGGGCAACCGGTGCCGGTGGGCGCGGTGGGTGAGCTGATGATCGGCGGCGAATTGCTCGCTCGCGGTTACTTCAACCGTCCGGACCTGAGTGCCGAGCGCTTCATGCCGGATCCGTTCTCGGTGCAGCCGGGCGCACGTCTGTATCGCACCGGTGACCTGGCGCGGTTCCGTGCCGACGGGGTGATCGAGTACATCGGGCGTGTCGACCATCAGGTGAAGATTCGTGGTTTCCGTATCGAACTCGGTGAAATCGAAGCGCGCCTGCTGGATGCCCAGACCGTCCGCGAAACGCTGGTGATGGCGGTGGCCGGGCCAAGTGGTCAGCAACTGGTGGCCTACGTGGTGCCGACCGACGCCGAGCCGGTCATGGCCGACAGCGATCTGCAAAGCGAACTGCGCCGTGCATTGCACGAGCAGCTTCAGCAAACCTTGCCGGACTACATGGTGCCGACGCACCTGTTGTTCCTGGCGAAAATGCCGCTGTCGCCCAACGGCAAACTCGATCGTCATGCGTTGCCGAAACCCGATGCGGCGCAGGCGCAGCAGGATTACCTGGCCGCTACCAATGCCGCCGAGCAAACGCTGGTGGACATCTGGCAAGCGGTGCTGGGCTTGGCGCAAATCGGTGTGACCGACAACTTCTTCGAACTGGGCGGTGATTCGATCGTCTCGATTCAAGTGGTCAGCCGCGCCCGTCAGGCGGGTATTCATTTCAGTCCGAAAGACCTGTTCCAGCACCAGACCATTCAAGGTCTGGCCAGTGTCGCGCGGGTCGGCGAGGGCGGTTTTGTCATCGACCAGTCGCCGGTCACCGGTGCGTCGCTGTTGCTGCCGGCGCAGTTGCAGTTCTTCGAAGAAGGCGTGGCCGAGCCGCATCACTGGAACCAGTCGGTGCTGCTCAACACCTCGCAGACCCTGGACGCCGGGCATCTGAAGGCCGCCCTCGACGCGTTGATCGAACACCACGATGCACTGCGCTTGTCGTTTGCGTCTGTCGATGGCCAATGGACCGCGCAACACCGGGCGGTCGGCGAGCAGCCGGAGGATCTGCTGTGGCAAGCCCAGGTCGCAGACGCCGCAGAACTCGAAGCACTGGGCCTTGAAGCGCAACGCAGCCTCGCCCTCGGCGGGCCGTTGTTGCGCGCCGTACTGGCGACCCTGGCGGACGGCAGTCAGCGGCTGTTGCTGGTGATCCATCACCTGGTGGTCGACGGCGTTTCGTGGCGTGTTCTGCTGGAAGACCTGCAAGGGCTTTACCAGCAAATCAGCAGCACCCAGCCGATGAAACTGCCGGCCCGGACCAGCGCGTTCAAAACCTGGGCCGAGCGCCTGCACGCTTATGCGAGCAGCGAAACGCTGCTGGCCGAGCAACCTTACTGGCTCGAACAGCTGCAAAATGTATCCAGCCAGTTGCCGGTGGATCACGCCGACGGCAGCTTGCAGAGCCGTCATGAACACACGGTGCAGACCCGACTCGGTGCGGACCTGACCCGGAAACTGCTGCAAGACGCGCCAGCGGCCTATCGCACCCAGGTCAACGACCTGTTGCTGACCGCACTGGCACGGGTGATCAGCCGTTGGACCGGTGAGGATTCGACGCTGATTCAGCTCGAAGGCCATGGCCGCGAAGACCTGTTCGCCGACATCGACCTGAGCCGCAGTGTGGGCTGGTTCACCAGCCTGTTCCCGGTCAAGCTGACTGCCAGCGCAGAACTCGGCGCTTCGCTCAAAGCGGTCAAGGAACAACTGCGCGCCATCCCGAACAAAGGCATCGGCTTCGGTGTGTTGCGTTATCTGGGCAGCGACGCGGTCCGTGAAACCCTGCGTGCCTTGCCGCAACCGGTGATCACCTTCAACTACCTGGGGCAGTTCGACAGCAGCTTCGATGCTGGGCAGGCAGCCCTGTTTACGCCGTCCAGTGAAGCACGCGGTGTGGAGCAGAGCCTGGACGCCTTGCTCAGCAGTCCGTTGACCCTCAACGGCGGCATTTACGGCGGCGAATTCAGCCTCGGCTGGACCTTCAGTGAGCGCATGTTCGAGCGCGGCACCGTTCAAGCCCTGGCCGACGATTACGCGCAGGAACTGGCGGCACTGATCGAACATTGCTGCCGCGACGGCGTGCACGGTGTGACACCGTCGGACTTCCCGCTGGCACCGCTGAGCCAGACACAACTCGATGGGTTGCCGCTGCCGGCGTCGTTGATCGAAGACATCTACCCGCTGTCGCCGATGCAGCAAGGCATGCTGTTCCACACGCTGTACGAGGAAGAGGCGGGCGACTACATCAACCAGACCCGCGCCGATGTGCAGGGCCTGGATGTCGAGCGCTTCCGTGCTGCCTGGCAGGCAGCGTTGCAGGCGCATGACGTGCTTCGCAGCGGTTTCCTGTGGCAGGGCGAGCGCCCGGTGCAAGTGGTGCACAAGCAGGTCGAACTGCCGTTCAGCGTGCAGGACTGGCGTGGTCGCCGTGACTATCAGGCTGACCTCGACGCACTGGCTGCGCAGGAGCGCAAACAGGGCTTCGAGCTGACCGCCGCGCCGTTGCTGCGCCTGTGTCTGGTGCGCATCGACGATGACACCTACCACCTGATCTACACCAACCATCACATCCTGATGGATGGCTGGGGCAACTCGCAGTTGATGGGCGAAGTGCTGCACCGCTACAGCGGTCAGCCGCTGGCGCAATCGGTGGGGCGTTATCGCGACTACATCGCCTGGCTGCAACGTCAGGACGGCAGCGTCAGCGAGTCGTTCTGGAAAACCCAGTTGGCCGACCTGCAAGAGCCGACCCGCCTGACCCAAGCCATCGCCCGTCGTGATGACCTGATGGACGTCGCAGGGTATGCCGATCATCAGCGCGTCATGAATGCCGCTGCCACCCGGCAACTGGCCGAGTTCGCCCGCGAACAGAAAGTCACCCTCAACACCCTGGTGCAAGCGGCGTGGCTGCTGTTGCTGCAACGCTACAGCGGTCAGGACACGGTCGCGTTCGGCGCGACGGTGGCCGGGCGTCCGGCGGATCTCAAAGGCATCGAGCAGCAGATCGGGCTGTTCATCAACACCCTGCCGGTGATCGGCACCCCGCGTGCCGAGCAGAGTGTCGGCCAGTGGCTGCACACCGTGCAGACGCAAAACCTGAGCCTGCGCGAGCACGAACACACGCCGCTGTTCGAGATCCAGCGCTGGGCCGGCAAGGGCGGCGATGCCCTGTTCGACAGCATTCTGGTGTTCGAGAACTACCCGGTATCGGAGGCCATGCAACAGGGTGCGCCGGCCGGATTGCGCTTCACCGACGTCACCAACCACGAGCAGACCAACTACCCGTTGACCCTTGCCGTGAGCATGGGCGACACGCTGTCGCTGCACTTCAGCTACGGCCGTGCGCATTTTGCCGAAGTCGACATTGCGCGACTGGGCGAACACTTGCACAACCTGCTGACGCAGATGATGCAGGGCGGCGCTTTGGCGTTGGGCCAACTGGAATTGCTCTCCTGCGAGGAGCAACAGCAGCAGGTCGAACAATGGAACGCGACGGCCACGGAATACCCGCTGTCGCGCAGCGTGCATTCGCTGATCGAGGATCAGGTGCGCGCCACGCCAGACGCTTTGGCGCTGGTGTTCGGCGAGCAACGCCTGAGCTATGCCCAACTCAACGCCCGCGCCAACCAGTTGGCTGCGGTATTGATCGAACACGGTGTCGGCCCGGAAGTGCTGGTCGGGATCTCGGTCGAGCGCTCGCTGGAAATGGTTGTCGGCCTGCTGGCGATTCTCAAGGCGGGCGGTGCGTATCTGCCGCTGGACCCAGAGTACCCGCAGGATCGTCTGGCCTACATGTTCGAGGACAGCGGCATTGCCTTGCTGCTGACGCAAAGCCATCTGCTGGCGCAACTGCCGGTTCCGGCGGGGCTGCGCAGTCTGGTGCTGGATCAGGAAGGTGATTGGCTGGAAGGTCGCAGCGAGGCCAACCCGGAGCTGAACATCGATCCGGAAAACCTCGCCTACGTGATCTACACCTCCGGCTCGACCGGCAAACCGAAAGGCGCGGGCAACCGTCATTCGGCGCTGGTCAACCGCTTGTGCTGGATGCAACAGGCCTATCAGCTGACCGCTGACGACAGCGTGCTGCAAAAGACTCCGTTCAGCTTCGACGTGTCGGTGTGGGAGTTCTTCTGGCCGTTGATGACCGGTTCGTCGTTGGTGGTCGCGGCTCCGGGCGCACACCGTGATCCGGCGCAGTTGATTCAGGTCATCACCGAACAGCGCATCACCACGTTGCACTTCGTGCCATCAATGTTGCAGGCGTTCCTGCAAGACCCGGCGGTGGCCGAATGCACCAGCCTGACGCGGATCGTGTGCAGCGGTGAAGCCTTGCAAGTCGATGCGCAGCAGCAGGTGTTCGCCAAGTTGCCGAACGCCGGGTTGTTCAACCTCTACGGCCCGACCGAAGCGGCCATCGACGTCACTCACTGGACCTGCCGCGACGAAGGTCGCGACAGTGTGCCGATCGGTCAGCCCATCGCCAACCTCAGCACTTACATCCTCGACAACAGCCTGGCTCCGCTGCCGGCCGGCGTGATCGGCGAACTGTACCTGGGCGGTGAAGGCCTGGCCCGTGGATACCATCGTCGTCCGGCGTTGACCGCTGAGCGTTTCGTCACCAGTCCGTTCGGTGACGGCCAGCGCCTGTACCGCACCGGTGACCTGGCGCGCTATCGCGCCGACGGCGTGATCGAGTACGCCGGGCGTATGGACCATCAGGTGAAGATCCGCGGTCTGCGTATCGAACTGGGTGAAATCGAAGCGCGTCTGGCCGAACACGATGACGTGCGCGAGACCGTGGTCATCGCTCAGGACGGCTCGTTGCTGGTGGGTTACGTGGTGCCAAACGACGCCCGTCTGGTGGAGGCCGACGAGGCCAGCCGCAGCGAACTGTTCCAGCGCCTTAAAGAACACCTCGCCCGGAACGTTCCTGACTATATGGTTCCGCTGCACTGGGTGCTGCTGGCGAAAATGCCGGTCAGCCCGAACGGCAAACTCGAACGCAAGGCACTGCCCAAGTTCGATGCCAGCCAGGCGCAGCAGGCCTTTGTCGCGCCGTCCACTGAACTGCAACAACAAGTGGCGGCCATCTGGCAGGACGTGCTGCAACTGGAGCGCATCGGCCTCAACGACAACTTCTTCGAACTGGGCGGCCACTCCTTGCTGGCCGTCACCGTGGTTTCGCGCCTGCAACTGGAACTGGGCCTGAAGCTGACACCGCAATTGATTTTCCAGCACCCCGCGCTTGGCGATTTCGTCAGCCAGCTGGACGCCGCCGATGAGCAAGTCGATATGTTGAAACTGAGCAAGCTGGAATCCCTGCTTGATGAAATGGAGGAGGCTTGATGGATAGGAATGTCGCACTGAAGATTGCCAGGCGGTTTATTTGTCTGCCCCTGGAAAAGCGCACGCTCTATCTTGAAAAGATGCTCCAGGAAGGGGTTTCTCCCGCGAACCTGCCGATTCCGCAGACCCGCGAGGAGTTCACCGCGATCCCGTTGTCGTTCGCTCAGGACCGGCAATGGTTTGTCTGGCAGATGGACCCGCACAGTGCGGCCTACAACATCCCGACGGCGCTGCAGTTGCGCGGCGTCCTCGACGTGCCGGCGCTGGAGTGTGCGTTCAACGCCGTGATCGCCCGTCACGACAGCCTGCGCACGACCTTCGGTCAGGACGACGAAGGCGCTGTGCAGGTGATTCACGCGCAGCTGCCGCTGACCATCGCGGTGGATGCGCTGGAAAGTGCGGCGGATCCGGCGCAACGCGAGCAGCAGATTCAGGCTTACATCAACGAACAGTTGCACCTTCCGTTCGATCTGCAGACCGGCCCGCTGATGCGCGCCAGCCTGCTGCGTCTGGCGGATGACGAGCATGTGCTGGCCGTCACCGTGCACCACATTGCGGCCGATGGCTGGTCGATGCGGGTCATGGTCGAAGAGCTGGTGCAGTTGTATTCCGGTTATGCACAGGGGCGCGACGTCAGCCTCGCCGAATTGCCAATCCAGTACGCCGACTACGCCATCTGGCAGCGGCACTGGATGGAGGCGGGCGAGCGCGCGCGGCAATTGGCTTACTGGCAGGAACAACTGGGCACCGACCATTCGGTGCTGCAACTGCCGACCGATTTTCCTCGGCCGTCGGTGCAGAGCTTCCGTGGCCAGCGGCTCGACGTAACCCTCGACAATCAATTGGCTGCCGGTCTGAAAACTCTCGCCCAGCGCGAAGGCATGACCGTGTTCATGGTCTTGCTGGCCTCGTTCCAGGCCTTGTTGCACCGCTACAGCGGCCAGAACGAAATCAGCGTCGGCGTACCCAACGCCAACCGCAACCGGGTCGAGACCGAGCGCTTGATCGGCTTCTTCGTCAACACCCAGGTGCTCAAGGCACGCATTGACCCGCAGGCGAGTTTTCGCAGCCTGTTGCAACAGGTCAAGCAATCGGCGATGGGTGCCCAGGCGCATCAGGAACTGCCGTTCGAACAGTTGGTGGAAGCTCTGCAACCGGAACGCAGCCTGAGCCACAGCCCGCTGTTCCAGGTGATGTTCAACCACCAGAACCTCGCGACCGGAGAGTCGCAGCAAGGCGCGCGTCTGCCGGGTCTGCAAATCGATCCGCTGAGCATGGCCAGCCAGACCGCTCAGTTCGACCTGAGCCTGGACACCTTCGAGACCCCGCAAGGTCTCGGCGCACAGCTGACTTTCGCCACCGATCTGTTCAGCACCGCCACCATCGAACGTATGGCCGGGCATTGGCAAAACCTGCTGGCAGCGGTTGTGGCCGACGCGAGTTGCTCGCTGGCCGAACTGGTGCTGCTCGATAGCGCAGAACGCGACGTGATTGTCGAAGGCTGGAACGCCACTGCCACGGAATACCCGCTGTCACGCAGCGTGCATTCGTTGATCGAAGATCAGGTACGCGCCACTCCGGACGCCTTGGCGCTGGTGTTTGGTGAACAGCGTCTGACTTACGCCCAGCTCAATGCCCGCGCCAATCAATTGGCAGCGGTGTTGATCGAACACGGTGTCGGCCCGGAAGTATTGGTCGGCATCTCGGTCGAGCGCTCGCTGGAAATGGTCGTCGGCCTGCTGGCGATTCTCAAGGCCGGCGGTGCGTATCTGCCGCTGGATCCGGAGTACCCGCAGGATCGTCTGGCCTACATGTTCGAGGACAGCGGGATTGCCTTGTTGCTGACCCAAAGCCACTTGCTGGCGCAACTGCCGGTTCCGGCGGGGCTGCGCAGTCTGGTGCTGGATCAGGAAGGTGATTGGCTGGAAGGTCGCAGCGAGGCCAACCCGGAGCTGAACATCGATCCGGAAAACCTCGCCTACGTGATCTACACCTCGGGCTCGACCGGTAAACCGAAAGGTGCGGGCAACCGCCACTCGGCGCTGGTCAACCGCTTGTGCTGGATGCAGCAGGCCTATCAGCTGACGGCTGAAGACAGCGTTCTGCAAAAGACCCCGTTCAGTTTCGACGTTTCGGTGTGGGAGTTCTTCTGGCCGTTGATGACCGGTTCTTCGTTGGTGGTGGCGGCTCCGGGCGCGCACCGTGATCCGGCGCAACTGATTCAGGTGATCACCGAGCAACGCATCACCACGCTGCACTTCGTGCCGTCGATGTTGCAGGCGTTCCTGCAGGATCCAGCGGTGGCGGAATGCACCAGCCTGACCCGAATTGTGTGCAGCGGTGAAGCGTTGCAGGTCGATGCGCAACAGCAGGTGTTCGCCAAGTTGCCGAACGCCGGACTGTTCAACCTCTACGGCCCGACCGAAGCGGCCATCGACGTGACCCATTGGACTTGCCGCGACGAAGGCCGCGACAGCGTGCCGATCGGTCAGCCGATTGCGAATCTGAGCACCTACATCCTCGACAACAGCCTGGCGCCGTTGCCGGTGGGTGTGATCGGCGAACTGTACCTGGGCGGTGAAGGCCTGGCCCGTGGATACCATCGTCGTCCGGCGTTGACCGCTGAGCGTTTCGTCACCAGTCCGTTCGGTGACGGCCAGCGTCTGTACCGCACCGGTGACCTGGCGCGCTATCGCGCCGACGGCGTGATCGAGTACGCCGGGCGTATGGACCACCAGGTGAAGATCCGTGGCCTGCGTATCGAACTGGGCGAAATCGAAGCGCGACTGGCTGAGCACGATGATGTACGGGAAACCGTGGTCATCGCCCAGGACGGCTCGTTGCTGGTGGCCTACGTGGTGCCCGACGATGAAGCGCTGTTGAATGCGGATGACGCCACGCGCAGCGCGAAAAACCTCGAGCTCAAGGCGCATCTGGGGCAGAGCCTGCCGGAGTTCATGGTGCCGCAGCACTGGGTCTGGCTGGAGAAAATGCCGGTCAGCCCCAACGGCAAACTCGAACGCAAGGCGTTGCCGAAGTTTGATGCCAGCACCCTGCAAAACACCTTTGTCGCGCCGCAGAGCGAACTGCAAAAACACGTCGCGGCGATCTGGCAGGACGTGCTCAAGCTTGAGCGCGTCGGCCTGACCGACAACTTCTTCGAACTGGGCGGGCATTCGCTGCTGGTGACCCAGGTGGTGTCGCGCATCCGCCGCACGCTGGATATTCAGGTGCCGCTGCGCACGCTGTTCGAACACAGCAGCCTGGAAGCGTTTGTCCGCGTCCTCGATGCCGATCAACAGACCACGCAAACCCCGATTCCACAGGTCGGCCGCGAGCAACCGCTGGCGCTGTCCTACGCACAGGAACGTCAATGGTTCCTGTGGCAGATGGACCCGCAAAGCGCCGCCTACAACATTCCCACCGCGCTGCGCCTGCGCGGCGAACTCGATCGTGCGGCACTGGAGCAAAGCTTCCAGGCGCTGATCCAGCGCCACGAAAGCCTGCGCACGGCGTTTGTCGATACCGACGGGCGCGTGCAGCAAGTGATCCGGCCGAGCGGGCAGGTGGCGTTGCACGAGCAGACGCTGGCCAACGCCACGGAAGAGCAGATCAAAACCTTCGTCGAACAACAGACCCAGCAGGCGTTCGATCTGTTGGCAGGCGAGTTGCTGCGGGTGACCTTGCTGCGCATCAGCGACACCGACCATGTGCTGGTCTTGACCCTGCACCACATCGTCTCCGATGGCTGGTCGATGCAGGTGATGATCGAGGACCTGATCGCCTGCTACGCGGCGTTCAGTCAGGGCCGCGCGGCCGAGTTGCCGGCGCTGGCGGTGCAGTACGCCGATTACGCGGTGTGGCAGCGCGAGTGGATGGACAACGGCGAGCGCGAACGCCAACTGACGTACTGGAAGACTCAACTGGGCAGCGAGCAACCGCTGCTGGAAATGCCGGCCGACCACCCGCGTCCCGCCGTGCAGAGCTTTCGCGGTGCGCGCCTGAACGTGACCCTCGAACCGGCGCTGGGTGACGCACTCAAGGCGCTGGCGCGGCGTGAAGGCGTGACCGTGTTCATGTTGCTGCTGGCTTCGTTCCAGACCCTGTTGCACCGCTACAGTGGTCAGTCGGATATCCGCGTCGGGGTGCCGATTGCCAACCGCAATCGTCTGGAAATCGAGCGACTGATCGGCTTCTTCGTCAACACCCAGGTGCTGCGGGCCGAGTTCGATCCGGCGCTGGATTTCGCCCGGTTGTTGCAGCAGGTCAAGCACACTGCGATTGCCGCGCAAATGCATCAGGACCTGCCGTTCGAGCAACTGGTCGATGCCTTGCAGCCTGAACGCAATCTGAGCCACAGCCCGTTGTTCCAGGCGATGTTCAACCATCGCACCGAAGCCGAGTCCGATCTCGTCGCGCAATTGCCGGGGCTGAACCTGCAAAGCCTGAGCTGGGAACACCGGACCGCGCAGTTCGATCTGGCGCTGGACACCGGCGACAGCCCGGAAGGCCTGGACGCGTCCTTTACTTACGCCACCGATCTGTTCGAGGCGAGCAGCATCCAGCGCCTCGCCGGGCATTGGCTGAACCTGCTCAAAGCCGTCGTGGCCGACCCGGCGCGTCCGCTGGCCGAACTGGTGTTGCTCGACGGCGCAGAGCGCGAACTGATTGTCGAAGGCTGGAACGCCACCGCCACCGAATACCCACTGTCGCGCAGTGTGCATTCGCTGATTGAGGAACAGGTGCGCGCCACCCCGGACGCCTTGGCGCTGGTGTTTGGTGAACAACGTCTGACTTACGCCCAGCTCAACGCTCGCGCTAATCAGCTGGCAGCGGTGCTGATCGAAAACGGTGTTGGCCCGGAAGTATTGGTCGGGATCTCGGTCGAGCGCTCGCTGGAAATGGTTGTCGGCCTGCTGGCGATTCTCAAGGCGGGCGGTGCGTATCTGCCGCTGGACCCAGAGTACCCGCAGGATCGTCTGGCCTACATGTTCGAGGACAGCGGGATTGCCTTGCTGCTGACCCAAAGCCATCTGCTGGCGCAACTGCCGGTTCCGGCGGGGCTGCGCAGTCTGGTGCTGGATCAGGAAGGTGACTGGCTGGAAGGTCGCAGCGAGGCCAACCCGGAGCTGAACATCGATCCGGAAAACCTCGCTTACGTGATCTACACCTCCGGCTCGACCGGCAAACCGAAAGGCGCGGGCAATCGTCACTCGGCACTGGTCAACCGCTTGTGCTGGATGCAACAGGCCTATCAGCTGACGGCTGACGACAGCGTGCTGCAAAAGACTCCGTTCAGCTTCGACGTGTCGGTGTGGGAGTTCTTCTGGCCGTTGATGACCGGCTCTTCGTTGGTGGTCGCGGCTCCGGGCGCGCACCGTGATCCGGCGCAACTGATTCAGGTGATCACCGAACAGCGCATCACCACGCTGCACTTCGTGCCATCAATGTTGCAGGCGTTCCTGCAGGATCCGGCGGTGGCCGAATGCACCAGCCTGACGCGGATTGTGTGCAGCGGTGAAGCCCTGCAAGTCGATGCGCAGCAGCAGGTGTTCGCCAAGTTGCCGAACGCCGGGTTGTTCAACCTCTACGGTCCGACTGAAGCAGCGATCGACGTCACCCACTGGACGTGCCGCGACGAAGGTCGCGACAGCGTGCCGATCGGTCAGCCAATCGCGAATCTGAGCACCTACATCCTCGACAACAGCCTGGCGCCGTTGCCGGTCGGTGTGATCGGCGAGTTGTACCTGGGTGGCGAAGGCCTGGCCCGTGGTTATCACCGTCGTCCGTCGCTGACTGCCGAGCGCTTTGTCACCAGTCCGTTCGGTGACGGCCAGCGCCTGTACCGCACCGGTGACCTGGCGCGCTATCGCGCCGACGGTGTGATCGAGTACGCCGGGCGTATGGACCATCAGGTGAAGATCCGTGGTCTGCGCATCGAACTGGGCGAAATCGAAGCGCGTCTGGCCGAACACGATGACGTACGCGAGACCGTAGTCATCGCCCAGGACGGTTCGTTGCTGGTGGGTTATGTGGTGCCGAACGACGAATCGCTGCTTGAGGCGGACGATGATCGTCGCCAGGCCTTCCAGCGCCGTCTCAAGGAACACCTGAGCCAGAACCTGCCGGAATACATGATCCCTCAACACTGGCTGTTGCTGGCGAAGATGCCGGTCAGCCCCAACGGCAAACTCGAGCGCAAAGCCCTGCCGAAGGCCGATCTGAGCGTCAGCCAGAAAGCCTACAGCGCGCCGACCAGCGAGATCGAGCAAGCGCTGGTGGCGATCTGGCAGAACGTGCTGGGCCTGGAGCAGGTGGGCATTCACGACAACTTCTTCGAGCTGGGCGGGGATTCGATCATCTCGATTCAGGTGGTCAGCCGCGCGCGTCAGGCCGGGATTCATTTCAGTCCCAAGGATCTGTTCCTGCACCAGAACGTGCAGAGTCTGGCGGCCGTGGCCAAGGTCGGTGTGGCCGGTCCGAGCATTGATCAGGGCTCGGTGACGGGCGACAGTCCATTGCTGCCGTTCCAGCAATTGTTCTTCGACAGCGCCATGGCCGAGCCGCATCACTGGAACCAGTCGGTGTTGCTCAAACCGCGCGAAACGCTGGAGGCCGCCCACGTCGAACAAGCGTTGCAGGCGCTGCTGGTGCAGCACGACGCCTTGCGATTGGCGTTCAGTCAGCGTGACGGCCAGTGGTCTGCAACTCACCGTGCGCCGGGCGTCGAACCGCTGCTCTGGCAACACGCGGTGGCGGATGATGCCGCGCTGGAACAACTGGGCGAACAGGCACAACGCAGCCTCGACCTGGCAAACGGCCCGTTGTTGCGGGCACTGTTGGCGACCCTCGCCGATGGCAGCCAGCGCTTGTTGTTGGTGATCCATCACCTGGCGGTCGACGGGGTGTCGTGGCGGATTCTGCTGGAAGACCTGCAACAGGCGTATCAGCAGTTGCAGGCCGGTCAGACACTCAAACTGCCGGCCAAGACCAGCGCTGCGAAAACCTGGGCGCAACGTCTGCAAACCTACGCCGCCAGCCCGGCACTGCAAACGGAGTTGGGTTTCTGGCAGGCGCAGCTGCAAGGCGCGAAGGTTGAACTGCCGCTGGATCACGCGGATGGCGCGCTGCAAAACCGCTACGCCGCGAGCGTCGAAACCCGCCTCGACAAAGAGCAGACCCGCCAACTACTGCAACAGGCACCGGCGGCGTATCGCACGCAGGTCAACGACCTGTTGCTGACCGCGCTGGCACGGGTCATTTCCCGCTGGACCGCCAGCGACTCGACCCTGATTCAGCTCGAAGGCCACGGCCGTGAAGACCTGTTCGATGAACTGGATCTGAGCCGCACCGTGGGCTGGTTCACCAGCCTGTTCCCGGTCCGGTTGACCCCGACTGCCGACCTTGCCGGGTCGATCAAGGCAGTCAAGGAGCAACTGCGCGCGATTCCGGCCAAAGGCATCGGTTTCGGTGCGCTGCGTTATCTGGGCGACGACGCGGCGCGTCAGACCCTGCAAGCGCTGCCGATGCCGCGTATTACCTTCAACTACCTGGGTCAGTTCGATGCCGGTTTCGCTGACGATGGTGGCGCGCTGTTCAGCCCGGCCAACGAACCGGCCGGCGCCGAACAGAGCCCGTTGGCGGCGCTGGGTAACTGGCTGACGCTCAACGGTCAGGTGTATGGCGGTGAGTTGAGTGTCGGCTGGACGTTCAGTTCGCAGATGTTCGACACCGCGACCATTCAGGCGCTGGCCGATGCCTATGCGCAGGAACTGAAGGCGTTGCTGGAGCATTGCTGCCAGACCGACAGCCACGGCGTGACGCCGTCGGACTTCCCGCTGGCGCACCTGACTCAGGTGCAGCTCGATTCGCTGGCACTGGCACCGCAACAGATCGAAGACATCTATCCACTGTCGCCGATGCAGCAGGGCATGTTGTTCCACACCCTGTACGAGCAACAGGCCGGCGATTACATCAATCAGATGTGCGTCGACGTTCAAGGCCTGGACATCGAACGCTTCCGTGCGGCGTGGCAAGACGCGCTGGATGCCCACGATGTGCTGCGCAGCAGCTTTGTCTGGGACGGTGAATTCCAGCGTCCGGTGCAAGTCATCCACAAGCACCTGACGGTGCCGTTCAGCGTGCTCGACTGGCGTGACCACGCGGACCTGCCGCAAGCCATCGCCGCCCTGGCGCTGGCCGAACAGCAGCAAGGTTTCGAACTGGGCGCCGCGCCGTTGTTGCGTCTGGTGGTGGTGCGTACCGCTGCCGATGCCTGCCGCCTGATCTACACCAGCCATCACATCCTGATGGATGGCTGGAGCAATTCGCAGTTGCTCGGTGAAGTGCTGCAACGCTACAGCGGTCAGCCACCGGCCGGCGGCGCGGGTCGTTATCGCGATTACATTCAGTGGCTGTCGCGACAGGACGCGCACGTCAGCGAAGCGTTCTGGAACGCGCAACTGGCCGACCTGCAAGAGCCGACCCGACTGGCGCGCGCGTTTGCCGCAGTGCAACCGGTCAAGGGCCATGGCGAGCGTTTCCATGTGCTGGACGAGGTGCGCACGCGCCAGCTCAACGAGTTTGCCCGTGGCCACAAAGTCACCCTCAACACGCTGGTGCAAAGTGCCTGGCTGCTGCTGTTGCAACGCTTCACCGGGCTCGACACCGTCAGCTTCGGTGCGACCGTGTCCGGGCGTCCGGCGCAACTGGCCGGCGTCGAGCAACAGATCGGCCTGTTCATCAACACCTTGCCGGTGATCGCCAGTCCGCGTGCCGAACAAACGCTGAGTGCCTGGCTGCAACAGGTGCAGGCGCAGAACCTCGCACTGCGCGAGCAGGAACACACGCCGCTGTTCGAGATTCAGCGCTGGGCCGGGCAGGGCGGTGAAGCGCTGTTCGACAACATTCTGGTGTTCGAAAACTACCCGGTGTCCGAAGCGCTGCAACAAGGTGCGCCGCAGGATCTGCGCTTTGGCGAAGTAGCCAATCACGAACAGACCAACTACCCGCTGACCCTTGCGGTCAGCCTCGACGCCCAGCTGTCGTTGCACCTGAGTTTCGACCGTGAGCAGTTCGACGGACGTTCGGTCGAACAACTGGCGAGCCAGCTCGATCACCTGTTGCAGCAGATGGTGCAGGCACCGGCGTCGACCCGCCTCGGCGAACTGGCACTGGCGGCCGGGCCGATGCTCCCCGCCATCGACGCGCCGGCCAGCAAACATGGCGTGCATCAGTGGTTTGAACAGCAAGTGGCGCAAACCCCGGACGCCAATGCCCTGATATTCGAAGACCGGCAACTGACTTACGCCGAGCTCAATGCGGCCGCCAACCGCGTGGCCCACGGCTTGTTGCAACACAACGTCGGCAGCGATGTGCTGGTGGGGATTGCGGTTGATCGTTCGATGGACATGATCATCAGCCTGTTGGCCGTGCTTAAGGCGGGCGGGGCTTATGTGCCGCTGGATCCTGGCTACCCGGCCGACCGACTGCTGGCGATGATCGAAGACAGCGGCCTGCGCCTGATGCTCAGCCAGCAACACCTGCTGCAGCGGCTGCCTGCCGTGGCCGGTGTGCGCACGCTGACGGTGGACGGCGATGCATGGCCGTTGCTCGACAGCAACCCGTCACCCGTCGTGCACGGGCAAAGCCTGGCGTACGTGATGTTCACGTCCGGCTCGACCGGGCGCCCGAAAGGCGTGGGCATCAGCCACCAGACGCTGGCCCGGCACACCCGTGTGTCCGAGGCCTACAAAGGCCTGTCGGCCAGTGATCGGGTGCTGCAATTTGCCACGTTCAACTTCGACAGTTTTGTCGAGCAGGTCTACCCGGCGCTGATCTGCGGCGCGGCGGTGGTGTTGCGCGGCAACGAGGTGTGGGACAGCGAAACCCTGTATCAGCAAATTATCGACCGGGACATCAGCATCGCCGACCTGACCACGGCCTACTGGAACGTGGTGGTGCAGGACTTCGCCGACCACGGCCCGCGCGACTATGGCCGTCTGCGCCAGATGGTGGTGGGCGGTGAAACCATGCCGCCGCAAGGCATCGCAGCGTATCAGCGAGCAGGGCTTGAGCAGGTGCAACTGATCAACGCCTATGGCCCGACTGAAGCGACAGTCACCAGCACCGTGCTCGACTGCGTCGACTACGTGCAGGGCGGACAGCCGCTGCCGGCGGCATTGCCGATCGGTCACGGTCTGGCGGGGCGCACGATCCATATCCTCGACAGCGCCGGGCAGCCGGTGCCGCAAGGTGTGGTGGGCGAGTTGCTGATCGGTGGCGAGCTGTTGGCGCGGGGTTATTTCCAGCGTCCTGACCTGACGGCCGATCGCTTCCTGCCTGACCCGTTCAGCACGGTGGGCGGGCGGCTGTATCGCACCGGCGATCTGGCGCGGGTCAATGCTGACGGTTTGATCGAATACGTCGGGCGTCTCGATCATCAGGTCAAGGTGCGTGGTTTCCGCATTGAACTGGGCGAGATCGAAACGTGCTTGCTGCGTCTGGACGGTGTGCGTCAGGCGCTGGTGCTGGCACAGCCGGGGGCGGGTGGTCAGCAACTGGTGGCTTACGTCGTGCCGCACGACGAATCACTGGCCAGCAACGCTGATGCAGCGCTGCTTCAAACACTGCGCGACGGGCTGAAAAGCAGCCTGCCGGACTACATGCAACCAAGCCATGTCCTGCTGCTGGCGCAATTACCAATCGGCCCGAGCGGCAAGCTGGATCGCAAGGCCTTGCCACTGCCGGACAGTCAGGTGTCGAGCGAAGATTTCGTCGCGCCACAGGGCCAGTTGGAGCAACAGATTGCTCAGGTCTGGCAGGACGTGCTGGAGCGCGAGCAGATCGGGCGCAACGCGCATTTCTTCGAGGCCGGCGGTCATTCGTTGCTGGCGACCCAGGCCGTCTCGCGGTTGCGCAAGGTCACCGGTCTGACGCTGAGCCTGCGCGATCTGTTCGGTGCGCCGGTGCTCAAGGATCTGGCGGCGGTCATGCAGGCCAATGTCGGGGCCGAGCTGGCGGCGTTCGATTCACGTCAGGTCGAGCTCAAGGCGCACGGCGCCAAGCGCAGCGCGCCGTTGTCGCTGGTGCAGCGCCGCTTGTGGATCGCCGAGCAATTGTCCGGTGGCACGTCCGCCTATGGCATGCCGATGGCGTTGCGTTTGCGCGGTGACTTGTCGGTGCAGCGCCTGCTGGCGAGTTTTGCCGAGGTGGTGCGTCGCCATGAGGTGTTGCGCACGGCCTATGTGCAGGACGACGAAGGCGATCCGATTGCCGTGATCGTCGATGAGGTCGAGCTGGATTTCCCGCTGATCGATCTGTCCGGCCTGTCGCGCAGCGATCAGGAAGAACAGGTGGCGCAAGCCGTCCTCGACAACGCCAACACGCCGATCGACATGGAGCAGGCGCCGCTGTTGCGCGGACGCATCCTGCACCTGAGCCCGGGCGAGCACGTGTTGCTGTATTCGATGCACCACATCATTTCCGATGGTTGGTCGATGGGTGTGTTGATCAACGAGCTGGTGGAAATCTACGACCGCGCCAGCGCCGGCGAACCGCATGCCTTGCCGGCCCTCGCCGTGCAGTATTCGGACTTTGCCCTGTGGCAACAGGCGCTGGAACAACAGGGCGTGCTCGGGCAGCAGGCGACGTTCTGGAAAGAACAACTGGCGGGCTACAACGGCCAGCTCAATCTGCCGCTGGACAACCCGCGCGGTGCGACGCCGTCCTACGCTGGCGACGCGGTGCAGTTTGCCCTCGGTGCGCAGTTGAGTCGCGACGTCCGGGCGCTGGCCTCACGGGCCGGTGTCACGCTGTACAGCACGTTGCTGGCGTCGTTCCAGGTATTGCTGCACCGGGTCAGTGAAGGCGCCGACGTGTTGGTCGGTGCCGACGTGGCCGGGCGTGAGCGGGCGGAGCTGGAGCGCTTGATCGGCTTCTTCGTCAACGTGTTGCCGCTGCGTTCGCGGTTTGCGAGTGAGGCCTCGTTCAGCGGCTTCCTGACGCAGACCCAGGACACGCTGCTGCAAGCGCTGGAGCACCAGGACCTGCCGTTCGACATGATCGTCGATGCGTCGGGCGTGCCCCGTCACAAGGGCATGAACCCGCTGGTGCAGGTGCTGTTCGTGATGAACAACCTGCCGGGCCGCACCCAGGCCATGGGCGGTTTGAACGTCGAAGCGCTGCCGTCGCTGGAGACCCATTCTAAATTCGACATGGCATTGTTCGTTGACGAAGAAGAAGGGCAATTGCTGGGTAATTGGCAATTCGCCACAAGCTTGTTCGGACATGAGCGCATTCAGTACCTGGTCAAGGCCTGGATAGCCCTGTTGGAACAGATCGTCGCTGATCAGGACATTCAATTGGGAGCTATCAGCATGCCAGTCGACAATTTAGCAGCGGCCACCCGGCCGTCTGCCCCCGGACCCAAGGCCGACAAACTGGGCAAATTCCTCAAGCGCGGCGCCGCCCCGGTGGCCAAGGCACGCCCGGCGCCGGTGCGTGAATCGTTGATGGCGGCGCCACAACCGTTCCCGCTGCTGGTGGAACCGAACGAGCCGCAACTGGACCTGATCGAGTGGATCAAGAACAACCGGCCGCTGATCGAGGCGAAGCTCGCTACTCACGCCGGTATTCTGTTCCGCGGTTTTGAGCTCGACGGCATTCAGGGCTTTGAAGCCTTCGCCGAAGCGATCCAGCCCGGCTTGTACGGCCAGTACGGCGATCTGCCGAAGAAAGAGGGCGGCAAGAACACCTACCGCTCCACGCCGTACCCGGAACGCAAAATGATTCTGTTCCACAACGAGAGCTCCCATCAGGACCGCTGGCCGCGCAAGCAGATGTTCTATTGCGAAGTGGCGGCCCCGGTTGGCGGCGCGACGCCGGTGGTGGATTGCCGCTTGATGTACGAAAAACTGCCGGCGGATCTGCGCGACAAGTTCGAGGAAAAAGGCCTGCTGTATGTGCGCACCTTCACCGACAAACTGGACGTGTCGTGGCAGCACTTCTTCAAGACCGAAGACCGTGCCGAAGTCGAGGCCCGTTGCCGGGCCGGCGGTATCGAATGGCGCTGGCTGGACAACGACGAACTGCAAACCCGCACCCCGGGCCCGGCGATCATTCGCCACCCGGTGACCGGTGCGAAATCGTTCTTCAACCAGGTGCAACTGCACCACATCTACTGGCTGGAGCCGGATGTGCGTGAAGACCTGTTGTCGATGTTCGGTCTGGAGCGCATGCCGCGCCATGTTTACTACGGGGACGGCACGCCGATCGAAGACGAAGTGATGCAGCGCATCGGCGAGCTCTACGAAGCGTGCGCCGTGCGGTTCGACTGGCAGAAGGGCGACGCCATTCTGCTCGACAACATGTTGGTGGCGCATGCCCGCGATCCGTTCGAAGGTCCGCGCAAGATTGTCGTGGCCATGGGTGACATGTTCGACCACAGCGACTTGCAAGGCGCCCGTGGCGAGCCGGTTCGCGCAACCGAAGGAACAGAGGCATGAACGAGGTGGTGATGGAACAACAGGACGTGGGGCAGGCGTTGACCCCCGAGCAACAGATGCTCTGCGATCAACTGCCCGGCGCTGCATGCTGGGCCGATGCCGCACGTTTCCTGCGCATCGATATCGCCGGCGAGCTCGACGTGGCGCGCCTGCAAGCGGCCTTCGACCAGGTGCTGGCACAGCAACCGATGTTGCTGGCCCGGCTGGCCAAGGCCCCGGGTTTTCATGGTCTGCGCCAGTTCACCGACGTCGCCGAGCGCTTTCCGCTGACGGTGCAAAACGCACCGGCCAGCGAAGCGGAGATTCAGGCGCAATTGACCGAATGGGCGCAGCGCGCCTTTGTGCCCGGCGAGTCAGCCGGTGTGCAAGCGGTGTTGTACGCGCTGCCCGAACAGCGTTGGACGCTGCTGCTGGGCGCGGCCCGTCACAGTCTGGATGACAATGCACTGACGCTGGTCTATCAGCAGTTGCTGCGTGCGTATGAACAGCGTGAATGGCCTGAGGACGAAGAGGCGGGCGAGTTCGGTCAGTACCTGGAATGGCGCAGCGAAGTGATCCTCGATGAGGATGCCGCGACCGCCCGGGCGTATTGGCAGGCACAACTCAATGGCGTCGATGCGACCCTGTCGACGCCTTGGCTGGCGGCGCGCGAATCCACGGTGTCGGGCGCTGATTCGGCGAGCCTCAGCAAGCCACTCGACGCTTCATTGGTCGCGGGGCTTGAACGTCTGGCGCAGACCGTTACACAACCGGTTGCAGTGCTGATGCAAAGTGCCTGGTGGTTGCTGCTGGCGCGTTTGAGCGGTCGCGATGAAGTGCTGATGGGTTGGCGCCACGATGGTCGTGAAGACTATGAGTATTTCTCTGGCGCAATCGGCGTGTTCGAGAAAACCCTGCCGCTGAATCTGCCTGTGGATGCCGAACAGTCATTCACGCAATGGCTGCCGACAGTCGCCGCGCGCCTGGAAGAACATCGGCTCTGGCAGGAATACTGGGCCCCTGAACTGCAACCTGCGGCTGCGCGCCCGGCCTATGGTTTTGCGTTGCATCGTCAGGCACAGCCGGTGGCGATCGGCGCGACTCGCTGCACAGCGCAACGGGTGGAGACCGGGCGTGGTGGCGTATTCGAGTTGCTGCTGCAAGTGCAGTTGAACGCGGAAAACGTGGCCAGCGCGGTGGCGCTTGAATATGCCGCGCAGTGCTACAGCGTGGCGTCCATGCAGGTGCTGCTGGATCAATACGTCACGCTGCTGGGTCAGCTCGTGGCCGACGCATACGCGCCGTTGAATGCGATCAGCTTGCTGACCGAGGCCGAGCGTCAGCGCTTGCTGTCGATCAATCCGTCGGCGCGATCCTGGGCTGACATCTCTTTGCTGCCACAACGCATCGCTGAATGGGCGCAGTCCACGCCAGAGGCGCTGGCACTGACCGATGAGACCGGCAGCCTGAATTACGCGCAGTTGCAGGCGCAGGTCGAGCGACTGGCGGCGGGGTTGCATGCCGAGGGTGTGGGCCGTGATTCGATCGTCGCGCTGGCTTTGCCGCGTTCGGCGGCGCTGGTGGTGGCGATGCTCGCGATCTGGCGAGTGGGCGCAGCGTATCTGCCGCTGGATCGCCAATGGCCGCTGGCCCGTCAGCAACTGATGCTCGAACAAGCGCGTGCCGGCCTGTTGTTGACCGATGCCGCGCAGATCGCTGAATGGCACGACAGCGTGCTGCCGGTGCGTTCAATCGATCAATTGCTGGAAGCGGGTTCTGCAACGGCTCCGGCTCATGAAACCCAGGGCAGCGATCTCGCCTACGTGCTGTTCACTTCGGGTTCTACCGGCATGCCGAAAGGCGTGTTGATCGAACACCGTCATCTGCTCAACTACACCGCCAGTGTCAGCACGGCACTGGGGCTGGACGGTCACCGGCACTTCGGTCTGACCTCCACGGTGGCGGCGGATCTGGGCAACACCACGTTGTTCGGCGCGCTGTTCAACGGGGCGGCGCTGCACGTGGCCAGCGATGAACAGATGCAAGACGCACAGGCATTCGCCGGCTACCTGCAAGAGCATGCCGTCGACTGCCTGAAAATCGTCCCGTCGCATCTGGCTGCGCTGCTCGACAGCGACACGCCGCGTTTGCCGCGAACTCTGGTGCTGGGCGGAGAGGCGATTGCCGCACCGCTGATCCAGCGCATCGTGCAGGTGCGTGGCGATTGCCAGGTGTTCAACCACTACGGCCCGACCGAAACCACGGTCGGCGTGATGGTGCACAAGGTTGCGCCGGGGCAGGGCGCCGGTCTGCTGAGCCAGGTGCTCGACAACAATCAGGTGTACGTGCTCGACGCGCAGCTGCGATTGGCGCCGGTCGGTGTCGTCGGCGAGTTGTATGTCGGCGGTGCGCAGCTGTTTCACGGCTACGTCAATGTCGACGCCGAGGCGGGATTGTTGATCGACAACCCGTTCATCGACGGCGAACGCCTGTATCGCACCGGCGATCTTGCGCGCTACTCGCCTGAAGGCGCGATTGTCCTGCACGGACGGCGCGATCATCAGATCAAGGTGCGCGGTTTCCGCATCGAGCTGACGGAAGTCGAGGCGCAATTGCTGCGCCTGCCATCCGTGCAGGAAGCGGTGGTGATTGCCGGGGACAGCCCTGAGCAAGGCTTGCAGGCGTTTGTCGTGGCGCGTGAATCGCTGGCGGCGGACAGCCTGCCTGAGCAACTGGCGCAGCAACTGCCGGCGGTGATGGTGCCGCAGCAGATTCGCTTCATCGAGCGCCTGCCACGGCTGGCCAACGGCAAGATCGACCGCAAGGCCTTGCAGCAACTGGCCGATCAAGGTGTCGACGACGATTACGTCGCGCCGCGAGACGCCCTCGAAACCTTGCTGGCCGGGCGCATGGCGCAGTTGCTCGGGCAGGATCGCCTGAGCATCGAACGCGATTTTTTTGCCGCCGGTGGTCATTCGTTGCTGGTGATCAAACTGGTCGCGGGTATTCGCAAGCTGTTGCAGTGCGAAATCCACCCGGGTGTGGTCTTCGACCATCCGACCGTGGCCGGGCTTGCGCAAGCCTTGCGTGGCCAGGAAGCGAGTCCCGGGCAACTGGACAAACTGGCTCAGGCGCGGGTGCGTCTTGAGTCCATGAGCCCCGAGGAAAAAGCCCTGCTGACCGAAAAGGCCCGGCAGTTGCAAGCCGCCAAGGTGGCCCAGGACGTTTAACTGTCCGCCCAGGAAAAACCGTCGCCTCAGTGCGACGGTTTTTTTTAATTTATTTCACAAATGATAAACAAACGCATTCCGGTTTTTTCGGTCTGCACCGTCTTACTAACGTAAGCGCGTGAAATGACTCGAAAAAGGGCCTTTTCAGTCAGGTTTTCACGCGGCAACAAACGGATTTCTTACGCAACCCATGACCGGCTCGCGCCACTGCGCGGGCGACTGCTGCCCGGGGAGGGGCCAGTCGATCGATTCACATGATTGAACGATCCCGGAGCGCGGGTATGCATTTCGAGGGGCGCTCGGCGGCCCGCAGGCTTTTCCACTTCGACCAATAATAGAGAGCACAATGTCCGCAATTCACGAATTGAAACCCCTGTTCAAGGCCCTGGTGATTTCCCGAACGTTGCGCTCGCGCTCTGTACTGGCGGGGATGGGCATGGCGTGCCTGCTGCCGCTCAGTGCTCAGGTCCAGGCCGAAGACAAAGCCTTCAATATCGCGGCACAGTCCCTGCCACAGGCGCTGCAAGCGTTTGGCGAGCAGAGCAACATGCAGGTCATCTACAGCGCCGATGATCTGGCGGGCCTCAAGAGCTTTGCAGTCAAAGGCAACATGACCCCGGAGTCGGCCATCGGCCAGCTCCTGCGCGGCACCGATGTGCGTTTCACCGTGGAAGGCAACACCCTGATGCTGGTGCGCAGTGGCAGCGCCAAAGGTCTGGAACTGGGTGCCACCACGATCAACGCCACCGCGCTGGGCACCACCACCGAAGGCACCAATTCCTATACCACCGGTGCCGTGACCATCGGCAAGGGCCAGCAGAAACTCAAGGACATCCCGCAGTCGGTCAGCGTCCTGACCCGCAAGCGCATGGATGACCAGAACATCAGCAACCTGACCCAGGCCGTCGAAGCCACCACCGGCCTGACCGCGCTGAAGTCGCCAGGCCCGGGCATCTTCATTTACTCCCGTGGTTTCGACATCGAAGCGATCCAGTACGACGGCGTGCCGATCCCGCGCAACGTGTATGCGCTGGGCAGCTACATCACCGAAAACATGGCGATCTACGACCGCATGGAAGTGATCCGTGGCGCGGCCGGTCTGCTGCAAGGCGCGAACAGCCCGGGCGGCGCGATCAACATGGTGCGCAAACGCGGCCAGGCTGAACCGACCGTGACCCTCACTGCCAAGGCGGGTAGTTGGGATCGTTATGGCTCCCAGGCTGACGTCGGTGGTCCGCTGAACGATGCCGGCACCATCCGTGGTCGTGCAGTGGTCAACTATGAAAAAGACCACTCGTTTACCGACTACGCCTGGAACTGGGAACAGACCGTGTACGGCGCCCTGGATTTCGACCTGGACGAAGACACCGTGCTCGGCATCGGTTTCAGCAACAAGAAGAGCCACGGCCGTCCATACCTGCTGGGCCTGCCGCGCTACGCCGACGCGAGCAACATCAACCTGCCGCGCTCGACCTACACCGGTGCAACCTGGAACCGTTCGATGAACGACCAGACCGCGGTGTACGCCGACCTTGAACACCACTTCAACGACAGCTGGAAAATCAAGGCCTCGGCCATCGCCATGAACGAGTCCAACGAGGCGACTTATCAGTTCGTTGCCGGCGTGGTTCCGGTGGGCGGCAGCACCGGCCCACGTTTCTCCGATTACTCGACTGACTTCGCCAACAAGAACCGTGCGTTCGACATCTACCTCGACGGTCAGTTTGAAGGCTTCGGCTTAAAGCAAGGTCTGACCGTGGGTGCCAACTACTCCAAGTTCACCAGCGATGATAAATACGCTCGCCAGTTCACGCCGGGCGTAGACATTTTCGACATTGATCACAACCGTCCGCAGCAGTCGTTCGACATGATCGCCGACAACGCCAACCTGGCCGTGAGCACTTACGATGTTCGCCAGAAAGGCCTCTACGGCAGTTACAGAATCAACCTGACCGATCCGCTGACCCTGATCCTCGGCGCGCGTACCAGCTGGTATGACTTCTCCTTCGACCAGGACAACTACTTCGCCCGCGAACTGCAGGAAGGCGGCGAGAAGAACTCGATCAAGAGCACCGGCCGTGTGACGCCTTACGTCGGCATGGTGTATGCGCTGAACGAACAGTGGTCGGCCTACGGCAGCGTTGCCGAAGTGTTCATTCCGCAAACCCAGCTGACCAAAGAGAAGACCGCGCTCAAGCCGATCGAAGGCACCAACTACGAGCTGGGTATCAAGGGCGAGCTGATGGATGGCCGCTTCAACACGTCCCTGGCGTTGTTCCGCTACATCCAGAAAAACCGCGCCGTGTCTGACCTGACCACCGACATCGAAGGGCCGGAGGCCTGCAACGGCTGGTACTGCTCGACAGCGTCGGGCAAGGTTCGCAGCCAGGGTCTGGAAGCGGAAATCGCCGGCGAACTGTTCGATGGCATGCAGATTTCCAGCGGCTATACCTACAACACCACCAAGTTCCTCGAAGACACCGACCTCAAGGGCAAGCGTTTCGCCACCGGTACGCCGATGCACATGTTCCGCCTGTGGGGCGACTACACCCTGCCGGGTGACTTCCACAAAGTCAGCGTCGGTGCCGGTGTGAATGCCCAGAGCAGCACGGTCAGCTTCGACCGCAGCTTCGATCTGCCAGGCTTTGCCATTTGGGGTTCGCGCGTTGCCTACCAGGCTACCGACGAGGTCAACCTGGCCGTCAACCTGAACAACATGTTCGACAAGCGCTACATCATTCCGGCCTTCGCCCAGATCAACAGCAACAGCTACTACGGCGACCCGCGTAACGTGATGTTCAGCGTGACGTACAAGCCGCAGTTCTGATCCATCGGTAATACCCGAACCCGGTCTGCCATTGCAGGCCGGGTTTTTTATTGCCCGGAAGAAATCGACGGCGCCTGGCTTCAGCGACGGATGCCTGAAAAAGCGCCCAAAGAAAAACCCCGTCAATCAAGGATTGACGGGGTTTTTGGGTCTTGCGCAGAGGGCTCAGCGCACTCGACTGTTACTCAGGAACGTATCGATCAGGGGTTCGAGCAATTCATCCTGGAAGATCATGCTGCGGTGTTCCAGTGGTGACAGCAGCGAGCAGTTCAGTTCGCCCGACAGGCTGTAGCGCTGGATCAACGCCTGGCTGAAGGACAGTTCTTCAGCCGTCTTTTCAGGCACCGCCCACCAGCAACTCGGTTTGACCCGCAGTGGCTTGAAGGTAAAGGCGTCGAAGGCTTCCACCAGACGCTCATGCACCGAGAACGCCTGGGCATTCATGACTTCACTCTTGATGTTCTGCACGGTGGCCAGCAAGTCACCTTGCCCCGGCTCGACCTGACCGGCCGCCCAGTCATAGAAGTCTTTGACGCTGCCATGCGGCGACGTTTGCAGGTAGGCGGTGGTGCGCAGTGCCAGGGTCGGGAACAGCAGGTTGAAGTAGTGCACGGCGTCGAGCACTTCTTCCGAGGTGACGCCGAGCGCTTCGTCGTCCGCTCGCTGGAAGCGTGGCAGGTCGGCAGGGAAGGCCGAAGCCGGCACGGTACCGTCAACCAGTCCCAGAAACGCCACTTCATGACCCTGAGACTCCAGTGTCGCGGCCACGTCCATGGCCAGTGGACCACCCAGCGACCAGCCCATCAGGTGATAAGGCCCCTGCGGCTGGGTGTCGACGATTTCACGGCTGTAGTCGGCGATCATCTCCGACCAGGTTTGCGCGTCGTTGTGTTGCTGCGAGAAGCCGCGATGCATCACGCCGTAGACTTTCGCCCGGTTGTTCAAGCGTTTGGCCAGAGGCTGATAGCAGAACACGATACCGCCGCTGGGGTGCAGGCAGAACAGTGCCGGTGCGTCGGCCGGTGCGTTGTTGAGTTCGACCACGCATTGCGCGGTTGCGAAATGCTGGCGGGCGACGAAAGCGGACAGTTCGGCGATGGTCGGGTGGGCCAGCAGCTCTTGCAGACGTACTTCGATGTCGAGCTGCGCCTTCAGTTGAGCGATCAACTGGATCGCAAGAATCGAATGGCCGCCCAACTCGAAAAAGTTGTCGGTCGTCCCCACGCGCTCGATGTTCAACGATTGCTGCCAAAGGCTGGCCAGCGCTTCTTCGAGCGGATTGCCCGGCGCCACGTAGGTTCGTTGCCAGAGGCTGGCATCCGGTTCCGGCAGGGCCTTGCGGTCGAGTTTGCCGTTGGCGTTCAACGGGAAGCGCTCAAGGAACAACAGGTGCGCAGGCACCATGTAATCGGGCAATTGCGCCCGCAGAGCAGCGATCAGGGTGTCGCGCAGTTCCGTCGAATCCGGTGCGATGACGTAGGCCACCAATTGCAGGCCGCTCGGGCCGTCGTGGGTCAGCACCGCGCAATCCTGCACCTGCGGCTGATCGAGCAGACGCGCTTCGATCTCGCCCAGTTCGATGCGGAAACCACGGATTTTTACTTGATGGTCGATCCGTCCGACGTATTCGATGCTGCCGTCGTTGCAGTATTTCGCCAGGTCGCCGGTACGGTACAGACGCCCACCCGGAACGCTGTCGAACGGGTCGGGGATGAAACGCGTGGCGGTCAGGTCGGTGCGGTTCAGGTAACCCCGGGCCAGCCCGGCACGACCGATGTACAACTCGCCGGTGCAGCCTTTGGCGACCGGGTTGAGGCCTTCATCCAGCAGGTACCAGGACAGGTCGGCAATCGGCACGCCGATGGGGCTGGCGGACTCTGCATTCAGGTCGGCCAGCGATAGCGGCCGGTAGGTGACGTGAACGGTGGTTTCGGTGATGCCGTACATGTTGATCAGTTGCGGGGCCTGATCGCCGAAGCGTTCGAACCAGGGGCGCAGGCTTTTCACCTCGATCGCCTCACCGCCGAAAATCACGTAGCGCAGCTGCTGGGTCAACGGCTGGTCGGCTTCGCAGGCGACTTTCATCAGTTGTTTGAACGCCGACGGCGTCTGGTTCAGCACGCTGACTTTTTCCTCGCAGAGCAGCGTGTAGACGTCTTGCGGCGAACGGCTGACGGCGTGGGGCACGATTACCAGGCGACCGCCGTACAGCAGCGCGCCAAAGATCTCCCAGACCGAGAAGTCGAAGGCATAGGAATGGAACAGGCTCCAGACATCGTTCTGATCGAAGCCGAACCAACCAGTGGTGGCTTCGAACAGACGTACGACGTTGTGATGCGCGAGCAGGGCGCCCTTGGGTTTGCCGGTCGAACCGGAGGTATAGATCACGTACGCCAGATTGTCCGGCTGCACGGCCACGTCGGGGTTGTGCTCGGCGGCGTCGCTCAGGTTCGTGGCGTCGTCGAGCAGTACGCAGCGCACGTGGGCCGGCAATGGCAATTGTTCACGCAGATGGGACTGGGTCAGCACCCAGTCGATGCGGCTGTCTTCGATCATGTAGGCCAGGCGATCAGCCGGGTAGGCCGGGTCCAGTGGCACATAGGCGCCGCCGGCCTTGAGAATCGCCAGCAAGCCGATCAGCATCTGCGGCGAGCGCTCGGCGGCGATGCCCACCAGCACATCCGGGCCGACACCGTTGGCGATCAAACGGTGGGCCAGACGGTTGGCCTGGCGGTTGAGCTCGGCGTAACTGACCTGTTGTTCGCCGAAGGTCAGGGCGATGGCGGTGCCATTGCGCGCGACCTGCGCTTCGATCAACTGGTGCAGGCACAGCGACGGGGCGATTCGGGTCTGCTGCGGGTTCCATTCGGCGAGGGTCTGCCGATGCTCTTCGGCATCAAGCAACTGCAACTCGTCCAGGCGCAAATCGGGGCGGGCGATCAGTTGCAGCAGCAATTGCTGCCAGTGCCGGGCCAAGCGCTCGATGGTGGCGGGGGTGTAGAGGTCGCGGCTGTATTCGAACGTGGCTTGCAGGTTCTGCGGGCTGAAGTCGATGTCCAGCGACAGGTCGAACTTGGCCTGGCTTTCGCCGGCATCGAGAAATTGCAGGTTCAGCCCGCCCCATTCCACGGCCGCCGGCTCGCCGCCGCCCGTGCGCCAGTTGAACAACACCTGGAACAGCGGATTGAGCGAGGTCGCACTGCCGCGTTGCAGTTGATCGAACAGCAACTCCAGCGGGTAATCGGCGTGTTCCAGCGTCGCCAGCGAGTGCGCGCGCAAGGCTTGGAGAAAATCCCGCACTGGTTGCTGACCGTCGAGCGTCGCCTTGTACACCTGACTGCTGACAAAAAAGCCCACCAGTTCCTGGCTGTCACTGCGGTTGCGGCTGGCGTTGGGCACGCCGACGGTGAATTCGCGCTGCTGGCTGTAGCGGCCGAGCAGCAGTTGCCACGCGCCCATCGCCAGCACGAACGGGGTCAGGCCCTCGTGCTGGCAGAAACGGTTGAGGGCTTGCAGCGCTGTGGGCTCAAGGCTCAGGGAATGACGCCCGGCCAGGTGTTGCTGGCCTTCGGCGCGGGCATGATCGACCGGCAGCTCAAGCACCGGCAGTTCTCGACCCAGGTACTGGCGCCAGTAATGGTCGGCGCGCTTGCAGGCCACGCCGTCGAGGTACTCGCTGCGTTGCCACTGCGCGTAGTCGCTGTACTGGATCGGCAACTCGCTCAGTACCGGGCTGAGGCCGGCGCTGGCCTGCGCGTAGGCGCGCGCCAGATCCTGCATGAGGATCGCGTTGGACCAGGCGTCGGACACGATGTGGTGCATGTTCAGCAGCAACACGTGTTCACGCTCGGCGGTCTTGACCAGGGTGGTGCGGATCAGCGGTGCGCGGCTCAGGTCGAACGGTTGCAGCGCCTGGGTCTGGAGGCGTTGCTCCAGGTGCAGGCGACGGGTGTCCTCATCCAGCGAGGAAAGGTCCTGGCGCTTGAGGTTCAGGCGTATCTGGCGCTCGACCACCTGGGTCGGCACGCCGTCGATTTCGCGAAAGGCAGTGCGCAGGATGTCGTGGCGATCGATCACCGCGTTGAGTGCGGTTTCCAGCGCCTGCGGATCGAGGTCGCCGTCCAGGCGCAAGGCGCGCGGCAAGTTGTAGGCGGCATTCGCTGGTGCCTGTTGCTGCACCAGCCACAGACGCTGCTGGGCATACGACAGCGGCGCCCGATCGAGGCGCGCGCGGCGGGTGGCGACCGGGTCTGGCTCGACGGCGTCAGCATCGGCCAACAGCAGCGCCAGCAGGTCATCATCAAGAAGTTCGTTCATGGCTTTCTCTTAACACTCGACAGGGGCGGGCCGGTTCAGCAGACGGCTGCCGGGGCTTTTTCGCTGATGACCTGGCCGCCTTGCATGCGCACCAGTTGGTCGGCGACGTCGAAATAACGGTCGTCGTGGGAGATCACGATGATGGTCTTGCCCAGGTATTTGAGTTCTGGCAGCAGCTCGGTGTAGAAAATCCGCCGGAACACCGGGTCCTGATCCGCTGCCCATTCGTCGAACACCAGCACCGGACGTTCCTCCAGCCACGCGTTGAGCAGGGCCAGACGCTTGCGCTGGCCAGTGGACAGGTCGGTGGTGCTGAACGCGCCATCGCGAATGCTGACCTTGTGCGAAATCTCCAGGCGTTCGAGGTAGCGGTTGGCGTCCTCGGGCACTTGTTGATCGCCTTGCACCAGTTCGTCGAACAGGTAGTAGTCGGCAAAAATCGTGGTGAACAACTGACGGTAATCGTCACGGTTCTCGGCCACCACAGGCGCACCGTTGAGCAGGATTTCCCCGCCCTTTGGCGCATACAGCCCCAACAGCAATTTGATCAGGGTGGTTTTGCCGCCGCCGTTCTCGCCGACGATGAACACGATTTCACCCTGACGGATCGACAGATTGACCGGGCCGAGGGTGAACGGTTTGTTGTCGTCCACGGCGGCGAAGGCGTAGTGAACGTCACGCAGTTCCAGATGCTCGACCACCGGTTTGGCGCTGGCGGTGTCGCTCAGCAGCAGGTGGGGTTCCGGGGAGGAAAACTGTTCCGCCAGATCGGCAATGCGTTTGAAGGCGATGTTGGCGCGACTGACCACCGGCAGGGTGGTCACCAGGTATTCCAGCGGGCCTTTCATGTACAGCAGTACCAGCACGAAACCGCTGAGCACCGCTTTGTCAGTGCCGAGCCAAAAGGATTGCAGGGCGAGTGCCAGCCCGATTACGACGAAGAACAGCATCGAGCCAAACGTCTTGGCGACCACGAAGGTGTTGATCGAACGGATGTGGGTGTTGCAGATGTAATCGGCGGTGCCTTCGATGCGCTGGCTGAACATGCGCTGGCGACGTGGGCGATGGATGCGCAGTTCCTTGGCGCCGGCCGCGATGGCGCTGTAGTGCTTTTGCAGTTCGTCTTCGGCTTCACGGGCGGCTTCGAAACCCTTGATGCCTTTGGCCCGGGCGACGTACTGCACGACGGTGCCGATGATGATCGCCACCAGCAGCAGCGCGAACATCGGCACCGAGAGGTAGGCCAGGTAACCCAGGCAACCGAGGGTGACGGTGAAGGCGATGGCCAGCGGCGCGAAGGAAAACGCGAAGTCGCTGACGGTGTCGACGTCGTGGGTCAGCACCGGGATCAGGCGATGGCTGCGGAAGCGTTCGATCTGTTCGATCGGTGCCAGCAGGACTTTTTCGCCAAGGGATTTTCGCAGTCCGGCAATGATGTGCTGGCCGACATGGTTGGTGCCGATGTCGGACAGGATCGAGCTCAACAGTGCCAGTGCACAGAGCCCGGCGAAACTGGCGAGCACGCCCAGCGACGGGCTGCCGTTGGCGTTCAGGGCGTCATTGATGGTCGCCAGCAACGCCGTGACGCTGAGGCCGCCGACCATGCCGAGCATGATCGAGATCATGACCACCAGCCAATAGGGCTTGAGCAGACTGAGAACTTCGCTGATGGCGCCACGGGATTTAGTGGTCATGGGGGGGATTCCGCTTTTGGAGGCCGCTGGGGGCGATGATTCGAGAAAAACCGGGAGGGCGTCGACCCGATGGCCGACGCCGGGGTGGATCAGAGGTCGCGGGCTACACGAAAGCCCAGCCAGTCGCCCCGCACTTTGGGGTAGACCGCGTTGCGGTTGCCGGAACGCGAGAACACCGGCGCTTCGCCCCAGTCATTGCCGCGGATGCGCTGGATGGTGCAGTCGCCGCTCCGCCACGCGCTGCCGTCACTCGGGGCACCGACGTAGTTTTCGTTGTAGCAGTCGGCCGTCCATTCGTAGACGTTGCCGTGCATGTCATAGACGCCGAAGGCGTTGGCCGGAAAGCTGCCGGCCGGTGCGGTGAAGTTGTAGCCATCGGCCGCGCCGTAGGTGTTGGCGTGTTTGGCGATGCTGTATTCCTTGCCCTCATCGAACGGGAACGGGAAGGGTCCGGTGCTGCCGGCACGCGCGGCGTATTCGCGCAGAGACTCACTGACCAGACGGTATTGCTTGCCGGTCTTTTTCGAGAGCCACGCCACATACGCGTTGACCTCGGCGAAGTCCATGCACACGGCCGGATGCCTGTCGGTGTACTGCTTGCGCGGGTCGCTGCCCGCATAATCCGGAATCCCGGCCTTGCACGCGCGGCCCTCACGATCATCACCGTCGGGCATCTGATAACCGGTGTCCTTGAGGTAGGCGTCCCACTGGCCCCGAAGGACCTGGAAGCGGCTGATGGCCAGCGGTTTGGCGAACGTCACCGGGTGCATCGGGCCTTCATCCGGTTCGCGGCCGACTTCGTCTTCCGGGGTGCCCATGGTGAACGTGCCGGTGGGCAGCACGACCATTTCCGGGCAGTCCTTGCAGTCTTTGAACACCTTGCCCGGCTGCAGCGGTTCAGCCGCCTGCGCCAGCCCCGGCAACAGGCTGGCGAGCAGGGCGGCCAGGGTCAGCGCGGGGAGCGACTTGATGGAAAAACTACGTAGCTCACTGTTCATCATTTCTCTCGATAACAGGTTTAAAGGAGTTCGCGGTGCTCAGATCTGGCTGACGAGCACGGTCATGAAACGGTCGATTTCTTGTTCGTTGTTCAACAGGCCCGGCGCGCTGCGAATGACCGGGCCGACGTCGCGGTCGACGGCATCGGCGATCACCTTGTTCTGCATCAGGTAGGCGGCGATCTTGTCGCAGTCCTTGCCCTTGACCCGGAAGAAGGTGAAACCGGCGGACAGTTCGGGGCTCAGCGGCGTGACCAGTTCGATCTGCGGGTGTTCCTGCAGGCGTTTTTTCAGGTAGCTGTTCAAGGCGTGAATGCGCGCCTGGACCTCGGCCTTGCCCAGTTGCAGGTGCAACTTGAACGCTTCGTTCAGGGCCCAGCGGTGCTCGAAGGCGTGGTAGCCGCCGGGGGTCATGGTGGTGGAAAACGCGGTGGCTTCGGAGAAGGTCGGAATGATCGGTGTGACGTACCTGACCTGATCAAAACGGCTGCAGACGATGCCGGTACCGCGCGGGCCGAACATCCACTTGTGGGTGCCGGCGATAAAGAAGTCGCAGTTCATCGCCGGGAAGCTCAGGTCGTCGACGCCGAAACCGTGCACGCCGTCCACCAGATAAATGATCCGGTTGTCGTCCGAACGGCCCTTGTTGTGCTTGTCGACCAACGCGCCGATTTCGGCGATCGGCAGTTTCACGCCGCTGCCCGAATGCACCCAGCACATGCCCAGCACGCGGGTTTCAGGGCGGATGTTGCTGTCGATGGCCGCGAGGATTTCGGCCTTGGTCGCCGTGTGCGGATCCTTGAACAGACGGATCTTGCGCACCTTGGTGCCTTCACGCTGCGTGCGCAGCGCGAGGATGGTGTGGGTGGCGTAGTGTTCGTGCTGAGTGGTGAGGATTTCCTGATCGGTACGCACATGGGCGCCGCCGTAAATCATCGCCAGGCCCTCGGTGGTGCTGCCGGTCAGGGCGATCTGTTTGGCGTCGACTTGCAGATAGCGCCCGGCCCAGACTCGCACCTCTTCCTCGCGCTGCTCGATCACGCCCAGGTCCCAGTCCATCGCCAGCCCTGGATTTTTGTCGAGGGCGGCGCGGTGCAGGGCGATGGCGTCACGCACCGGTTTGGGGTGCGAGGTGATCAGGAAGTTGGAGAAGTGCAGGCAGTCCGGGTCCTGCTCGAACAGCGTGCGCAATTGCGCCCACTTGTCCTGTGCCGGCGCTGCTGGCGCAACGTTCGCGGTGCTGGCGGGGCTGGCGCCCTGGGCGATGCCAGAGGCCAGCGGCAGGCCGGCGGCGAGAATTCCCGCCTGCTTGAGAAACGTACGACGATCACTCATGGCTTGATCTTGTCCTGCTGTGAAATCAGCGCAGGTCGGGCGGCTTTCTGCACCTGATCCCAGACCCGCAGGAAATTGCCGCCCCAGAGCTTGGCGATGTCGGCTTCGGAGTAGCCGCGCGAAATCAGTTCGGCGGTGACGTTAGGGATGTCGCCGACGTTCTCCCAGCCTTTGACGCCGCCGCCTTCGTTGAAGTCGGAGCTGATGCCGACGTGGTCGATGCCGATCTTGCGCACGGTGTAGTCGATGGCGTCGCCGTAGTCCTTGAGCGTGGCTTTGGGTTCTTCATCGAGGATCGCGTAGAGGCGGCTGGCGTACTGGCCGAACTTGGCCTCGGGCCACGCGGCGATGATCGGGTCGCCCGGCATCAGCGCCATCGCGAGGTTGGGCAGTGGCGGCAGGTCAAAGCTCTTGCGCAGTTCGTTGAGTTTGTCCTGGGTGGTCTGGGTCAGCGGGCGCAGGTACTGCGAGAAGCCCACCACCTGCACCACGCCGCCGCTGTTCTTGATCAGTTGCAGTTCTTTGTCGCTGAGGTTGCGGGGAATGTCGACCATCGCCCGTGGCGCCGAGTGCGAGGCCACCATCGGCGTGCGGCTCAGTTGTGCGACTTGCTCCAGGGCTTTGGTCGACATCTGCGACACGTCGATGATCACGCCCAGATCGTTGAGGCGCTTGACCGCTTGCTTGCCGATGTCGGAGAGACCGTCGAGCGCGTCCGGCGAATCATTGAAGAACGGCAGTGGCCGGGACGAGTCGGCCCAGTCGTTGTTGCCGATGTAGCTGAAACCGAACATGCGCATGCCGCGCGCGGTCCACAGGTCCAGCAGGTTCAGGTCGTGGCCCAGCGGGTAGGCGTTGAGCATGCTGATGAAAATCGCGAACTTGCCTTCGCCGTGCAGGCGCCGGAAATCATCGGGCGTGTAGGCGATCCCGACCTGATTGGGGAAGTCGCGGACCATGCCGGAGATGATCTTGTAGCGGATCTCCTGCTGGTTGCGCGCCTCTTCAACGAAACCCGCCGTGGGCTTGTGCGGCGCATTGGCGCCGTTCCACAGCTCCGGCCAGCCGAAAATCGTCAGTGCCGCACCGGACAATTGCCCGCGATTGGCCTTGATCAGGTCGAATTGCCCGGGCCCGTCCTTGTCGGCTTCATTGCCGTGGGTACCGAAGTCTTGGAGGACGGTGATGTGGCTGTCGAACGACAGCAGGTGCTGGTGCATCTCGCGGGCCTGGTCCATCACCTTGGCCGGATAGCCGGGATTGTCGTTGAGCCAGTAATCCCAGGCTGCGAAGCCTGCTGCGGCACTGATCGCCAGGGCCAGTGGCAGGCCAATGAAAAGAGCCTTTTTCGAACGTGGTTTTGTCATTGCCATCTCAGTCAGGTTCGCCGTCGAGGTACTGGCGCAGGGGCCATTGCTATCTGGAAAGAACGAGTGATTGGCAACGAAATTTAGTCGCATCGCCCTGTGGCGGGGGCGCCCTTAAATTTGTCGGGGCAGCGTACGTTCTAGCTTGGATAAAGCCTGCTTCATGGCTGACACAGGTAGGGCAATGAAGATTTCTCGACGATGGTTCATGGCAGGCCTGGCGCTGACTGGCGCTGCGGTGCCTGCGGCTTATTTTGGTCATCGTGAATGGACCAGACCGGACCCCACGATCACCCCCGGCGAGGCGTCGTTCGACGTGGCCGACATGGCCGGTCAGCGTTTGGCGAACAAGTTGCGCGGGGTCTGGGACATCCGTTTCGAGGGCCGCGACGCTGGTGTCGAAGGGCTGCCGGCAAACGGTCTGCAAGTGTTCCTCGACATCGGCCAGAAGGGGCGCGGTGTCTGCGGTTTTCTGGATACGCCCGAGCGTCTGCGCTCTGGCGAAACACCGCGTTACCGAATAATCGGTGATCTGGCCGAGGGCGACGCGGCGAAGTTGAGCTGGCGGCTGATCAGTGCCAACGGTCACATCGACTACGAACTGCAAATGATCCTCGACGAAGTCTGGGCCGATTTCGGCAACGCCGGCAGCGGCAGCCTCAGCGGTCGGGTGTCGCGTCTGGATCGGCCGTTGGCGCTGCCGATGCAGGACAACCGCTTCATTGCTGTCAAACATCTGTTCCCCGAAGCCCGGCAGCGCACGCCGCTGAATCCGACGCTGCTGGCGTGGCTGATCTCTCCCGAGCATCGGTTGTTTCACCAGGTCTGGCATGCGACGCGGGACAAGTGGCACACCCTGGCCGAAGACAAGCGCAACGCGTTGCGCGGTCTCGGCTGGCAGCCCGGCCCGCGTGACAACGAGCGCGATGCCCGTGGCGACCGCAAGGATCGCAACGGTTCGGGCGTCGACTTCTTCTTCATGCACCGGCACATGCTGGGCACGGCGCGTTCGATGCAGGATCTGCCGTCGTGGGAGTATTTCCCGCTGCCGCAACCCGAACTGATCCGCGACCGGGTCGGTTTCGCCCGCTACTTCGACAACCACGACGGCACGGCACTGCCGCCGACGTGGCTGGCCGATGGCGACAATGAGTACAGCCAGTGGGTCAGCGACCTGAAAACTGCCGAGACCTATGAAAGCAACTTTCAGGTCTGGGAGTCGCAGTACCGCGATCCGGCCTATCTGGCCAAGCTCACGTTGGGCCAGTTCGGTTCAGAAGTGGAGCTGGGGCTGCACGACTGGCTGCACATGCGCTGGGCCTCGGTGCCGCGCGATCCGTCCAACGGCCAACCGGTGCCGTTTGCCCGGGATCCGGCGGATTTCGCCGCACGCTGGTTTGCGGCGGAAAACGACTTCCTCGGCGATCCGTTTTCATCCCACGTCAACCCGGTGTTCTGGCATTTCCACGGCTGGATCGATGACCGCATCGAGGACTGGTTCCGCGCTCACGAGCGTTTCCATCCGGGCGAAGTCACGCGGCAAGTGGTCAACGGTGTGCAGTGGTTTGCGCCGGGGCGCTGGAACGAGGTCGCGGACCCGTGGCTGGGGCCGACCACCCACGGTTGCAGCACCACGCCGGGTTTGCAGGTGGGCAAGTCAGTGGAGATGGACCCCGAGACCATGAAGCTGGCGCTGCGCATCACTTTCATCGGCGACGAGAAGAAACTCGCTGCGCTGTTCCGCCGCGTGCCGCAACGGCCGTGGTATGCGCGTCATTTGAAAGCCAAGGTTTGAAGCAAAAGATCGCCGCTGGCGATCTTTTGTTTTTCAGCGCGTCTCCCAACCCCCGCCCAACGCTTTGTACAACGCAATGCTCGCCTGCATCCGCGCCAGTCGCAGTTGCACGTTGAGATCCTGCGCGGCGTACAGCGTGCGCTGGGTTTCCAGCACGGTCAGCAAGTCTTCGGCGCCGGCCTGGTAGCGGTTTTGGGAAAGGTTGAACGCAGTCTGTGCCTGGTTCAGTTCTTCGGTCTGCCATTGCCGCTGCTGATCCAGACCCTGAATGCTGTTCAGGGCTTTTTCCACGTCGGCAAAGCCATTGATGATCGCGCCGCGATAGGTTTCCAGCAGTTCTTCCTGGCGGGCGGTTGCCTTGTCGCGTTCTGCAGACAGACGACCGTTATTGAAGATCGGCGCGATCAGCCCGGCGGTGAAGTTGTAGAACGGGCTGCGCATCACATCGTCGAAGCGGTTGGCGCCGGAACCCAGCTGCGCGCTCAGGGTGACCTTGGGCAGCATGGCGGCGCGGGCGACTTTGACGTCCGCCTGGGCGGCTGCCAGTTGCGCTTCGGCGCGGGCGATGTCCGGGCGGCGGGTCAGCAGATCGCTGGGCAATCCGGCAGCGATTTGCGGCCATTGCAGTTGATCGAACGATTCGAGGCTCGGTGGCAATTCCTGCACTGGTCGCCCGAGCAGAGCCGCAAGACCGATTCGCGCGTCCTCGGCCTGTTGCTGCACCGTGGGCAGTTGTCGCTGTTGCGCGGCCACCAGACTTTTCTGCTGGGCCAGTTCCAGCGCGGTGGCAGAGCCGGCATTGAAACGGGTCTGCACCAGTTGCAGAACACTCTGCGCGTTGGCCAGGTTCAGCGCGGCAATGCGGCTTTGTTCCTGCAATGACAGCGCCTGGGTGTAACGGTTGGCGACGTCACTGAGCAGGGTCAGTTCCACGGTGGCCTGATCGAACTCACTGGCGCGCAAGCCTTGGCGGGCGCTTTCGCGGGTGGCGGACTGACCGCCCCAGAAGTCGATTTCATAACTGGCGCTGAGGTTGGCGTCGAAGTAGTCCACAGCCTTGTTGCTGCTGTCGGCATCCAGTTGGCTGTAGCCGTTGCCGCGCAGCAGTTTCTGGCGGTTGGCATTCAGGCCTGCGGTTATTTCCGGTAATTGCGAACCGCCCGCGATCACTGTGCTGGCGCGGGCCTGACGCACGCGGGCAATGGCGGCGGCCAGGTCGTGGCTGCCGCTTTGCGCCTGTCCGATCAACTGGTTCAGGTGCGGGCTGGCGAAATGCGTCCACCATTGCTGGTTGGATTGCGCCACCGATTGCCCGGTCGGCGACTGCCATGCGGCGGGAGCGGTCACGCCGCTTTCCGGGCGTGGGGCGGGGCTGCCGCAGGCACTCAGCATCAGGCAAAGGGTCAACAGGCTCAGTTGCGGTTTCATAGATCGATCATTCACTGGTGAGGGCCGTGACCGGGTCGAGCCGGGCAGCTTTGCGGGCGGGCATGAAGCCGAAAACGACCCCGGTGATCAGTGCGCAGGCGAAGGCGCCGGCGATGGCCACCAGGGAAAATGCGACGGCGACTTCGCTGAGTATCAACACGCCGCCCACGAGCAGCGCCAGGCCGATGCCGGCAATGCCGCCGACTACCGAGAGCATCACCGCCTCGGTCAGGAACTGACGCAGGATGTCGCGTTGACGGGCACCGGTGGCCATACGGATACCGATTTCGCGAGTACGTTCGCGCACGGTCATGAGCATGATGTTCATCACGCCGATGCCGCCGACCAGCAGCGAAATCGCGGCAATCGAACCGAGCATCAGCGATAGGGTGTTTTGCGTACGCGCTTCGGCCTGAATCATCGCGGCGTTGTTGGTCAGCTCGAAATCCTTCTTGCCGTTGTGCAACTGCAACATCAATTGCTCGATGGCCATTTCGGTTTCGTGGACCTTGCGCGCATCGGCGGCAGCGATCACCACGTACTCCGGGTTGTGCGTGCCGAACAGTCGCACGCTGGCCGCGGAGTAGGGGATGGCGATGCGATTGTCGCTGTCCTGATCGCCGGAGCTGGCGCCCTTGCCGGCCAGTACGCCGACCACCTGGAACGGCACGTTCTCGATCAGGATGTATTGGCCGATGGGATTGCTCACGTTCTTGAGCAACTTGTCGCGGACTTTCTTGCCGATCACCGCGACGGCCGCACCGTTGCGCTCATCGGCCTCAGTGAAGTAGCTGCCTTCGACCACTGGCCAGTTGAAGATGTCCGGGAAATTGGTGTCGTTGCCGCCGATGTAACTCATGTGGTCGAGGTTGCCGAAGCGCACCCCGGCTTCGGCACCGTTGACCGGCATGATGCGAGTGATCTGCGGCAGGCTGGCCAGTGCGGCGACTTCATCCAGGGTGACGATGCCCGGAGGCGTGCGCGGGTTCGGCGCGGCGCCGCTGAGGTAAATGATGTTGGAACCGAAGGCACCCATCTGCGCCATGACCTGGCGCTTGCTGCCTTCACCGACCGCAAGCATCACCACCACCGACGCCACGCCGATGATGATGCCCAGCAGCGTCAGTGCGGTCCGGAAGCGGTTGATCCACATGACGCGCCACGCCGCTTGCACCGCATCGACCAGTTCGCCTTTCCAGGCGCCGCTCGCTTCGCTGCCCTCGCTCAGGCGCTTGCGCAGATCCACGGCCTGCAAGGCGCCGGGGTTGGCGCTGGTCTGCACGGTGGGGTCTTCCGTGGCGCTGTCGCGGATGATCAGGCCGTCGCTGATTTCAATGATGCGCTTGGCCCGGGCCGCCACTTCACGGTCATGGGTGATAAGGATGACCACATGACCCTGGCTCGCCAGCTCGTCGAGCAGCGCCATGACTTCCTTGCCACTGTGGCTGTCGAGGGCGCCGGTCGGTTCGTCCGCCAGAATGATATGACCGCCGTTCATCAAGGCGCGGGCGATCGACACCCGTTGTTGCTGACCACCGGACAGTTGATGGGGACGGTTGCCGGTGCGCGAGGCCAGACCGAGGCGTTCGAGCAGGGCGGCGGCCCGTGCATGGCGCTCGGCGGCGGGAATGCCGGCATAGATGGCCGGCATCTCGACGTTTTCCTGGGCGGAGCCGGACGGAATCAGGTGGTATCCCTGAAACACAAAACCGAAGGCTTCGCGACGCAGCCAGGCCAGTTCATCGGTGTCCAGGCCGGCGACGTTTTCCCCGGCAAAGCGGTATTCGCCGGACGTGGGCCGGTCGAGGCAGCCGAGGATGTTCATCAGCGTCGATTTGCCGGAGCCGGACGCGCCGACGATCGCCACGAACTCGCCGGCATGGATCGACAGGTCGATGCCGCGCAGCACGTGAACTTCGGGCGCGTCACCGCCGCCGTAGGATTTGCGGATATCCTGCAGGTCAATCAGGGGCGTTTGCATTCAGCCTCCGTTGCCGTCGGCCGGGCCGATCAACAGATGATCGCCTTCGCTGAGGCCGTCGAGGATCTGCACTTTCAAGCGATCGCTGATGCCGGTGCGCACGGTGCGTTGCTCGATGTCGCCGTTCTGTGCCACGACCCGGGCAATCTGGCTGTCGGGTTTGGTGCTGCCATGCAGGGCGGCAATCGGTGCGGTGAGGACGTCTTTCGCCTGATTCGAGACAAAGAACACTTGGGTGGTCATCTCCGCCATCAGCGCGTTGTCGGCGTTATCGACATCCAGCAACACGGTGTACAGCACCACGCGACCCGCGCCGCTTTTGCTGGTGCTGGTCGGGCTGCCGCCGCCCTGGCTGGTCTGGTCCAGTGGTTTGGGCGGCACCGGCAGGATCTGCCGCACGGTGCTGCTCCAGCGCCGGTTGCCGCCGCTGAGGGTGGTGAAGTAAGCGGTCATGCCCGGTTTGACGTGGCCGATGTCGGCTTCGGACACTTCAGCCCACACCGTCATTGGCGACAGTTTGGCGATCCGCAGGATCAGCGGCGTCTGTTGCTGGGCGTTGAGTGTCTGGCCTTCGCGAGCGTCCAGCGCAACCACGGTGCCGGCCATCGGCGCGAAGATCCGGGTGTAGCCGAGTTCGGCCTGATCGCTGCGCAGACTTGCCTGTGCCTGACGGATCTGCGCCTGGAACATGTCGATGCGCGCCTGTGTGGCTTTGAGTTCGGCGCGGGCGGTTTGCACGTCTTCTTCACGGGTGGCGCCGCCGGCGGCCAGGTTCTGCTGGCGCTGGTACTTCTGGCGCGCCAGTTCGTGTTGAGCCTGTTGTTCCTGCAACTGTGCCTTGAGGTTTTCGATGGAAAACTGGCTGGCGTCGAGTTTGGCCTTTTGCGTGGCCGGGTCGATTTCCACCAGCAGTTGGCCTTCCTTGACCACGTCGCCGACTTCCACGTGGATCTTGCGAATCTGCCCCGAGGCCTGGGCACCGACATCTACGTAACGGCGAGGCTGGAGGGTGCCGAGTGCGGTCACGCTGCTTTCTATATCGCCACGGGAGACTTGCACGGTGGCGAATTTGTCCCGACCGGGCGGCAAGACTTGCCAGGCGGCAACAGCAATAACGGGAATCAGACAAAGGGCGATGAGCAGGGCGCGTCGGGCGGGGCGGGGACGTTTCATGCAGGGTTCCGGCCAGTGGAAATCGGCCCGTCGTTCAGCAGGCACCGCGAACGGGCCACGGTCGAACGCTGTCGCAGGGCGCGACAGACACGGGGGGCTGTCCTTTAAACGAGAGACGGGGTGGGGAATTTAAGCGCTGAAAAACGCGGTAACAGGTATAGCTGGCAACAATTTGTCGGGCAAATGGAAACAGCGCTTTAAATCTATATGAGAATTACTATAAATTACGCGTCTGAATTTGCCACCATCGTGCCACTGCCTGTTTTGGCAGATCGCCGGTCTGGCTCAAGGATCGAAACCGCACCCTGCGGCCGGGAGTCATGTTGGAAAACTACTATCGCGAGCTGGTGTGTTTCCTGAACGCCAAGCTAGGCAACCGCCAGGTGGCCGAAGATGTGGTGCATGACGCTTATCTGCGGGTACTGGAGCGTTCCAGCGACACGCCAATCGAGCAGCCCCGCGCATTTCTCTACCGCACGGCGCTCAATCTGGTGATCGATGACCACCGGCGCAATGCTTCGCGCCAGGTCGAATCCCTTGATGTGCTCGACAGCGAAGAGCGCTATTTCAGTCCTTCTCCTCATCACAGTCTCGATCATGGCCAGCGCCTGGCGCTGTTGCAGCGTGCGCTGGCCGAGCTGCCGGCGTTGTGCCGCGAGAGCTTTTTGCTGCGCAAGATCGAAGGGCTGTCGCACCCGGAGATCGCCGAGTGCCTGGGTATTTCCAAGGCCTTGGTCGAAAAACACATCGTCAACGCCATGAAACATTGCCGGGTGCGCATCAAGCAATGGGATGGGCATTGATCGTTCCCGGTTAAATTTTTTTTCACCGTCCTCGTTCCTACTCAACAGACGATCTGCTGTCCTGCACAAGGCCGGTCAGGTCACCCAGGCTTCATCCCCGCTGTTGAGGGGTACATCCAGAGGACACTGGAAATGACACAGGCAATTGCATCGCCCATCGTTCACGACCTGATCGGCGTCGGTTTCGGCCCTTCGAACCTGGCGCTGGCCATCGCTCTGCAAGAGCGTGGCCCGACCCAGGGCGAACTGGATGTGCTGTTTCTCGACAAGCAACCGACCTACAGCTGGCACGGCAACACGCTCTCGACCCAGAGCGAGTTGCAGATTTCCTTCCTGAAGGATCTGGTGACCCTGCGCAATCCGACGAGCCCGTACTCGTTCGTCAATTACCTCAAGCAGCACGGTCGTCTGGTGGACTTCATCAACCTCGGCACCTTCTATCCGTGCCGCATGGAGTACAACGACTACCTGCGCTGGGTGGCCGCGCAGTTCACCGAACAGAGCCGCTACGGCGAAGAAGTGCTGACCATCGAACCGGTGCTGCACAACCATCAGGTTGAAGCGCTGCGGGTGATTTCCCGTGGTGTGGACGGCCAGCAATTCGTTCGCACCGCACGTTCGGTAGTGGTCAGTGCCGGCGGCACACCGCGCATTCCCGAAGCCTTCAAGGCACTGAAGGGCGATGCGCGAGTATTCCACCACTCGCAGTACCTGGCGGAGATGGCCAAGCAGCCGTGCGTCAATAATCAGCCAATGAGCATCGCGATCATCGGTGGCGGCCAGAGCGCGGCGGAAGCGTTCATCGATCTGAACGATTCGTTCCCGTCGGTGCAGGTCGACATGATCCTGCGCGGCTCGGCGCTGAAACCGGCGGACGACAGCCCGTTCGTCAACGAAGTGTTCTCGCCGGAATTCACCGACCTGATCTTCCAGCAGAAGAGCAGCGAGCGTGAGCGTCTGGTCAACGAGTACCACAACACCAACTACTCGGTGGTCGACATCGACCTGATCGAACGCATCTACGGCATCTTCTATCGCCAGAAAGTCTCCGGTATCGCACGCCATGCGTTCCGCACCCTGACCACTGTCGAGAAAGCCACTGCTACCGAGCACGGCATCGAACTGACCGTGCGCAACAACGCTACCGGCGAAGTCACCGTGCGTGCCTACGACGCGGTGGTGCTGGCCACCGGTTACGAGCGTCAGATGCATCGCAAACTGCTGGCGCCGCTGGAAGAGTACCTGGGCGACTTCGAGGTCGATCGCAACTACAAGCTGATCACCGACGAGCGCTGCAAGGCCGGTCTGTACATGCAGGGCTTCTGCCAGGCCAGCCACGGCCTGAGCGATACGCTGCTGTCGATCCTGCCGATTCGTGCGGACGAGATTGCCGGCTCGCTGTATGAGCATGGCAAGCACCGCGGGCACAGCCGTTCGGTGATGGACTTGTTGTTGGCCACGGCCAGCTGATGACGTCCTGACGACTCCTGCGCCGAGCGCGGGAGTCGTTTCGAAGTCAATCCTGAACCCTTCCTGAATGACCTCCACATCTCCCGACCTCATTCCCTTTACGGGTTTACTCTCCAGGCATCGGGGCGTAAGCTTCGCGCGTTTTCATCAATAGCGGAGACCCACAGTGGGTACTTGTTCGAGTGACAGTTGTCGGCCGGTCCTTGTAACCGGCAGATTCTCGGCAAGATAACGCGCATTCCTTTGTGCCGTTGTCTCGCCGAACAGCGAGCAGCGGCATCCCGATCATGGTCAGTTGAGACCATGTCCCGACGTCCTTCTCATCGACGCTGAAAAGAGCGTGGTTTCGACTTTTTCGTCGCAATCGCAGCCCTATCGACACGCCTGTCTTTTTTGACTGGCGCGCCAACCCTTGCCGTGCCGAATTTTTCGGTGCAAGAGGGCTGGACGTACCTGCTTGACGGTTTCCCGGCTGACCATAGGGGCAACAGCCATGAAACTTACGCTCAAGGAATTTTTCGCAGGCTTCCTGCGGACCCGTCACATCGCCCGGCACTTCCGTCGTCTGGCCGTGCTGGAAAGTCTTCGCGACACCACGGTCAGCCGTGAAGTGCCGCCCACCCTGGCCAACACGTTGGTGGACGCCGCCCATTGCGACAGCGGCGTGTTGCTGTCGAACCTCGGTACCCACACCGACGGCCTCACCGATTTCGAAGTCGATGTGCTGCGTGCGCAGCATGGCCTCAACGAAGTCGAGCATGAGCAACCGCTGCCGTGGTGGACCCACCTGTGGCACTGCTACAAAAACCCGTTCAACCTGCTGCTGACCCTGTTGGCGGTGATCTCGTGGCTGACGGACGACCTCAAGGCCGCCACCGTGATTTTCTCGATGGTGGTGCTCTCGACCCTGCTGCGCTTCTGGCAGGAAAGCAAATCCAACCGGGCGGCCGACGCGCTCAAGGCGATGGTCAGCAACACCGCCACCGTGCTGCGCCGGGATGCGCCGCGCACTGAACTGCCGATCAAGCAACTGGTGCCCGGCGATCTGATCGTGCTCTCGGCCGGTGACATGATTCCTGCCGATTGCCGGGTGCTCAGCGCCAAGGATCTGTTCGTCAGCCAGGCCGCGATGACCGGCGAATCGATGCCGGTGGAGAAATTCCCCCGTCAGGCGGATCGCGATACGCGTAACCCGCTGGAGCTCGACAACATCCTGTTCATGGGCACCAACGTGGTGTCCGGGACAGCGGTGGCGGTGATTCTCACTACCGGCAACAGCACCTATTTCGGTGCGCTGGCGCTGCGGGTCGGGGCAACCGATCGCGGGGTGACGTCGTTCCAGCAGGGCGTGAACAAAGTCAGCTGGCTGTTGATCCGCTTCATGTTCGTCATGGCGCCGCTGGTGTTGTTCATCAACGGTTTCACCAAGGGTGACTGGACCGAAGCCCTGCTGTTCGCGCTGTCGATCGCCGTGGGCCTGACCCCGGAAATGCTGCCGATGATCGTCACCTCGACCTTGGCCAAGGGCGCGGTGTTCCTGTCGCGCAAGAAGGTCATCGTCAAACGCCTGGATGCGATCCAGAACTTCGGCGCCATGGACGTGCTGTGCACCGACAAGACCGGCACATTGACCCAGGACAAGATCTTCCTGGCGCGCAATGTCGACGTCTGGGGTGAAGACTCCGACGATGTGCTGGAAATGGCTTATCTGAACAGCTACTACCAGACCGGCCTGAAAAACCTGCTCGACGTGGCAGTGCTGGAACACGTGGAAGTCCACCGTGAACTGAAGGTCGGCACGGCGTTTCGCAAGGTCGACGAGATCCCGTTCGACTTCAATCGCCGGCGCATGTCGGTGGTGGTCGAAGGACACGGCCAACCGCATCAGTTGATCTGCAAAGGCGCGGTGGAAGAAGTGTTGTCGGTGTGCACCCGGGTTCGTCACGGTGAAGTCGACGAAGCCTTGAGCGATGAATTGCTGGCGAGAATTCGTCAGGTAACAGCAGCATTCAACGCTGAAGGCTTGCGCGTGGTAGCGGTGGCGGCACGGTCGATGCCTGAAGGTCGCGACACTTACAGCCTGGGCGACGAGCAGGAACTGACGCTGATCGGTTACGTGGCATTCCTCGATCCGCCGAAGGAAAGCACCGCACCGGCACTCAAGGCTCTGGCTGAACACGGCGTGGCCGTGAAAGTGCTCACCGGCGACAACGAGTTGGTGACCGCCAAGATCTGCCGCGAAGTGGGCCTCGCGCAACAAGGCCTGTTGATGGGTAACGACATCGAACGCATGAGCGACGCGGAACTGGCGGTGGCGGTAGAGACCACCAACGTGTTCGCCAAGCTGACGCCATCGCACAAGGAGCGCATCGTGCGCATCCTCAAGGGCAACGGTCATGTGGTCGGGTTCATGGGCGACGGTATCAACGATGCGCCGGCCCTGCGTACGGCGGACATCGGTATTTCCGTGGACAGCGCAGTCGATATCGCCAAGGAAGCGGCCGACATCATCCTGCTGGAAAAGAGCCTGATGGTGCTGGAGGAGGGCGTGCTGGAAGGGCGCCGGACCTTCGCCAACATGCTCAAGTACATCAAGATGACCGCCAGCTCGAACTTCGGCAACGTGTTCTCGGTGTTGGTGGCCAGTGCGTTCATTCCGTTCCTGCCGATGCTGCCGATGCACCTGCTGGTGCAGAACCTGCTGTATGACATTTCGCAGATCGCGATCCCGTTCGACAACGTCGACGACGAAATGCTGAAACAGCCGCAACGCTGGCAGCCCGGGGATGTCGGACGCTTCATGCTGTTCTTCGGCCCGATCAGTTCGATCTTCGACATCACAACGTTCGCCTTGATGTGGTACGTGTTTGATGCCAACACCCCGGATCACCAGACGTTGTTCCAGTCCGGCTGGTTTGTGGTGGGATTGCTGACCCAGACGCTGATCGTGCACATGATCCGCACGCCGAAGATTCCGTTCCTGCAAAGCCGCGCGGCCATGCCGCTGCTGGTGATGACCGGAATCATCATGGCCGTGGGCATCTTCCTGCCGATGGGACCGCTGGCGCACTACTTCAAATTGCAGGCGCTGCCGTCGATGTACTTCGTGTTCCTGCCGGTGATCCTGCTGGCGTACATGGCACTGACCCAGGCCGTAAAAGGCTTCTACATCCGCCGGTTCGGCTGGCAGTAACAGGAAAGATTCCCCCCTTGTGGGAGCAAGGGGGGCGGTTTCAAGGAGTTCAACATGCAAGCCATCAACAACATCAACCTCGATTCGCTGCTCGACACCCTGGTCAGCCTCAGCGCGGCCTTCATTCTCGGTGGACTGATCGGCTTCGAACGCCAGTACCGGCAACGCACGGCGGGCCTGCGCACCAACGTGCTGGTGGCGGTCGGCGCGGCGATTTTCGTCGACATGGCCAATCGGCTTGGCGGGGCGGAAGGCGCGGTCCGGGTGGTCGCCTACGTGGTGTCCGGGATCGGTTTCCTCGGCGCCGGTGTAATCATGCGCGAGGAGGGTAACGTGCGCGGTCTCAATACCGCCGCCACACTCTGGACTTCGGCAGCGGTCGGCGCCTGTGCCGGTGCCGACCTGCTGGCCGAAGCCGTGCTCGGCACCTTGTTCGTGCTCGCCGCGAATACCTTGCTGCGCCCAATCGTCAACAACATCAACCGCCAGCCGCTGGATGTGGTCTCGGCGGAAGTCACCAACATCGTCTACGTCATCGCCCGGCGCTCGCAGCAGACGGCTGTGTTCGCCTTGCTTGAAGCTGAACTCGAGCGCAGCAACTACCCGGCCAGTGACGTCGATGTGCACGCCTTCGGTGCTGATGAAATCGAGATCGAAGCCACACTCGCAACCACCTCGGTGGACGGCGATGAGCTGGACGCCCTGGTGAAGCGGATTTCAACGTCGAACCTGGTGGTGCAGGCGTTCTGGAGCCCGAGCACTACGGAGTAAAGCGTTCAATCCGGATGAGTGACGGTGTTTTTCGGAAAAGTCCTACAGAGCTCGTCCCGATGCTTGGGTAGTCTTTGCTGCCACTTGAAGCGACTACCGGGACTCCCACGATGACCGACAAAACCTTGCGTATCCTGATCGCCGACCCGCAGCATTTTCACCGGATGAAAATCGAGCGGATGTTCAATGGCCTCGATTACTACCGCATCGCACCGGTGCAGAACCTCGCCGAACTGCTGACGCTGGTCGATTACGGCTGCCAGCCGTTCGATGTGCTGGTGATCAACGCCGCGCTTGCGGCCGGGATGCCGGATCTGCGTGGCTTCCTGTTCGACCATCCGCAAGTCCGGCATGCGCTGGTCTATGGCGAGCCGGCGAACTCATCGGCTGTTTCCGGGCTTTTTCAGGCGAAAATCACTTCCAGCCACGCCGCGTTGCCATCAATGAATGCAATCACGCAGTTGATGGCGTCGGTCGAGGCTTCCCTGGAGCGCTCGACGCGCAGTGGCCAGACAAAATCGCTGGCGCAAATGCGCGCCTGATCACAGATCGGTCGGTGGCGCAACTGTCAGGTCTGACAGGTGCTTCGCCGTGCGTCCCGTGTAACAGTCGTAGCGCAGCTACCAATAGTCCCGTTCATGCAAGATCGGTGGCGCCATCGTCATGTACTCGCCCGGGAGTGGTCATGGATTCAGCATTGATCGTCGACGATCACCCGGTGGTCGTCGGTGCCGTCAGAATGGTTCTGGAATCACTGGGCTATAAACCGGTTCATGTCGCTTCGAGCGGCGTCGACGTGGTGCCGATGATCCGTGCACACGCGCCGAAACTGATCGTGCTCGACTTGAAGCTCACAGGCATGGGCGGTCTTGAAGTGCTGGACCGGATCAATGTCCTCGGGCTGGTCTGTCAAATCGTGATTTTTTCATCGGCCGACCCGGCCAGCTACCTGGTGCGTTGCCGACGTGCAGGTGCGATGGCTTTTGTGGCCAAGTCTGCCGAGCTGCAGCAGTTGCAGAACGCGATCAAGGCTGTCCGTTCGGGTTATAGCTATTTCCAGGAATTGCCTGAGATCGACGCAGGGCACTCCGATGTGCACAGTGATGAGCGGCAGCTGATCGAACGATTGTCCAATCGCGAATTGCACATCCTCGTGCAACTGGCGCACGGCAAAGCCAACAAGCGCATCGCCGAGGAGATGAACCTGAGTCACAAGACCATCAGCACCTACAAGACCCGTTTGATGCTCAAGCTCGGGATGAGTTCGCTGGTGTTGTTGCGAGAGTTGGTCAAGCGCAACGGTCTGTTCTGAACGGTTGCGCACGATGAGGCCGCTACGTTTTGCCTTCCTGTTGCTGTTGATGCTCGCCAACGGGGTGCAGGCAGGCGAGGCCGCACAAAGACTGGAAATTGTCTCTCGCACCCGGTTGGAGGGTGTGCAGCTTCGCCTCGATGAACAGGATCGACAGTGGCTCAGTGCACATCCGGTGCTGCGTATCGGTGCCTCCTGGCCGGATTACCCACCCTTTGAATTGACTCGCAAACGATACGAACTGGAAGGCCTCACAGCCGATTACGCCGACGCGATCGCCCAGTTGCTGAGCATCGGTGTCGAGGTCTGGTGCTACCCCGATCGCGAAGCCGCCATGGCGGCACTCAAGGCCGGGGAGGTGGACCTGCTGGGCACGTCGAACAACTTCGAAATCGCTGATCCCGACCTGATGCTGTCCCGCGCCTACGCCGAGGATCAGCCGATGTGGGTGACCCGGCTTGACGAGCCATTGCCGGAAGATCTGGCAGGAAAGCGCATCGCCATGGTGGACGACTACCTGCCAGCCGCGATGATCGAGAAGGCTTACCCGCAAGCCTCCCTGCAGCGTTACCGCTCGATTCTCGATGCCCTCGGCGCCGTGGCGTTCGGTCGGGATGCTCTGTACCTCGGCGATTTCATCAGCGCCAGTTATCTGATCAACACCAATTTTCACAACGACCTGCAACTGGCCGGGCCTTCCGGCCTTGATGCCAACCCGTTCGGCTTCGCCCTGACTCGCAGCAACACGCGTTTGAAGCGTCTGGTCGACAAGGCGCTGCTGGCCATTCCCATGGAGCAGCGCCTGGCCATTGAACTGCGCTGGAGCGCCGGTCGTGCCGACATGGCGGCCCAATCGCGAGTGAGTCTGAGCGCCAGCGAGCAGCAATGGCTGGATCAACATCCGGTGGTGCGCGTCGGCGCTGTCGACGACTTTGCGCCGTTGACGTTCTTTAACGCTGACGGCCGTTTCACTGGGCTGACCGCCCAACTGCTCAACCTGATCAGTCAGCGCAGCGGCCTGAGGTTCGAAGTGGTACGCGGGCAGTCCCTGGATCGCCAGGTCGAGCAATTGAAGACCGGGGAGCTCGACCTGTTACCGGTGCTGACCCCGAGCCGCGAGCGCGAACTTGAAATGCTGTTCACCCGGGCGTACGCCAACAGCCCCTTTGTGCTGATCGCCGATTCAAAGGCGCCCGGGCCTCGCAGCCTGGACGAGATGGCGGGCAAGCGTCTGGCGCTGTATCGCGGCAATCCATTGCGTGCCTATCTGTTGGAACATGTGCCGCAGATCCGTCTGGTCGAATTGCCAAGCCCCGCGGCGGGCACGCAGGCACTGCTCGACGGTCAGGCCGAAGCGACATTGAGTTCATTGCTGGTGGCGCGTTATCAGATCGATCACCAGTACCGTGATCGCCTGCGTATTGTCTCCACGCTGGGCGATCAGCCGGCCCGGATCGCGATGGCCACGGCACTTGATGCTCCGCAGCTGCAATCAATTCTGAACAAGGCACTGCTGAGCATCGCTCCGCAGGAAATGGACGATCTGGTCGCGCGCTGGAGTCGTAACGTAGTGCTGCAGGACAGTTACTGGCAGCGTCATCGGGAGCAAATCCTGCGCGGGTTTGCCGTTGCGGCGGGGTTGTTGTTGCTGGCATTGGGCTGGATCGGTTTTCAACGCCGGCAGATTCGCCAGCGCCAGCAATGGCTGCGTCAATTGCAGGAGGCCAAGGAGGTGGCGGATGACGCCAACCGTGCCAAAAGCACGTTTCTCGCGGTCATGAGCCACGAAATCCGCACGCCCATGAACGCGTTGCTGGGCATGCTCGAGCTGGCACTCAAGCGTGCCGACGAAGGCGTGACCGATCGCCCGGCGATTGAAGTGGCGTCCCATGCGGGGCAGCAGTTATTGGCATTGATCGGCGATATTCTCGACATCGCGCGGATCGAGTCCGGGCATCTGTCGCTGGCCCCTGAGCGTGCCAATCTGCGCGAGGTGGTGGCGTCGGTGTGTCGGGTGTTCGAAGGCCTGGCACGACAGAAGTCATTGTCCTGGCGGGTGGAGCTGGATGAGCGTAGCGACGTCGACGTGATGCTCGACCCCGTACGCTTCAAACAGGTGCTGTCGAACCTGTTGAGCAACGGGATCAAGTTCACCGACGAAGGTGAGGTCAGCCTGCGCTTGCAAGTGTTCACCGAGCAGGACGGACAGTTGGAAGCGGGCGTGATCGTCGAAGACAGTGGCCGGGGGATCAGCGCCGAGGATCAGCAACGGTTGTTCAACCCGTTTGTGCAGGTTGGTAGTCATCAACCGTCGGCGCCCAGCGGTTCCGGTCTGGGGCTGGTGATCAGCCGCAATCTGTGTCGACTCATGGGCGGCGACTTGTGGATCAGCAGCGAGCCGGGGCGTGGCACGCAGGTCATGCTGCGGCTGGAGCTGCGTGTGTTGGAGCCGCTTGTGCAGGAGGCCGCAACGCCGTCAGCGGTGACGGCGGTAAAGTCGCTGAAGGTGCTGGTGGTGGATGATCATCCGGTCAATCGCTTGTTGCTGTGCCGGCAGTTGAGCGAACTCGGGCACCGCGCCGTCGACACCGGGAACGGTGAGCAGGGGCTGGTGCTGTGGCGGGGGCAACCTTTCGATGCGCTGATCACCGATATCAACATGCCCGGGATTGACGGTCATGAACTGGCGCGGGCGATTCGTGAAGAAGAGACGGCGACGGGCAGGGCGCGTTGCCTGATTCTGGGTTTTACCGCCAATGCACGGATCGAAGAAAAACAGCGATGCCTGGCGGCCGGCATGGACGATTGTCTGTTCAAGCCGATTCTGCTGCGCGAACTGAGCGAGGCCTTGCTGGCCGCAGAGGCCGGCGAAACGCAGGTAGAGAGTGTGGATGATCAGGGGTCGACTGAATTCGACCTGAGTGCGCTGTTGAAGGTGGCGGGTGCAGACAACCCGCTCATCGGCCAATTGCGTGAAGAGGTACTGAGCAGCCTGCGCGCCGACCTCGAACGGCTGGACGTGTCAGGCCGCAAAGGGGACCGCGCAGGCTTGCGTGACCTGGCGCATCACGTCACGGGTGGGGCGCACATGATCGGTGCCGAGCGCGTGGTCTCGGCCTGCCGGGTACTCGAACGGGCCTGCCGCGACGACGAGCCCGAGGCTGCGCTGACGGTCGCCATCGATTCGCTGCGCGAGGCCATGCACGACCTCGCGCAGCATCTTCAGGCCTGATCGATCAATCCCACTGCGGCGCGATGCCTTTGGGGCTGGTCAGGCGATGGCCGCGCTCCAGTGTGGCGATCAGTGCCATGTCGGCGTCGCTCAGGGTCAGCGCGGTGGCGCCGAGATTGCCTTGCAGGTTGGCACGCTTGGTCGACGACGGAATCACCGCGTAGCCCGACTGCATCGCCCACGCCAGCGTGACTTGCGCCGGGGTGGCTTGCAGTCGTTCGGCGATCTGCACGATCAGCGGATCCTTCAGCACTTCGCCATAGGCCAGGGTCATGTACGACGTGACCTGGATGCCCTGGCTCTGTGCGAACTCGACGACCTGGCGGTTCTGCAGGTACGGGTGCAGCTCGATCTGGTTGGTGGCGATGTTTTCCGCGCCGACCGCTGCGATGGCCTGTTTCATCAAATCGATGGTGAAGTTGGACACACCGATCTGCCGGGTCAGGCCCAGGCGCTTGGCCTCCAGCAGGGCGCCCATGAATTCCTCCACCGGCACCTGATCTTCCGGCGACGGCCAGTGGATCAGCGTCAGGTCGAGGTAGTCGGTCTGCAGCTTTTGCAGGCTCTCCTTGAGGCTCTCGATCAATCGGTCGCTGGCGAAGTTGGCGATCCAGATCTTGCTGGTGATGAACAGTTCGTCGCGAGGGATGCCGCTGGCGGCGATGGCCTGGCCGACCTCGGCTTCGTTTTCATAGATTTGTGCGGTGTCGATGACCCGGTAACCGAGTTCAAGGGCGGTGCTCACCGAATCGATGACCACCTGACCTTGCAGGCGAAACGTACCAAGACCGAAAGCGGGAACAGACATGCAGGACTCCAGGGTTGCAGTGGGAATGGGCGGGAGTATCCGCGTCTGATTCCTCTGGAAAAACCGCTGTCGGGGCAAAGTACTGTTGACCAGAAGTCACGAATCAATCGCAGGTCTCAAGCGATGTCGCTGTGAGCAAATTCCTCACCCAGAAAATCGATCAACGTGCGCACCGACGGCAGCAGTCCCCGGCGCGACGGAAAGATCGCGTGCACGATCCCGCATTTCGGCGCCCAGCCCGGAATCAACTCCACCACGCGTCCTGCGGCGATGTCTTCGCGTACGACCACGCTCGGCAGATGCGCGACGCCGACTCCGGCAATCACCGCCTGACGCAGGGCGATCAGGTCATCGGTGACCAGCCTTGGCGTGTGCCGGACCTGCGCCGAAGCGCCGTTCGGCCCGAGCAGCTCCCATTGATACTCACGTTGCGCCGCGCCCCAATGCAGGCTCGGCAAGCCATTGAGATCCGCCGGCGAGGGCGGTGATGACAGGCGCTCGGCAAACATCGGGCTGCCGACCACCGATTGGGTGCTGTTGCCCAGCACCTTCATCACCATGTCGGTGTTTTCCAGTGGCGGAAAGCGCACGCGCAGCGCAATGTCGAAACCTTCGTGCAGCAGGTCGACCCGACGGTTGGTGCTCTCGATGAACACTTCCACCAGCGGGTACTTGAGCATGTAGCGGGTGAGCATCGGCCCGACCCAGGAATTGAGCAGCGCCGTCGGGCAGCTCAGGCGTACCAGCCCCTGAGGCTCGGAGCGATTGCGCTCGATCAGCTCGGCGGCACTCTCGGCCTCGACCCGCATCGCCAGGCAACGCTGGTAGTAGGCCTGGCCGATCTCGGTCAGTGAACAATGCCGGCTGGTGCGGTGTAGCAGGCGTACGCCAAGGCGTTCTTCGAGCTGCGAGATGCGTCGGCTGAGTTTCGACTTGGGGATGTCCAGCGCACGACCAGCGGCGGCAAAGCCGTGATGCTCCACCACTTGAGTGAAGTAATAGAGGGTGTTGAGGTCTTCCACCATCGTTCTCCATATAGAACGCTAAAGCTGATTTTTGCAGTCTAGTCCATCAATGGTCATGGATTTAAGCTTAATCCATCGCGTCATTCACCCGATTGGAGGCAACCATGAAAAACATCATCGGTATCTACACCAGCCCTCGCGGCCATTGGGTCGGCGATGGTTTCCCGGTTCGCACGCTGTTTTCCTACGACAACCTGGGCAAGCACATCAGCCCGTTCCTGTTGCTGGATCACGCCGGGCCTGCGCAATTCACCCCGACCACCGAACGACGTGGCGTTGGTCAGCATCCACACCGTGGGTTCGAAACCGTGACTATCGTTTACGAGGGTGAAGTGCAGCACCGCGACTCCACCGGCGCCGGCGGCACCATCGGCCCGGGCGATGTGCAATGGATGACCGCTGCGTCCGGGATCCTGCATGAGGAGTTTCACTCGGACAACTTCGCCAGAACCGGCGGCAATCTGGAAATGGTGCAACTGTGGGTCAACCTGCCAGCCAAGGACAAAATGGCAGCGCCCGGTTACCAGACCATTCTGGACGGCGACATCCCGAGCATCCCGCTCAAGGACGGCGCGGGCAGCCTGCGCCTGATCGCCGGTGAGTTCGACGGCCACAAAGGCCCGTCCCGCACCTTCACGCCGATCGACGTGTGGGATCTGCGCCTGAACGCCGGCAAGTTGCTGACGTTGGATCTGCATGAGGGCCGCAACACCGCGTTGGTGCTGTTGCGCGGTTCGGTGCAGGTCAACGGTCTGGAATCGGTGCGCCAGGGCCAGTTGGCGCTGTTCGAGCGTGACGGCCGGCAACTGACGCTTGAGGCCAGCGAGGATGCGGTGGTGTTGCTGCTCAGCGGCGAGCCGATCGACGAACCCATCGTCGGCCACGGTCCGTTCGTGATGAACACCGAGCAGGAAATCCACCAGGCATTCGCCGACTTCCAGTCCGGCCGCTTCGGCCGCATGCACGGCTGACACGCCGCGCTTCCACACCCCGCTCTACACAGGACGCGTAGGCCGGTTCGAAGGCCAGGGATGGCTGCTGCCCAAAAGAAAGAGGAAACGCACATGAACACTGTCAATGCGGCCAACTTCAATGGCCAAAAACCGACTATCGACCCAAACGACAGCGCCATGCTGTTGATCGATCATCAAAGCGGTCTGTTCCAGATCGTCAAGGACATGGATGTACCGCAACTGCGCGCCAATGCCATTGCGCTGGCCAAGGCGGCGACCCTGTTGAAGATGCCGGTCATTACCACGGCCTCTGTGCCGCAGGGGCCGAACGGGCCGTTGATTCCCGAGATTCACGAAGCCGCGCCCCATGCGCAGTACGTGGCGCGCAAAGGTGAAATCAATGCCTGGGACAACCCGCAGTTTCACGCGGCCGTCAAAGCCACCGGCAAGAAAACCCTGGTGATCGCCGGGACCCTGACCAGCGTGTGCCTGGCATTCCCGTCCATCGCCGCAGTGCACGAAGGCTACAAGGTCTTCGCGGTGGTCGATGCTTCCGGCAATCACTCGAAACTGGCCACTGATCTGACCATCGCCCGCCTGGCCCAGGCCGGGGTGGTGCCGATCGACATCATGGCCACGCTTTCCGAGCTGCAGGGTTCGTGGAACCGTCCCGATGCCGAGCAGTGGGCAGCCGTCTACGCCCAGGCCATGCCGCATTATCAATTGCTGATCGAGAGTTACCTCAAGGCCCAGCAAGTCGCGAACGAACACGAAACGCTGGATTCCCAGCGCTGACCCGAGACCTCGACATTCCGTCGAGGTCGACAACACGCGAGGATTACTGCAATGAGCACTCAATACAAACGCCTGGACAAAAACAACGCCGCCGTTCTGCTGGTCGACCATCAGGCCGGGCTGCTGTCGCTGGTGCGCGACATTGAGCCTGACCGGTTCAAGAATAACGTGCTGGCGCTGGCCGACCTGGCCAAGTACTTCAAGCTGCCGACGATCCTGACCACCAGTTTCGAAACCGGCCCCAACGGCCCGCTGGTGCCCGAGCTCAAGGCGTTGTTCCCCGAGGCTCCGTACATTGCCCGTCCCGGCCAGATCAATGCCTGGGACAACGAGGACTTCGTCAAGGCGATCAAGGCTACCGGCAAGAAACAGCTGATCATTGCCGGCGTGGTGACGGAGGTGTGTGTGGCATTTCCGGCGCTGTCGGCCCTGGAAGAAGGGTTTGATGTATTCGTGGTGACCGACGCCTCCGGCACGTTCAATGAACTGACCCGTGAATCGGCATGGAACCGCATGTCCAGCGCCGGCGCGCAATTGATGACCTGGTTCGGTCTGGCCTGCGAGTTGCACCGTGACTGGCGCAACGATATCGAAGGGTTGGGCACGTTGTTCTCCAACCACATCCCGGACTACCGCAACCTGATGACCAGTTACAGCACGCTGACCAGCGGCAAGTAACCAGCCCTATGAAAACCTGTGGGAACAAGGTGTCTCTCACAGGTTTTTTCGGCGCCTGCCAAATAGCACGCATCCCGCCAAATCAATTGCTCCTACACTAAGCCCAATCTGTGCGATCTTCTCGCGATTGCCTCTGTCGGAGTTGTTTGATGCTGTCTCTGCTGACTGAACATCCGTTGTTCTGCGCGTTGATCCTGATCCTGCTCGACCTTGGCCTGTGGCGCCTGATCAGCTCCCGGGGCAGCGAATGGAAGCTGCTGGTGCGGGTACTGATTTTCAGCCTGTTCAGCGTGCTGCTGTTCAACGAAGGCCTCAATCCGATGGAGCCGGCGCCGTGGGCCGACAACGTGCCGCTGCACCTGGCGGCGACCGGGTTGCAGATCGGCTGGTGGCTGTTCGGGGCGCGCACGCTGACGGTGCTGATCGGCGCGGTAATGATGCAACGGGTCGGTCATACCGGACGGCTGTTGCAGGATCTGCTCGGCGCAGTGATTTTCCTGATCGCCATTATTGCGGCACTGGCCTATGTGCTGGATCTGCCGGTCAAAGGCGTGCTGGCCACGTCCGGGGCACTGGCGATCATTGTCGGTCTGGCGCTGCAAAGCACCCTGAGCGATGTGTTCTCCGGCATCGTCTTGAACACCACCAAACCCTATCAACTCGATGACTGGATCTCCATCGACGGCACGGAAGGGCGGGTCACCGACATCGACTGGCGCGCCACGCGCCTGCAAACGTCCCAAGGCAGCATGGCGGTGATTCCCAACTCGCTGGCGGCCAAGGCCAAGATCATCAACTTCAGCCGGCCGAGCAATATGTTCGGGGTTTCTGTCAGCGTGCAGGTCAGCCCCCATGCGCGGCCGAATTCGGTGATCGACGCCCTGGAGCGGGCGATGCAAGGTTGTCGCCCGCTGCTGGACACCCCGGCGCCGAGCGTGGCGCTGAAGAGTTCCAGCAGTGCCGGTGCGGAATACGAAATCAGCGGGTTCGTTGCCTCGATGAACGAGAAGCGCGCAGTGCGCAATCAACTGTTCGATCTGGCTTACCGGCATCTGCAAGCGTCCGGGTTCAATCTGCTGTCGAGCGATGAGCCCGCGGCCCCGGCCCATCTCTCACGGCCACGGGCGCTGCTCGACAGCTCGCCGATTTTCTCCACCCTGCGTCAGGAAGAGAAAGAAACCTTCAGCCAGAACATGACCCTGCAAACCTTCCGCGCCGGCGAGATCATTCTGGCGGGCGGGGAGGTCAGCGATCATCTGTTCATCATTGAATCCGGTGTGGTTTCGGTGACCTTGAAGCGTCACGGCACACCGTTCGAGTCCGGGCGCATGGGGCCGGGTGAAGTGATCGGTGAGGCGGGGATTCTTTCCGATACCTCGCTGCCGGCGGACTTTTCCGCCAAGACCTTCTGTGCGCTGTATCGCATCGAAAAGTCGTATCTCAAGCCTTGTCTGGATGCTCGCCACGACATCAACGACGCGATGAAGGCATTGCTCGATTTCCGTCTGCTCAAGGCCCAATCCCTGACCCAGGAAGCGCCGGTGGTTGCACCGAAAAAAGGCTTCCTGCAGTGGCTGCGCAATCGCGCCTGATGACCGTCAGCGTTGCTCGTACCCGGCGAGTTTGCGCTCAAGGTTCAGGCGCACCTGCGGCCATTCGTCATCGATGATGCTGAAGCGCACCGAGTTGCGCTTGCGGCCGTCCGGCATGATCCGCTCGTGACGCACGATGCCTTCCTGCTGTGCACCCAGGCGCAGGATCGCGTTGCGTGATTTCTGGTTGTTTTCGTCGGTGGTGAACTGCACGCGCACGCAATCGAGCACTTCGAAGGCGTGCCGCAGCATCAGGTACTTGGCCTCGGTGTTGACGAAGGTTTTCTGAAAGCGTGCCGAAATCCAGCTGCTGCCGATTTCCAGCTTGCGATTGAGCGGGTCGATCTTCCAGAACCGGGTCGAGCCGATCACCTCCCCGGTCTCCTTCAACACGATCGCAAAGGGCATGACCGTGCCGGCCTCGCGGCCGTCGAGGGCCTTTTTCAGATAGCTGTCAACGGTAGTTGCCGAGGGCACCACGGTGACCGTGAGGTTCCACAACTCGCCATCGGCAGCGGCGTGGAGCAAGGCATCGGCGTCGGTGTATTGGAGAGGGCGCAGGAGAATGCCCTGGCCTTGCAGCGTGGTTTGCATGAGGGGCGGCTCTTGTCGGTTCGGGCGTGCGTCCATTACGCCGCAACGGGCGGCGTCGTTGCAACTGCTCATGGAGCCTGATTCAAATCAGTCGACAGAGCCGATTGGTGAAATCTATTGTCGATCCAATAGCCGGATCCCGTATACATGGCGACCATCGGCGGAGTGATCCGCGTCTCCCTGCAAAAGGACTGAGCAATGAGCGAGCCACGCCTGGCGAATCTGAAACAGTATCTGCAACGGCTGGGGTTCGACACGCCCCCGGCACCGACCCTTGAAACCCTGCGACTGTTGCAGTTGCGTCATACCGGTGCCTTTCCTTTCGAGAATCTGTCGACCCTCTCCGGCGAGCCCGTGCTGATCGATCTGCCATCGATCCAGCGCAAGGTCCTGGACGATGCCCGTGGCGGTTACTGCTACGAACTCAACAATCTGTTTCTGGCCTTGTTGCTGGAGTTGGGGTTCGATGCGCGGGGCATCAGCGGGCGAGTGGTCATGAATCAGCCCGAAGGCAGCTGGACGGCACGGACTCATCGCTTGAGTCTGGTGACCCTCGACGGTGTGCGCTACATCACCGATGTCGGCTTCGGTGGCATGGTGCCGACCGCGCCGCTGATTCTGGATACCGAAGCCGAGCAGTCCACACCCCACGAACCCTATCGCATCGAAGTGCAAGCTGATGGCTACATGCTGCGGGCCAGGGTCGCTGGCGAATGGCGGCCGATGTACCTGTTCGACCTGCAACGCCAGGAAGACATCGATTACACCCTCGGCAACTGGTACGTCTCGACCCATCCGGATTCACCGTTCGCCCAGCGCCTGATGGTCGCGCGTACGGGCGACGGCTGGCGGCGCACATTGAACAACGGCAGTTTCGCGATCCATCGCATCGGTGCCGAGAGCGAGCGACGCGAGGTGACGGATGTCGATGAGCTCATCGAGTTGCTGGAGCGGGAATTCGGTCTGCGCTTGCCGCACCAGCCTGGTGCGCGTCTGGCGCTGGCGCGTTTGATCCAGCCGGCCTGAAACCTACGGTTTTACATCCGGCTCCAATACCCGCCGGATTTCATTCACGGCCGCCGACAGTTTTTTCTCAAGACTTTTGAGGTCGGTGGCGGTGATGCCTTTCTTGAATTGCCCGCTGGCATGCTCGGGTTCATCGGCTGCACCCCGGCTGTCGAGCAGTGCATGGCGCAGGGTGTTATTGATTACCGTCTGATAGCCATAACCCTCGCTTTCAGCGACCCCCCGCGCGGCGTCGATGACCGCGTCGTCGAGCATGATGGTGATGCGGGTCTTGCCTTTGTTGGAGGCGACGGCGCCCCGCTTGCCCTGGGTGAAATCGTATTCATCCTTCATTGATCATGTCTCCAGAAAATATTCGCGACGTTCGCTCGGTGTAGCGACACGTGCGGAAATGATTCGAACCACATTCGGCTCCCGATAGCTGTACACGACAACCAGCAAACGTCCCTTGCCGTCGTTGCCGAGAGTGATCCAGCGTTGTTCGTCATGGTCGTTGTCCTCAATCGTCAATGCTCGCTCATCGTGGAAGACCGGTTCGGCCTCGGCGAGGCTGATCCCTCTGTGCTTGAGTTTGTTGGCAGCATTCTTGCTTTTGTCGAACTGAATCTGGAATGACTTCATTATGCATACTTTATATGTATAAAAAAGAGAGCGACCGCGCCGTCGGTCGCCATGAACACTTCAGCCTAGGTGGATAGAGCGCAGGGGCAGTTAACGATGTGTTGCCGGATTTGTGAGGGATGGAAGCGGCGGGATAGAAGGTTGGGTGGCTACCTATCCATAATGTGACCGATAAGTTGTATACAACTCTATGGACATTTGTCACGAGTATTGAATACAGTGTGCGCATAACAAAAACCAGGGAACCCCCCACCATGAAAACGCCCCATGTTTCACACCAACGGCCCGAGGACGAAAACCTCGGGGTCGGCGCGAATATGGCTTACGGCCTGCAACATGTTCTGACCATGTATGGCGGTATCGTCGCGGTGCCGCTGATCATCGGTCAGGCCGCCGGGTTATCGCCGGCGGACATTGGTCTGTTGATTGCTGCTTCATTGTTTGCGGGGGGGCTGGCCACGTTGCTGCAAACCCTGGGTCTACCGTTTTTCGGATGTCAGTTGCCGCTGGTGCAGGGCGTGTCGTTTTCCGGTGTCGCGACCATGGTGGCGATTGTCAGCAGTGGCGGGGAGGGCGGCTTTCAGTCGGTACTCGGGGCGGTGATTGCCGCGTCGTTGATCGGTTTGCTGATCACGCCGGTGTTCTCGCGAATCACCAAGTTCTTTCCACCGCTGGTTACCGGCATCGTGATCACCACCATCGGCCTGACGCTGATGCCGGTGGCCGCGCGCTGGGCCATGGGCGGCAACAGCCACGCTCCGGACTTCGGCAGCATGCAGAACATCGGTCTGGCGGCGGTCACGCTGGTGCTGGTGTTGTTGCTGAGCAAGGTCGGCAGTTCCACCATCTCGCGTCTGTCGATCCTGTTGGCGATGGTGATCGGCACGGTGCTGGCGGTGTTTCTCGGCATGGCGGATTTCTCTAACGTTACTCAAGGGCCGATGTTCGGCTTCCCGACACCGTTCCATTTCGGCATGCCGACCTTCCACTTCGCTGCGATTCTGTCGATGTGCATCGTGGTCATGGTGACCCTGGTGGAAACCTCGGCGGACATCCTGGCGGTCGGTGAAATCATCGGTACCAAGGTCGACTCCAAACGTCTGGGCAACGGCCTGCGGGCGGACATGCTGTCGAGCATGTTTGCACCGATCTTCGGTTCGTTCACCCAGAGCGCTTTCGCCCAGAACGTTGGCCTGGTGGCGGTGACCGGAATCAAGAGCCGCTATGTGGTGGCGACCGGCGGCATCTTCCTGGTGATCCTCGGCCTGCTGCCGTTCATGGGCCGGGTGATCGCAGCAGTGCCGACGTCGGTACTCGGTGGTGCCGGCATCGTGTTGTTCGGCACCGTGGCGGCGAGCGGCATCCGCACACTGTCCAAGGTGGATTACCGCAACAACGTCAACTTGATCATCGTCGCGACCTCGATCGGCTTCGGCATGATCCCGATTGCCGCGCCGAACTTCTACGATCACTTCCCGAGCTGGTTCGCGACCATTTTCCACTCGGGCATCAGTTCGTCGGCGATCATGGCGATCCTGCTGAACCTGGCGTTCAACCACTTCACGGCAGGTAACTCGGATCAGCAGTCGGTGTTTGCGGCAGCAGAAGAGCGAACCCTGCGTTATCGGGATCTGGCAGCGCTGCGCGAGGGCGATTACTTCAGCGACGGCAAACTGCATGACTGCGACGGCAATGAAGTGCCGGTGATCGAGGCGGATTCGGATCACGGACACGGCGCACCGAAGGCGCATGCCAAGAGCGGTGAGCACGTCTGACCGCTGTTTCTGAATGAGAAGGGCCGATCAGTTGCGAAACTGATCGGCCCTTTTTATTGCACTGCATTTTCCAGCGCCCACAAAAAAGCCCCTGAATCTTTCGATTCAGGGGCTCTGTATTTGGCTCCACAACCTGGACTCGAACCAGGGACCCAGTGATTAACAGTCACTTGCTCTACCAACTGAGCTATTGCGGAATTGGTGCGTATGTTACTGATTTAAAAAGACTAGTCAAGCGCCAGTTGTAATTTTTTTGGAAGGGTCAGGACGGACGGCAGCAAATCGGCGATTGGCGGTTACCAGAACCGCAGCAGAGGTCTACCATGGCCGCCCGGAAGTGGTCACACGCGCTGCCGGCCATTCGCCGAAAAGGTACGCGCCATGAATAGATCCATCCTGATCCATCGTCCTGCCGAGGTGTTCGCATGAGCACCGCGCAAATCAGCCTGCCCAAAGGCGTTGGCCCGCACGCCGAAAAGCTTTTCGACGCGATCACCCAGGCCGCCACGGCTGAAGAACTGAACCGCGCAGGCGGCAAGGCCGAAGGTTTTGTCCTCGGCCTGGAAAGCACCAAGGCCATCAAGAGCCAGGTCGCCGAATCGCTCTACGTCGTTTATGACGATGCAGCGACTCAGCGCGCAACGGAACTGGCTTAACCGCCGAACGTGAAGGTGCCGAGCATCAGTTTGGCGTACAGCATCGTTGCGCCCAGTTGCACCAGCCACAGCGCCAGCCCGCCGAGAAACACCCCGGCCGCGACTTGCAGCACCAGGTTGTTGCCGCGTTTGGCCGGGGCGCGGGGGATGAAGTCATCCAGATCGTCGCGGTCGGCGCGCAGGTCATCGTTTTTCATGTTGTCTCTCTGAAATATCGTCTGTGTGCAGTCTAGAGGGTGTAGCGGCTTTTCTTCAGACAAATAAAAAACGGGAAGCCCGAAAGCTTCCCGTTTTCAGTGCTACGTCAGGTCAGATGACCTGAACGATGGCGTCCGTCACGACTTCGATGTTGCTCTGGTTCAGCGCAGCGACGCAGATGCGGCCGGTGTCCAGGGCGTAGATGCCGAACTCGTTGCGCAGGCGGTGAACCTGCTCGGTGGTCAGGCCGGAGTAGGAGAACATGCCGCGCTGGCGACCGACGAAGCTGAAGTCACGCTGCGGGGCTTTCTTCGCCAGCAGAGCGACCATCTGCTCACGCATGCCGCGAATGCGCAGGCGCATTTCAGCCAGTTCCGCTTCCCACTGGGCGCGCAGTTCCGGGCTGTTCAACACCGCAGCAACGATGCTTGCACCGTGGGTCGGCGGGTTGGAGTAGTTGGTGCGGATCACGCGTTTGACTTGCGACAGCACGCGCGCGCTTTCTTCTTTCGATTCGCTGACGATCGACAGGGCACCGACGCGCTCGCCGTACAGCGAGAACGACTTGGAGAACGAGCTCGACACGAAGAAGGTCAGGCCGGACTCGGCGAACAGACGCACGGCAGCGGCGTCTTCGGCGATGCCGTCACCAAAGCCCTGGTAAGCCATGTCGAGGAACGGCACGTGACCTTTGGCCTTGACCGCTTCCAGTACGTTGTTCCAGTCAGCCGGGCTCAGGTCGACACCGGTCGGGTTGTGGCAGCAGGCGTGCAGCACGATGATCGAGCCGTTCGGCAGAGCGTTGAGGTCTTCGAGCAGGCCGGCACGGTTCACGTCGTGGGTGGCGGCGTCGTAGTAGCGATAGTTCTGCACCGGGAAACCGGCGGTTTCGAACAGCGCGCGGTGGTTTTCCCAGCTCGGATCGCTGATCGCCACAACGGCATTCGGCAGCAGTTGCTTGAGGAAGTCGGCACCGATTTTCAGTGCGCCGGTCCCGCCGACCGCCTGAGTGGTGACAACGCGGCCAGCCGCCAGCAGTGGCGAATCATTGCCGAACAGCAGCTTTTGCACGGCCTGGTCGTAGGCAGCGATGCCGTCGATTGGCAGATAGCCACGGGAGGCATGCTGAGCGGCGCGAATGGTTTCGGCTTCGATGACGGCGCGCAGGAGTGGAATTCGCCCCTCTTCGTTGCAGTACACACCCACCCCGAGGTTGACCTTATTGGTCCGGGTATCGGCGTTGAATGCTTCGTTGAGGCCCAGGATTGGATCGCGGGGTGCCATTTCGACAGCGGAGAACAGGCTCATTTTTACGGCAGCTCTAATGGAGAGTGGAGGGACGTGTGGCGCTCCAGCCGAATGCACTAGAGCGGTGCACAAACGGGGAGCTAGTATAGAGGCCATCATCGATCAATGGCGACAGGCGATTCGGCTTTTAAGGTAAGTTTTTCCGATTATTTCTCGACCGTTAGTCGAATGGACTTGTCGGAGACTTTACCGGATGTAGGACGTTTGCCTTGAAAGGCGAGGCAATCGGCTCCACATTCAGCACAATCTTCGTTTTTCCTTGCGCGACATCGGTCGTTTGCGGTCTTTCTCGTGGGGCTCCGGTTTGTCCGCAGCGTCGCGATTCCAGAGGTGTTTATGTCTGAATTCCAGCTCGTCACCCGATTCGACCCTGCCGGCGATCAGCCTGAAGCCATTCGCCAGATGGTCGAGGGCATCGAAGCCGGGCTGGCGCACCAGACCCTGCTCGGTGTGACCGGCTCGGGCAAGACCTTCAGCATCGCCAACGTGATTGCCCAGGTACAGCGTCCGACCCTGGTGCTGGCGCCGAACAAGACCCTGGCCGCGCAGTTGTACGGCGAGTTCAAGTCGTTCTTTCCAAACAACGCCGTCGAATATTTCGTTTCCTACTACGACTACTACCAGCCTGAAGCCTATGTGCCATCGTCCGACACCTTCATCGAGAAGGATGCGTCGATCAACGACCACATCGAGCAGATGCGTCTGTCGGCAACCAAGGCATTGCTGGAGCGCAAGGACGCGATCATCGTCACCACGGTGTCGTGCATCTACGGTCTGGGCAGCCCGGAAACCTATTTGAAAATGGTCTTGCACGTCGATCGCGGCGACAAGCTCGATCAGCGTGCGCTGGTGCGGCGTCTGGCCGACCTGCAATACACCCGCAATGACATGGATTTCGCCCGGGCCACGTTCCGTGTGCGCGGCGATGTAATCGACATCTACCCGGCGGAATCCGATCTCGAAGCGATCCGTATCGAGTTGTTCGATGACGAGGTGGAAAGCATTTCCGCGTTCGACCCGCTGACCGGCGAGGTCATCCGCAAGCTGCCGCGCTTCACCTTCTATCCGAAGAGCCACTACGTGACGCCCCGGGAAACCCTGCTCGACGCCATCGAGGGGATCAAGGTCGAGTTGCAGGAGCGCCTGGAATACCTGCGCAACAACAACAAACTGGTTGAAGCCCAACGTCTGGAGCAGCGTACCCGGTTCGACCTGGAGATGATCCTCGAACTCGGTTACTGCAACGGCATCGAAAACTACTCGCGTTACCTGTCCGGGCGCCCGGCCGGTGCGGCGCCGCCGACGCTCTACGATTACCTGCCAGCCGACGCCTTGCTGGTGATCGACGAATCCCACGTCAGCGTGCCGCAAGTCGGCGCGATGTATAAGGGTGACCGTTCGCGCAAGGAAACCCTGGTGGAATACGGCTTCCGCCTGCCATCGGCGCTGGACAACCGGCCGATGCGGTTCGACGAGTGGGAAGGGGTGAGCCCGCAGACGATTTTTGTCTCGGCTACGCCCGGCAACTATGAAGCCGAGCACGCCGGGCGGGTGATCGAGCAAGTGGTGCGCCCGACCGGTCTGGTCGACCCGCAGGTTGAAGTGCGTCCGGCGCTGACCCAGGTCGACGATCTGCTTTCGGAAATCACCAAACGTGTGGCGGTGGAGGAGCGAGTGCTGGTCACCACGCTGACCAAGCGCATGGCCGAAGACTTGACCGATTACCTGGCCGATCACGGCGTGCGCGTGCGTTATCTGCACTCGGACATCGACACGGTCGAACGGGTTGAAATCATCCGTGATCTGCGCCTGGGCACCTTCGATGTGCTGGTAGGGATCAACCTGCTGCGTGAAGGCCTGGACATGCCGGAAGTCTCGCTGGTGGCGATCCTCGATGCGGACAAGGAAGGCTTCCTGCGTTCCGAGCGTTCACTGATCCAGACCATCGGTCGCGCGGCACGTAACCTCAATGGCCGGGCGATTCTCTACGCGGATCGCATGACCGGTTCGATGGAGCGTGCAATCGGCGAAACCGAGCGCCGTCGCGACAAGCAGATCGCCTTCAACCTGGCCAACGGCATCACACCGAAGGGCGTGTTCAAGGACGTCGCCGACATCATGGAAGGCGCCACCGTGCCCGGTTCGCGCAGCAAGAAGCGCAAAGGCATGGCCAAGGCCGCCGAAGAGAACGCCAAGTACGAAGCCGAACTGCGCTCGCCGAGCGAGATCACCAAGCGCATCCGCCAACTGGAAGAGAAGATGTACCAGCTGGCCCGCGACCTGGAATTCGAAGCGGCGGCGCAGATGCGCGACGAGATTGCCAAAATGCGCGAGCGATTGTTGGCAGTCTGACTGATCGTTCCCACGCTTTGCGTGGGAATGCAGCCCTGGACGCTCTGCGTCCACTCAGGGTTAGTGCGCCTCGCCAGCCTTCAGGCCGGCGGGCAGTTTCTTGGTCAGCAATATCGCCAGCATGCTGATCCCCAGTGCAATCCCGACAAAACGAAACGCATCGTTGTAGGCCATGATCAGCGCCTGCTGATGAACGATCTCGCTCAATTTCCCCAGCGCCGCCGTGTCACTGCCGAAGCGATCGGCCATCGACGCCAGCCGTTCGGCCACCTGCGGATTGGTGGGTACCACGGCTTCACGCAGATAATCGAAGTAGGTCTTGGTGCGCGCATCCAGCAACGTCGCGAGCAGGGCAATGCCGATGGCGCCGCCGAGGTTGCGCAGGATGTTGAACAGACTCGATGCCGAGCCCGCGTCCTGCGGCACGATGTAAGCTGTGGCGATCAGCGAAATGGTCACCATGATCAGCGGTTGGCCGAGGGCGCGGATGATCTGGATCTGATTGAACTGCGGTCCGGCAAAGTCCGGGTTGAGCACGCCGGATGAAAAACTCGCCAGCCCGAACAGGCCGAAGCCGATCGTGCACAGCCATTTCGGCGATACGAACTTCATCAGTTTCGGCACCAGTGGAATCAGAAATAGCTGGGGCACGCCCATCCACATGATCACTTCGCCAATCTGCAAGGCGTTGTAATTCTGGATCTGCGCCAGGTACAGCGGCAGCAGATAGATCGAGCCGTACAGCCCGACCCCCATACCAAGGCTGGAAATGCTCGACAGCCCGAAGTTGCGATTGCGGAGGATGCCAAGGTTGATCAGCGGGTTGGGCTTGGAAATCTGCACGATGACGAAGGTGATCAGGCTCAACAGAGCGATGCTGCCCAGCGTCACGATCAGACTCGATTCCAGCCAGTCCTTGCGATGGCCTTCCTCAAGAAACACCTGCAGGCAACCGAGGCCAACGCCCAGCGTGAGAATGCCGGTGTAATCGGTGCTTTTCAGCAGTTCCCAGTGCGCTTCTTTTTTCTCCAGACCGTACATCAGCCCGGCGATCATGATCAGCCCCGGCGGAATGTTGATGTAGAAGATGTATTCCCAGCCCCAGTTCTCCGTGAGCCAGCCGCCGAGGGTCGGTCCGATGGACGGGGCGAAAGTGGCGGTCATGGCAAACATCGCCATGCCTTTGGCGCGGTGGTGTTCGGGGAGTTTGATCAGAGTCAGGGTGAAGGCCAGCGGGATCAGCGCGCCGCCGGTGAAGCCCTGCATGGCGCGGAACACGATCATGCTGTCGAGGCTCCAGGCCATCGAACACAGCAACGACGAAATCAGAAACCCCAGCGACACCCACACCGCCAGCCGCCGTGCCGAGAGCAACTGCACCAGCCATGCGGTCAGCGGGATCATGATGATTTCCGCCACCAGATAGGAGGTGGAAATCCACGAGCCTTCTTCCAGGGTCGCCGACAGGGCGCCCTGAATATCCTTGAGCGATGAGTTGGTGATCTGAATGTCGAGCACCGCCATGAACGCGCCGAGCATGACGCTCATCACCGCGATCCAGTCCCGCCGGGTCGGTTCACCGATCGGGCGGATCAGTTGATCACCGGCCATTGTCTGGGGCGTCTTTGATATTCACGGTGGCGGTGACCGACATGCCCGGACGGATCTTGCCGTGCAGCGGGTTATCGGCCTTGAAGGTCAGCTTGACCGGAATCCGCTGCACGACCTTGGTGAAGTTGCCGGTGGCGTTGTCCGGCGGCAACAGGCTGAACTGTGCGCCGGAGGCGGCGAACAGGCTGTCGACCCGCGCTTCGATCGGCGTACCGCCATAAGCGTCGAAGACCAGTTCGGCCTTCTGGCCCGGCAGCATGTGGCCGATCTGGGTTTCCTTGAAGTTGGCCTGCACCCAGATGTATTCGTCCGGAACGATCGACAACAAGTAAGCGCCAGCCTGCACGATTTGGCCATTGCGTGCGGCGCGCTGGCCGATCAGGCCGCTGATCGGCGCGTGGATTTCGCTGCGGGTCAGGTTCAGCTCGGCCTGGGCGAGGTCGGCGCGGGCGTTGGAGATCTGTGCGTCGAGGCGTTTGATTTCGGCGCTCAGCGCGTTGACTTGCTGGCGCTGACTCTGCGCATCGGCCTGGGCCTTGGCCACTTGCGAGCGGGCGATGTGGGCGTCGGCGGAGAGGGTGGTGACCCGCTCCTCGGAGACGTAGCCGGGTTTGCGCAGGGTTTCTGCCCGCGACAAATCGACCTGCGAGCGGCCGAGGGTGGCTTGCGTGGTTGCTACTTGTGCGTCGCTGGCAGCGATCAGGCTGGCCTGCTGGGTCAGTTTGCTCTGGGCTTGCAGGCGCTCGGCTTCGCGGGTGGCGAGGGCGGCGTTGGCGCGATCGACCGCGAGGCGGAAATCTTCGCCCTCGAGGCGGACCAGCAACTGGCCTTTTTCCACATGCTGGTTGTCCTGCACCAGGACTTCGTCGATGCGTGCGCTCAACTGGCTCGACACGCGGGTGATTTCACCCTGGACATAGGCGTTGTCGGTGCTTTCATAAAAGCGTCCCTTGAAAAACCAATGAGCAAAAAAGCCCCCGGCAATCAGCAGGACGAGCAGCAGGAAAATGAACAGGCGACGCTTGAGTTGGGCAGGCATGGGCAAACTGTAGTCGAGGAATTGTAAGGAAAGTTATCAGCAGGCGAATCTGGCATACAGCCGATGAACGGTAAATGCCGTCTGCTGATATTCAGCCATTCACCACGGCCAACGGGCGTTACAGACGCAAAGTTGGCTTAAATGCCCTGTCCGCTGGAGCGGGGCGGGTGTCGCCTGTTACCATTCGCCGCTTGATCGTTCTTTGCTTTTCATTCTTTTCGAGACATGCCATGACCACCGTCCGCACTCGCATCGCGCCATCGCCTACCGGGGATCCCCACGTAGGTACCGCTTACATCGCATTGTTCAACTACTGCTTTGCCAAGCAGCACGGCGGTGAGTTCATCCTGCGCATCGAAGACACCGATCAGTTGCGCTCGACCCGCGAGTCCGAACAGCAGATCTTCGACGCTCTGCGCTGGCTCGGTATCGACTGGAGCGAAGGCCCGGACGTCGGCGGCCCGCACGGTCCTTATCGTCAGAGCGAACGCGGCGACATCTATCAGAAGTACTGCCAGCAACTGGTCGATATGGGCCATGCCTTCCCGTGCTTCTGCACCGCCGAAGAGCTGGACCAGATGCGCGCCGAACAAATGGCGCGCGGCGAAACCCCGCGCTACGACGGCCGTGCGCTGTTGCTGTCCAAGGAAGAAGTCGCCCGTCGCCTGGCTGCGGGCGAGCCGCACGTGATCCGTATGAAAGTGCCGAGCGAAGGCGTGTGCGTTGTTCCGGACATGCTGCGTGGTGATGTCGAGATCCCGTGGGATCGCATGGACATGCAGGTACTGATGAAGACCGACGGTCTGCCGACGTACTTCCTGGCCAACGTGGTCGACGATCACCTGATGGGCATCACCCATGTGCTGCGCGGTGAAGAATGGCTGCCGTCGGCGCCGAAACTGATCCTGCTTTACGAATACTTCGGCTGGGAACAACCGGAGCTGTGCTACATGCCGCTGCTGCGTAACCCGGACAAGAGCAAGCTGTCCAAGCGCAAGAACCCGACCTCGGTGACGTTCTACGAGCGCATGGGCTTCATGCCGGAAGCCATGCTCAACTACCTGGGCCGCATGGGCTGGTCGATGCCGGACGAGCGCGAGAAATTCTCGCTGCAGGAAATGGTCGACAACTTCGACCTCAAGCGCGTCTCGCTGGGCGGGCCGATTTTCGACATCGAGAAGCTGTCGTGGCTCAACGGCCAGTGGCTGCGTGATCTGCCGGTGGAAGAGTTCGCCGCTCGCGTACAGAAGTGGGCGTTCAACTCCGAATACATGATGAAGATCGCACCGCTGGTTCAGGGCCGCGTCGAGACGTTCAGCCAGGTTGCACCGCTGGGCGGTTTCTTCTTTGCCGGTGGCGTGAACCCGGATGCCAAGCTGTTCGAATCGAAAAAGCTCTCGGGTGATCAGGTTCGTCAACTGATGCAGTTAATCCTGTGGAAGCTCGAAAGCCTGCGTCAGTGGGAGAAGGACAGCATCACGGCGACGATTCAGGCAGTAGTCGAATCCCTCGAACTGAAACTGCGTGATGCGATGCCGTTGATGTTTGCCGCGATCACCGGTCAGGCGAGCTCGGTATCGGTGCTCGATGCTATGGAAATTCTCGGGCCGGACCTGACCCGTTTCCGTCTGCGCCAGGCGATTGACCTGCTGGGCGGCGTGTCGAAGAAAGAAAACAAAGAGTGGGAAAAGCTGTTGGGCGCTATCGCCTGATTGCGTTTGACTCTGCAGGACGCGCCGGAGGTCAGGATCTTTTGATACCGTCCTTCGGCGTTTTCCCCCGAATTTACGGGGGGAGGGTGGTAAGTGATTGTTATGCCGACAAAAAATTTTGAAATTTTTCAAAAATAAGTTTGACAGCCTTTCGATACGCCCTTAAGATTCGGCCCGTCCTCAGCGATGACATCAACGATGAGGGGCT